>CAZGXT010000147.1:0-7507 GCA_964529675.1 uncultured Caulobacterales bacterium
CGCAGAAGAGCGGCCGAAGGGCGAAGAGCCTGGCGCGCCGGCGAGAAAGCCATGACGCGAACCAAGGTGCTGATCGTCGAGGATGAAGAGGCGATCGCGACGCTTCTTGAATACAACCTGTCGAAGGAAGACTGCGACACGCGTATCGCCAGGGACGGCGAAGACGCGCTTCTGAAGGTCGGCGAATATCATCCCGACATCGTCATTCTCGACTGGATGCTGCCGAAGATTTCAGGGATCGAAGTTTGCCGCCGCCTGCGGCAGGCGCCGGAGACCCGCAATTTGCCGATCATCATGCTGACCGCGCGCTCGGAGGAAGCCGATCGCATCCGCGGCCTTGAAACCGGCGCCGACGACTATCTGACGAAACCGTTCTCGACGGCGGAGCTGATCGCCCGCGTGCGCGCGGTGCTGCGCCGCATCCGCCCGGCGCTTGTCGAGGACGCCGTCAGCTACGGCGACATCCGCGTTGATCGCACCGCGCACCGCGTCTGGCGCGAGGACAAGGAAATCCATCTCGGCCCGACCGAGTTCCGCCTGCTCGACCACCTGATTCAGCATCCGGGGCGCGTCTTCTCGCGCGAACAGCTTCTCAACGCCGTCTGGGGATCAGACGTTTTCGTCGAGGTCCGAACCGTCGACGTCCATGTCGGCCGGCTCAGAAAAGCGCTGACGAAATACGACCACGCCGACCCGATCAGAACGGTGCGCGCGGCGGGCTATGCGCTGGATCTGTCGTAATCGGTCGTAAATCGGGTTACGCGCGCCGCGATAATTTCTGGTCGGCGCTATCAACCCTCCCGCTCGTTCCCGCGCAAGCGGGAATCCAGAGTCGCAATGCGCCAGCCGCGGCGCCCTTGATCCCCGCATGCGCGGGGAGAGAGGGCTGGGCGAAAAATCAAACTGCGGCGAGTGCTCGCTGCGCCTATCCGGCGATGCGTCGCTTCGCGTCTGCGATAATGCGCTGCGGCGGCGCCGCGGGCCGGTCCGGACGGCGCTGCGCCGGCTGGAAGGCGAGGTTGGCGTGATAGCCGCAATAGGGTTTGCCGGTTGGCGCCGACTGCCCGCAGAAATGGAAGTCATCCTTGGCCGGATCGCCGATCGGCCATTTGCACATGTTTCCCTTGAGGGTGGCGACCGTCGTCATGTCGCCGGAGGACAAGATCACCGGCGCGACGAATTCGGGCTCGTCGATGATCGCGTGCGCCGCCTTGCGCGCGAAGACGGTGGGCGCGGGCTCCATCACCTCCGCGGCGTGGTCGCATCCACGCTGGGGTTTGGCCGGCGCAGCGCGGCCCGACAGGCCGAGGCGGTGCACCTTGCCGATCACCGCGTTGCGGGTGACCCCGCCCATTTTCGAGGCGATCTGGCTCGCCGACAGCCCTTCCGCCCAGAACTTCTTCAAAAGCTCGACCCGCTCGTCATTCCACGCCATCGCGCCGCTCCCTTTGGTGGTTAAAGGGACCCGGGTCCCGGGTCCGCTCGGCTGGCCGACCCCGCCAGCCCTTTGCCTTTTCAAATCACAATATCTTGTGGCGCCTCGCCTCTGCCCAGCAGCGCACGCTAAATATAGTACCTTACGCCTGCGAAATTACAACATGGCGCCTTCCGTCAGTTTTGCACACAAGATCTGGTGAGATCGCGCGTCGCCGAATTCATCCGCTTGACCCTTGGTTTCCTGCAGCGCAACAGGTCCCCCATGATCGATACGCTCCTTCCCGGCGCCGATGCGCCGGCGCCCGCGGTTGGCCAGCAAAAGCCTTTCGGCTTCGGCGAACGCCGGTTTGGCCGCGTCAACTGGCTTGGGCTCCACACGCTCCTCGAAAAGGAGATCCGGCGCTTCCTCAAGGTGTCGTTCCAGACGATCGTCGCGCCGGTGATTTCGACGCTCCTGTTCCTGCTCGTCTTCATGCAGGCGATGGGCGGTCGCGCCGATGTCGGCGGCGTGCCTTACGTCGAATTCCTGGCGCCCGGCCTCGTGATGATGGCGATCCTCACGAACGCCTTCGCCAATTCCTCATCCTCGATCATCATCGGCAAGGTTCAAGGGTCGATCGTCGACGTGCTGATGCCGCCGCTTTCGCCAAGCGAACTGACCGTCGCCTTCGTCGTCGGCGCGGCCGCGCGCGGTCTTCTTGTCGGCGCCGTCACCGCGGCGACGAGCGCGGTCTTCATGGCCGGCTCGTCCTCGCCGATGGAGATCGAGAACGTTTTCGTCATTCTTTTTTTCGCGACGCTCGCCTCGCTGATGTTCGGGTTTCTCGGCGTCGTCGGCGGCGTCTGGGCTGACAAGTTCGATCAGCTCGCGGCCGTCAACAATTTCGTCATCACGCCGCTGACGTTTCTTTCGGGCACGTTCTACGCCGTCCGCTCCTTGCCCGAACCGTTTCTGACCTTCAGCCATTTCAATCCGGTGTTCTATCTGATCGACGGCTTCCGCGCGGGCTTCACCGGCGTCGCGGAGGCGCCGCTCCTTCTCGGGGCCGGCGTTTCGCTCGCCGTGACGGCGATGCTGGGGGCGTGGAGCTATCTTCTCCTTCGATCCGGCTACAAGCTGAAAAGCTGATGCGCGACGATTTTCTCCTGCCCTTTCAGGTCGGCGCCGGGTCGGTCCGTGGTCGGATCGTACGCCTTGGGCCCGCCGTAGACGCCGTTCTGAAGCCGCACGGCTTCAGCGCGGCGGCGTCCGAACTGCTGGGCGAAGCGGCGGTGCTTGCGGCCCTGATGGGCGCTTCGCTGAAATTCGACGGCCGGCTGATTTTCCAGGCCCAGGGCGACGGCGACGTCAGGATGCTCGTCGCCGACTATGTTTCGGACGGCGCCATCCGCGCGACCGCCTCGATCGGCGGGCCGGCGGAGACGCGCGGGCTCGCGCGCCTGATGGGCAAGGGACACCTCGCGATCACCATCGACCAGGGGCCCGACATGGAGCGCTATCAGGGCGTGACGCCGATCGAAGGCAGAACCCTTGAGGAAGCGGCGATCGGCTATTTCTCCCAGTCGGAGCAGATCCCGACGGCGGTCCGCCTCGCCGTCGGCAAGGTATTCCGGCCCGGCGGCGCCGAAGTCTGGCGCGCCGGCGGCGTCATCGTGCAGTTCATGCCGGGCGAGGGCGGCGCGCGCGAACGCGGCGAAGCCGTGCTGAAGTCGCACGAGGATGAGGAAGCCTGGAACCGCGCGGCGGCGTTCCTCAATACGACGCAGGCGGACGAACTCCTCGACCCGGCGCTGACCGCCGAAGACCTCCTCTACCGCCTCTTCCACGAAGACGGCGTCAGGGTCTTCGACGCGCGGCCGCTGAGGGCGGAATGCTCCTGCAACGCCGGAAAAATATCGGCGGTGCTGGAGCGCTATTCGCCGGACGATCTCGCCGACATGGCGGACGACGGGCGCATCAAGGTCAGCTGCGAATTTTGCCGCCGCGATTACGCCTTCGATCTTGAAGGCAAGGAGGTCGCCTCGTGAAAAAGGAAAAATTCGAGGACGAGCTCGACGCGCTGGAATTCGAACTCGCCAAGCTCCAGGAGACGGTTGCGCGCAAGGGAATGAAAGTCGCGATCGTCTTTGAAGGGCGCGACGCGGCGGGCAAGGGCGGCGTCATCAAGACGATCATGCGCCGCATGAACCCGCGCATCTGGCGCGTCGTCGCCTTGCCGAAGCCCTCCGACCGCGAGACGACGCAATGGTATTTCCAGCGCTATGTCGCGCATCTCCCCGCCGCCGGCGAAATCGTCCTTTTCGACCGCTCCTGGTACAACCGCGCCGTCGTAGAGCCGGTGATGGGGTGGTGCGCGCCCGCGCAATACGACGCCTTCATGAAGGAAGTCCCGGAATTCGAGCGCATGCTCGTCTCCTCCGGAACGATCCTCGTCAAATACTGGATTCATGTCTCGGCGGACGAGCAGGAAAAGCGGTTTCAGGACCGCGCCTGCGATCCGCGCAAGCGCTGGAAGCTGTCGCCGATCGATCTCGAAGGCCGCAAGCGCTGGGCCGAGTTCTCGAAATACCGCAACCTCATGCTTGAAGCGACGCACACGGATCATGCGCCGTGGCGCTCGATCGACGGAAACGACAAGGAAAAAGCGCGGCTGAACTGCATCCGGTCGATCCTCGACGTGATCCCCTATGAGTTCAACGAAGAAGCGTTCCGGCCGATCGACCTCCCCGCCCGTCAGACGGCGGAGGAGGGCGGCTACCGGAAATCAGGGGTCGAGGAGCGGCTGTTCGTGAAAGACTACTACAAATAGGAAGCCCTGCTTCAGACGCGGCGCTGGTAGACGCCGTTCCGCTTCGTGCGCAGGACTTCGCGATAACCTTCGGCGCCGATCAGCGCCGCCAGCTGCTTTGAATGCGACAATTCCGCGATGATCAGCCCCGGGCGAAAGCGTTCGCCGCATGCTGAAAAGAGGCCGCGAAGCGCCGCTGGTTCGCCGCCCTCGATGTCGATCTTCATCGCATCGATAAGCGGGGCGCCTGCTTCCTCGATGATCGCGGAAAGAGGCCGCACGCGAACGGTGCGCCCGCCTTCGCCGCCGAGCCGGCTTTCGCCGCGATTGCGCTCGTTGGTGGAGAAGGCGTCGGCGCCTTCGCTCGCGCCAGCCGCGCAGTCGAATACCTGCGCGTCGTCGCCGGCCTGCGACGCGGCCAGGTTGAGCCGCAGCCGCGCCAGCATTTCCGGCGACGGCTCGACGCAGACGGCCTGAAAGCCGCGACCGCTTGCGCGCGCCGCCGACCGTGCGAAGAGCGTATAGAGCCCCGCGTTCGCGCCGACGTCCAGGAAGCGCAGCGGCCCAGCCCCTTGCGCGATGAACGCCGCCAGCGCTGCGCGCTCCTCAGCCTCCCAGAACTGCGGCGTGATGTAGACGCGCTTCTCACTGATATTGTCATAAGGGTGCAGCCGCGCGCGCTCGGTTTCAAAGACCGTCACGTCGAAGGCCCGGCCCGATTTCCCGCCCGCCGCGCGCAGCAGCAGCGATGCCGCGCGTTTGCCGATGAAGCTGTCTGGAAGGCGCGCGGCGCGGGCGCGGATCGATTCCTGAAAGGACGTGGGCGCAAGCGCGCCGAAGGGCGGCGTCATCGGTCGCGCTCGCGCCTCACGCGCTCATACATTTTCACGTCGCGCATCCAGCGGCCGAAACCCGACATCATCGAAAACGCAAAGCCATAGACGCCGCCGCGGAAAAGTCCGTCAAGGAGATAGCGCTTGCCGACGTAAAAAGGCAGGCCGACGAAGATCCTGAGGACGAGAACAGGCAGGGGCCTCGGCGCCAGCGCTTTCGCGCGCGTCGTCGAATTGCGGTTGAGTTTGTCGATGAGGTGGCCGGCGTCCGTGAAGGCGTAGTGAAGGATCTGCGCTTTCAGCATGCCGACAGGCTCGCCCGCCGGAATATCGAACTGGTCCCACGCCTCATGGTCGGGCGCGCGCACGGCGCGCCGGTCATAGAGCTTACAGCGAATGACGCCGCCGAAGCCTTCCCACGGGCGCCCGACCGGCGGCGCGATCGCCACCGGCGTTCTGTAGATGCGGACGGGCGGCGCGCCGTTCGCGAACAGCGCGACGATCTCCGCCGCCAGCGCAGGCGTCACCACTTCGTCCGCATCAAGATCGAGGAGCCAGGCGTGCCGGCACTGGTCTTCGGCAAAGCGCTTCTGGCGGCCGTTGCCGAGCCAGGCCTGATGGACGACCCGCGCGCCGGCGGCCTCGGCGATCGCGACGGTGTCGTCGCTTGATCCTGAATCGACGACGATGACTTCGTCAGCGACGAGGCGCGCCGCGCGCACGACCTCGCCGATGAGGCGCGCCTCGTTCTTTGTGCGGATAAAGGCGGAAAGGGGCGGGGAGGAGGGATTCATCGCGGTGCTTCCGGCGCAAGCATTTTCTGAAGGTCCGGCGCAGGACCGTAAACCGACAACACGCCCCGCTTCCGCTTCACTAAAAAGCGGGCGCCCGCAAGCCCTTCAAGGTCTGCGCGCGCCGTCAGATAGCTGACCCCTGTCGTCGCGCGATGCTGCTCGATCGTGATGTGCAGGCCGGGCGCGCGCGCTGCGCGGTTGATGAGCACAAGCTGGCGGTGATTGAACCTGCTCCTGAAACCGTCGCTTGAGAGAAGCCGCTCCAGCGCATGGACCTCAGCTTTCTTCCGTCTGATGAAGACGTCGAGCGCGTCAATGGCCCTTGCAATCATTTCCAGCTGGTTATTGATGAAATAGGTCAGGTCGCCGTCATCAGTCTCGGTTTCAAGGAAAGCGCGGCCGTACTTTATAGACGCTTCCTTGATTTGCTTGCTGATCGAAATGAATTCGAGGAGCCAATAGCCGTCGCTGAGCGCCGACCAGTAGAAGAGCGCGCGCGCGGTCCGTCCGTTGCCGTCGACGAAGGGGTGGTCATAGGCCAGCATGAAATGCAGGATGATCGCGCGGATGACCGGATGAATGAAGGGCCCCTCGTCGGATTCGGCGTTGGCGAAGTCGCATAACGCCTTCGCCCGCTCTTTGAGTTCATGGGCATCCGGCGGCGTGTGCAGTATGTCTCCGCTCGCGGGGTGTTCGACGACGATGTTGTCCGACGGCGCCCGGAAAGCGCCTTCTTTCGAGGCGTCTTGCAACGTCTTGCGCGTTACGAGCCGGTGAAGCTCCAGAATCATCGCAGTCGTCAGCGGCTCGTGTTTTCGCTCCTTGATGAATTCAATCGCCCGATAGTTATTGAGGACCATGCGCTCGCCCTGCGTTTTCGGCGGGCGGTTCTCATTGATGATCTTCTTCGCCTGATCGCGCGTGGCGACGGCGCCCTCGAAGACTGAAGAACTGAACGGCTCTTCGATCAGCGACGTGACGAGAAAAATCTGCGCCTCGCTTTCGCTTGGGGCCGCGCCGTCGAACCGCACGCCGCCGCGCGTCCGGCTGTCGATGTCGTGCAGCGCGCGTTCGATGGCGTCGGTCTTGACGAAAAAAAACCGCGCGCCGGTCTTGTCCGTGAGCGGAGTCTCAACGCGTCTTGCCTCGCGGGCGCGCCGCATCAGCGCCCATCGCTCGGCGGCGGAAAGGCCGTCTTCATCGGGCTTGAAGCGAAAATCCTCCCAATGAAGATAGCGGCCTTTGTCGTCGACCGGCTGCGCCGCCGCGGTGCGCGAAGACAGGGCCGCCAGGGCGAGCGGCCCGGCCTTGGCCGCCGCTCCAACCATCTCTCCGAAGATATCCCGGAAGGGCGGAGGGATAGCCGGAACCTTCATTTATAACCTATAAGAACAAAACAAGATCAAAGACACAAAACCTAATAGCTTCATGAGATTGAAGTTTTATAGCCTATGGCCTCCGGACGTCCGGGTCAATTTATTTTATAGCCTATAAAAACAGGTTCGGTAGAAAGGAAAATCTCCATGCCATTTCAATAGCCTGCCTATTTTATAGCGCCTTGCTGCGCCCGCCTTCCGCTCGCCGTCAGGCGCGGCCCGCCTTTTTCGCCGCGATCCAGCCGTCGACGTTTTCCTCAAGGATCGCCAGCGGCACA
>CAZGXT010000148.1:0-7499 GCA_964529675.1 uncultured Caulobacterales bacterium
GGCGGCGTGACCGGATGGCCCGGACACAACGCCGCCCGCGAGATGCTGCGCGATTTCTAGAGCACGCCGCGCTAATAGTAATAGTACCGGTCGCGCGGGTAGTAATCGTAATAGTCGCGGTGATGGCGGCGATGATCGTGGTCGTACCGGCAATAGGGCGGCCGATAGCCCCGATAGCGCCGATCGTCATAATAGCCGCCGCGATAGCGGCGATGGTCGTAATCCCGATACCGGTCGCGGTCGCGATGGCGGTAATGGTCGCGATCCCGGCGGCGATCGTAATCCTTGCGCCGGTCCCGGTCATAGTTTCGGCGATGATCGCCGCGCCGGTCATAGTCCCGGCCGCGATCGTCGTCGTAATAGTCGCGGTCGCGATGCCGATCATGCCGGTCATCATCAGCCGCCGCAGTTCCGGCAAAGCCAAGCGCTGCGAGCCCGGCGAACAGGCCCGCCGCCGCCGTCAGTAACGCCCTCATTCCTGCCTCCAGTCGTGCGCCCCAGCCCGACGAGGAACGACACAGTGCCGCCGCGATTCCGGCGGAATTGGCGCTAATCCCGGTCTTGATTTCGCCGCAATCGACGCGCGCCGCCCTGCTCGCGGAATTGGCGGCGGCTATTGGAACGCCTATGCTCCCGTCCTGAGGAGATTCCATGTCCACGACCGTCCGCTCCGCCCCGAAACTCGTCGCCGACAGCGCGTCCTGGAGCCTGCCGGCCTGGACCTATTCCGACCCTGACTTCATGGCGCTGGAGCGGGAGAAGGTGTTCCTGCCCGCCTGGCACCTCGTCTGCCATGAGAACGATATTCCGGGCGTCGGCGACTACGCGACTTTCAAGATGGTCGGCGAGATCGCCTTCGCCGTGCGCGGCAAGGACGGAGAAATCCGCGCCTTCCACAATGTCTGCCGCCACCGCGCCGCGCGCCTTGTCGACGGCCATCAGGGCAATTGCGGCCGTTCCGTCGTCTGCCCCTATCACGCATGGACCTACCAGCTCGACGGGCGCCTCTCGGGCGTTCCCTTCATCGAACAGTACGAGAATCTTGAAAAGTCCGAGCACGGACTGACGCCGGTCGAGTGCGCGACCTTCGGCGGCTTCGTTTTCATCCGCTTCCGCAGCGGAGGCCCTGCGCTGAAGGAGTACATGGCGCCGATCGCCGACGAGATCGCGCTCTATCGCACCGCCGACATGAAGCCCATGCGCAAGATCGGCGAGCGCGTGCGCGAAGTGAACTGGAAAAACGCGACCGACAATTATTGCGACGCGCTTCATATTCCGATCGCGCATGCAGGTCTCAACGACCTCATCGGCCCGACCTATCGCCTCGCGATCGACCGCGGCGTCTTCAAGATCTTCGGCGACCTTGAGAACGGGCGCGGGCCGTCGCGCTCGAACGAGGCTTACAAGCGCGTCCTGCCGCGCGTCGATCATTTGCCTGCGGAGCGGCAGCGCCTCTGGACCTATTGGAAACTCTGGCCAAGCCTGATGTTCGACGTCTACCCGGATCAGGTCGATTTCATGCAGTTCATCCCGCTCACGCCGACAAGCTGCATCCTGCGGGAGAGCGCCTACGCCCTGCCTGATGCGCGGCGGGAGATGAAGGCCGCGCGCTACCTCAACATGCGCATCAACCGCGACGTCAACCGCGAGGACAAGGACCTCATCGAGCGCGTGCAGGCGGGCATGGCGTCCTCGAGCTTTGCGACCGGCCCGCTCGGGCGCGAGGAAATCTGCCTGCGTCATTTCGCCGGGCAGATGCGCGAGACGATCCCGCTCGCGAGGAGCCCGGAACGCCCGGCGCAAGCGGCGATCGATCAGGCGCTGGGGCGCGCGTAGGACGGGGTCTACCCCGCCTTCCTGGCGGAAGCGGCGGGCTGAAGCCCACCCTTGAGGGCCTAATTCGACGTTCCGCGACTATCGCGCGACCGGCCGCCGCTTTCGCGGGACGAAATGCGCGACGGACGGCGCCGATTTGGGCTAGCACTCCGGCGGTCGAATTCATCAGCCAAGGGGATTTCATGCGCCGTTCCATCAAAGCGTTGCTCGCCGCCACGACGATTTTCTCCGCCTTCGCGCCTCCGGCGTTTGCGCAAGCCGCCGCGGCGGAGGCGCCGGCGCAGACCGAGGACCAGCGCCTCGCCGCGTTCTTTGAAGCGGTGTTCCAGCGCAATCTGAAGAACAGTCCGCTTCTCCAGTCGCAACTCGGCATGAAGGGTCCCGACTACGGGAAATGGGATGACTTCTCCGACGAGGAAGCGATCCGCCAGAATGACGAGACCAAGGCCGACCTCGCCCGGCTGCGCGCCGAGTTTGATTATGAGAACCTCAACGACCAGTCCAAGGTGAGCTACAGGATTTTCGAATATCTGGGCGAGCGCTCGCTGCGCGGGTTCCCGTGGCGTTTTCACGGCTACGCGTTTTCAACCCAGAACAATCCGGTGACCTTCCCCGCGACGTTTCTGCAGAACATTCACCGCGTCGACGACGTGTCGGACGCGGAAGCCTATGTCGCGCGCCTCAACGGGCTCGGGGCGGCGATGGACCAGGTCATCGAGACCATGGAGATCGCCGCCGGCAAGGGCGTCGTGCCGACCTCGTTCTCCTTCGATCCCGTGATCACCGACGCGAAAAACGTCATCAAGGGCGCGCCCTATGACCAGTCGGGCGCAGACAGCGCGATCTGGGCCGACTTCAAGGGCAAGGTCGAAAAGCTCAGCGCCGCGCCCGCGGTGAAGAAAAAGCTCATCGCCGACGGCGAGAAAGCGCTGACGGGCGTCGTCAAGCCGAGCATAGAAAAGTTCATCGGCAAGGTTGAGGGTCTTCGCGAAAAGTCGGTCGGTCCGAACGGCGTCTGGGCGCTTCCCGACGGCGAGGCCTATTACAGATCGCAGATCGATTTCTGGACGAGCGAGCAGGACCTTTCGGCGGACGCCGTTCACAAGCTCGGCCTCGCGGAGGTGAAGCGCATCCGCGGCGAGATGAAGAAGATCATGAAGCAGGTCGGCTTCAAGGGCGATTTGCCGGCGTTCTTCGAACACCTGCGCACCAATCCCGACAATTTCTTTCCGAATACGGATGAAGGCCGGCAAGCCTATCTCGACCAGTCAAAGGCCTATATCGACGCGATCTACGCGGATGTCGGAAACTACTTCAACATCCTTCCAAAGGCCCCGCTGGAAGTGCGCCGCGTCGAGGAATGGCGCGAGGAAACGGCGCCGATCGCATTCTACAACAGGCCGACGCCGGACGGCTCGCGCCCCGGCATCTACTACGTCAATCTGAAAAACATGGCCGACAAGCAAAAGCACGAGATGGAGACGATCGCCTATCATGAGGGCGCGCCGGGCCACCATTTCCAGATCGCGATCCAGCAGGAACTGACCGGCGTTCCGACGTTCCAGAAATTCGCCTTCTTCGGCGCCTATACGGAAGGCTGGGGCCTTTATTCGGAACGCCTCGCCAAGGAACAGGGACGTTTCACCGACCCGATGCAGGATTTCGGGCGCCTGCAGAACGAGATGCTCCGCGCCTGCCGTCTCGTCGTCGACACCGGCGCCCATTCGAAGAAATGGACGCGCGAGCAGATGATCAAATACATGCTCGACAACAATCCGATGCGCGAATCCGAAGCCATCAAGGAAACTGAGCGCTACATCGACAATCCGGCCCAGGCGTTGTCCTACAAGGTCGGCATGATCAAGATCCTCGATCTTCGCGAGAAGGCGAAAAAGGCGCTGGGTCCGAAGTTCGATATTCGCGACTTTCACGACACCGTGCTGAAGAACGGGGCTGTGCCGCTGCCGATCCTGGAGGAACTGGTCGACAGCTATATTGCGGCTAAAAAATCCGCCTGACAGCCGGGGGGCCTTTCCCCGGTCATTGCAATTCCTGCGGAAAGCAGCACAATTCTGCGCTTTTTGGAACTTGCGAGGGCTCATGCTTTTGACTGGACTGGTGCGGAGGAATTTCCGCGCAAGACTGCTTGCGTGCGCGGCGGCGGGGATCGCGACGGGCGCTTCGGCGGCGGAGCCGCCGATCGTGCTGCCGGGCGCGCCGGGGTCGGCGCCGCGCGCGCTCACCGCCGAAGAGGCGGTGAAGATCGCGGATACGCGCTACTCGCCGGACGACGTGCGATTCATGCAGGACATGATCGTCCACCATGCGCAGGCCGTCGAAATGTCGGCGCTCGTCAAGGATCGCACCAACCGCAAGGAGATCATCGAGGCCGCAGGGCGCATCACCGCCTCGCAGGACGACGAGATGAAGTTCATGCGCGGCTGGCTCGCCGAACGCGGCCAGCCGGAAAAGCCGGCCGCATCGGGTCACGATCACGGCGATCATGGCATGATGGGCATGGCGACGCCCGAGCAAATGAAGGAGCTATCGGGCGCCAAGGCCGCAGCATTCGACCGCCTGTTCCTGACGCTGATGACGAAGCATCATGACGGCGCATTGAAGATGGTCGACAGGCTCTTCGAGCAGCCGGGTGCGGCCTACGACCCCGTGCTGTTCGAGTTCATCAACGACGTGAAGACCGACCAGACGGCGGAAATCAAGAAGATGAACGCGCTGCTCGCGAGCCTGTCGCCGGACCCGCGCGTCGATCTGAAGCCCGGGTTTCTCGATGCCGGGCAAGCGGCGAGGCACATGACGCTGGTCGCGTCGCTGCCCAAGCCCGCCGGCTTTTTCGACCCTGCGAACCCCGCCGGCCTGCCGCTGCCGAAGCCGCAGAAGGAAGAAAAGAAGAAAGCCAAGAAACCGGTGAAGCGCGACGCGGCGGAGGACGGCGACGACAAGTCCGAGTGGAGCGAACGCTCGCCCCTCCTCAATTTCTCAAACACCGACATGGCGTTTTCGGGCGACCTGCTGGCGGCCGGAAGCTATCACGGGTTCAACCTCTACAAGATCAGCGCCGACGAAGCGCCTGAGCTCCTCAGCTCCGTCGTCTGCCCCGGCGGCCAGGGCGACGTGTCGATCGTCGGCGACCTGCTCATCATGTCGGTCGAGCAGACGCGCGGGCGCGTCGATTGCGGATTGCAGGGCGTTGCGGAAGATCACAGCCCCGATCGCTTCCGCGGCCTTCGCATTTTCGACATCAGCGATCTGACGGCGCCCAAGCAGGTCGGGCAGGTCCAGACCTGCCGCGGATCGCACACCCATTCCGTCGTCGCGACTGAAGGCGGCAAGATCATCGTCTACAATTCCGGAACGTCGCGCGTGCGCGATGAAAAGGAGCTCGCCGGCTGCATCGGCGACATTCCGGGCGATGACCGGACGGCGCTGTTCCGCATCGACGTCATTGAGATTCCCGTCGCGGACCCGGCGAAGGCGCGCATCATCGACAGCCCGACCGTGTTCGCCGACCCGAAGACGGGCAGGCTCGCCGGTCTCTGGCAAGGCGGGGATCACGGCGAGGATACGCAAGAGACGAGCCGCACCGACCAATGCCACGACATCACGGTCTTTCCGACCCTGAAGATCGCCGCCGGCGCCTGTTCCGGCAATGGCGTCATCTTTGACATTTCAAATCCGCGCAAGCCCAAGCGCATCGACGAGGTCACCGACAAGGGCTTCGCCTATTGGCATTCCGCGACTTTCAACAATGACGGCGACAAAGTCATCTTCACGGATGAATGGGGCGGCGGCGGCCGCCCGCGATGCCGCGCCGCCGATCCCGTCGCCTGGGGCGCGAACGCCATCTATGACATCGTCGGCGGCAAGCTGACGCAGCGCAGCCTTTACAAGCTGCCTGCTCCGCAGGCGGACGAAGAGAACTGCGTCGCCCACAACGGCTCAGTCGTGCCGGTGCCGGGACGCGATATCTTCGTGCAGGCCTGGTATCAGGGCGGCATTTCGGTGATGGACTTCACCGACAGCGCCAACCCGGTCGAGATCGCATTTTTCGATCGCGGCCCGATCGACAAGAAGCATCTGGTGCTCGGCGGCTACTGGTCTTCCTACTGGTATGACGGGCGCATCTACGGCACTGAGATCGCGCGCGGCCTCGACGTGCTGGAGCTGGCGCCGAGCGAGCATCTCTCCGCGAACGAACTCGCCGCCGCGCGGCTCGCCGATCTTGGGCCGACCGTCAACGCGCAGCAGCAATTCCCGGCGCGCTGGCCAGCCGATCCGGTCGTCGCGCGGGCTTATGTCGATCAGCTGACGCGCGCGGGCGCGCTCGCTTCCGCCGCCGACATTACGAAAGCGCTTGATGAGGCGGCCGCGCGCCTTGATGCGGGCGCCAAGGACGCCGCGCTGGCGGCCCGCCTTCAGTCGCTGGCAGGTTCGCTCGCCAAATCCGGCGATGATCCGCTGACGCGAAAGCGAACGGGCGCCTTGGCGGCGACGCTGAAGGGAATTTCCGCGCGCCTGAAATAGCGCGCGTCAGCGGAGGCGCGCCGGGGCTGCGTTCTGCGCGTAGGCGCCGGCGCGTTCGGCGCGCATGCCCGTAAGCGTTTCAAGGCGGAAACCGCGCGCCGGCGCGCTGGTCAGCCACGGGCCGATCACGGCGAGCGTATCGGCGCGCGGATGCGCGATGGCGATCACATAGCCCGTCTCGGCGGCGATGCGCTCGGCGAGCGCGAGCTGCCGCCGCACCGCGTCTTCGCCCGGCTCCGCGTCGAGGAAGACGTCGCGCACGATGACTTCCGCGCCGACCGCTTCTCCGGCGATGCGGGCCTTGCTTTCGCCGGTCGTCAGGCTGTCGAGGAAATAGAGGCCGCGATTGTCGAGGAAGGCGAGGATGCGCTTCATCGCCTGATCATCGCGCGTCAGCTTCGAGCCCATGTGGTTGTTGACGCCTGAATAGCCTTCAAATCGCGCAAGATTGTCGCCAAGCGCCGCGAAAAGTTCGCTCGCCTCCATCGACGACTTCAGCGCGCCCGGCCCCGGATCGGCGCCGCCCGACGGCTCCATGGGCAGATGTAGAAGCACGTCATGCCCCTGCGCGATCGCGCGGTTCGCGAGCCGCTGCACATCGTCCGCATAGGGAAGAAAGCTCAAGGAGAGAGGGCCCGGAAGCTCCATCAGCGCTTCGAATGCGCGCCGGTCGGGGCCGACGTCGTCGAAGACGATGACGACGCGCGGCGTCCGCGGGCCGGGCAGCACGTCGAGCCTTTCCGGGGCGCCGGCGCTGATGATCGCCTCGATGACCGCGCCCCGATCCTCGCCGCCGGCGTCCGGAGCGAAAACCGGGGCATCGCGAAGATCGAGCGAGGCCGCATATCCCCCCGCCTCGGACCGCGACGCCGCGCCGCTCAATCCCGCGGCGATCGCCCCGGCCATGAGACCCGCGGCCGCAACGGCCGTCAGGGCGGCCCGGCCGCCGGTAAAAGACCGTCTTCGGGCGCGCCGCCGCGCGTTTTCCGGCATGTCTGTCACCAAGCTCCCCCGCAACGGCTTTACCGGCGCTTCATGCCGGCCCGGCATCTTGCGGGCGGCCTTCAGGCGTGCAGTGTCCCATCCGATGATTCTGCTGATCGATAACTATGACAGCTTCA
>CAZGXT010000149.1:0-7489 GCA_964529675.1 uncultured Caulobacterales bacterium
CGTTCGAACTTTGCCTTCGCCATTTTACTTTCTCCGTCTCCTGACGACTTCCTGATCTGTTCCGGCGTTTGGCGGGATCAACCCGCCAGCTTCGCCTGAACTTCTTCCTGCACGTTTTTCGGAACCTGTTCGTAGTGGTCGAACTGCATCGTGTAGTTCGCCCGGCCCTGCGTCTGCGAGCGCAGCGTGTTGACGTAGCCGAACATATTCGCGAGCGGCACCATCGCGTGAACCACGTTGGCGTTTCCGCGCATTTCCTGATTCTGAATCTGGCCGCGGCGCGAATTGAGGTCGCCGATGACCGTTCCGGTGAATTCTTCCGGCGTCACGACCTCGACCTTCATGATCGGTTCGAGAAGCGCCATGCCGAGGTGGGACTTCGCCTCGCGCATCGCCGCGCGCGACGCGATTTCGAAGGCGAGCACCGAGGAGTCGACGTCGTGGAAGGCGCCGTCCGTCAGCTCGACCTTGAAATCGAGGATCGGGAAGCCGACGAGCATGCCGGCGTTGCGGACCGAGTCGATGCCCTTGATGACGCCTGGAATATATTCCCGCGGGATCGAGCCGCCGACGATCTTCGATTCGAATTCGTAGCCCTTGCCCGGCTCCTGCGGAATGATGTTCATCTTCACGCGCGCGAACTGGCCCGTGCCGCCGGTCTGCTTCTTGTGGGTGTAGTCGATCGAGTACGCCTTCGTGAAACACTCGCGATAGGCGACCTGCGGGGCGCCGACATTGGCTTCGACCTTGAATTCGCGGCGCATGCGGTCGACGATGATGTCGAGGTGAAGTTCGCCCATCCCCTTGATGATCGTCTGGCCCGACTCCTCGTCGGTCGAGACGCGGAACGAGGGGTCTTCGGCGGCCAGGCGCTGAAGCGCGAGGCCCATCTTCTCCTGGTCGGCCTTCGTCTTCGGCTCGACGGCGAGCTCGATGACGGGCTCCGGGAACACCATGCGCTCAAGGATGACCGGCTTGCCCGGGTCGCACAGCGTGTCGCCGGTCGTCGTGTCCTTGAGGCCGACCACGGCGATGATGTCGCCGGCGAAGGCTTCCTTGATGTCTTCGCGGTTATTGGCGTGCATCTGAACCATGCGGCCGATGCGCTCTTTCTTGTTCTTGACGGTGTTCTGCAGGCCCGAGCCCGACTCAAGTTTGCCCGAGTAAACGCGGCAGAAGGTCAGCGAGCCGACGAACGGATCGTTCATGATCTTGAAGGCGAGCATGGCGAGCGGCTCGTCATCAGAAGAATTGCGCACCAACTCTTCTTCGGTGTCCGGATGAATGCCTTTGATCGCCGGCACTTCATTCGGGCTCGGCAGAAAATCGACGACGGCGTCGAGAAGGGGCTGGACGCCCTTATTCTTGAACGCGGAGCCGCACAGCACCGGATACCAGGAACCGGCGCGCACGGCCTTGCGGATGAGGCGCTTCAGCGTCGCGATCGGGATTTCCTTGCCGTCGAGATAGTCGGCCATGACCTCGTCGTCGAGTTCGACGCAGGCTTCCACCAGCGCGGCGCGATATTCCTCGGCTTTCGCCTGAAGGTCGGCCGGGATCGGCTCGTCATGGAACGCAGCGCCGAGGCTTTCTTCCTCCCAGATGATCGCCTTCATCTCGAGGAGATCGACGACGCCCTTGAAGGTCGATTCAATGCCGACCGGGAGCTGCAGCGGCACCGCCTTGACGCCGAGGCGCTGCTTGATCGAGTCGAGGCAGAAGTAAAAATCCGCGCCGATCTTGTCCATCTTGTTGGCGAAGATGATGCGCGGAACATTGTACTTGTCGCCCTGGCGCCAGACGGTTTCCGTCTGCGGCTCGACGCCCTGGTTGCCGTCGAGAAGGCAGACCGCGCCGTCGAGAACGCGCAAGGACCGCTCAACCTCGATCGTGAAGTCGACGTGGCCGGGCGTGTCGATGATGTTGAGACGCTTGTCCTTCCAGAAACAGGTTGTGGCGGCCGAGGTGATAGTGATCCCCCGCTCCTGCTCCTGCTCCATCCAGTCCATGGTGGCGGCGCCGTCGTGGACTTCGCCGATCTTGTGGCTCTTGCCCGTGTAATAGAGGACGCGCTCCGTCGTCGTCGTCTTGCCCGCATCGATGTGGGCCATGATGCCGAAGTTGCGGTAGTCCTCGATTTTATGCGTGCGGGGCATGAGGGGTGGTCCCTGTAACTCTGACGGTCGTTACCAGCGATAATGAGAGAAGGCGCGGTTGGCTTCCGCCATCCGGTGCGTGTCTTCGCGCTTCTTGACGGCGGCGCCGCGGTTCTGAGAGGCGTCCATGATTTCGTTCGAGAGGCGGTCGACCATGGTCGTCTCGTTGCGCGCGCGGGCGGCCGAGATGATCCAGCGCATGGCGAGCGCCTGACGGCGCTCCGGGCGGACTTCGACGGGGACCTGATAGGTCGCGCCGCCGACGCGGCGGGAGCGCACTTCGATCGCCGGCATCACATTGTCGAGCGCCTCTTTGAAGGTGTCGACCGGCGGACGACGCAGCTTGCCCTCAATGCGGTCGAGCGCGCCGTAGACGATCTTCTCGGCGGCCGACTTCTTGCCGTCGTACATGACGTAATTCATGAACTTCGACACGGCGGCGTCGCCGAATTTCGGGTCGGTGTGGACTTCGCGTTTTTCTGCGCGGTGACGGCGTGACATCGGGAGACCTCGCTTATTTCGGCCGCTTGGCGCCGTACTTCGACCGGCGCTGCTTGCGGTCCTTGACGCCCTGCGTGTCGAGGACGCCGCGAATGATGTGGTAGCGAACGCCCGGGAGGTCCTTCACGCGGCCGCCGCGGATAAGAACCACCGAGTGTTCCTGCAGGTTGTGGCCTTCGCCCGGGATGTAGCCGATGACCTCGAAGCCGTTCGTCAGGCGCACTTTGGCGACTTTCCGGAGGGCCGAGTTCGGCTTCTTCGGGGTCGTCGTGTAGACGCGCGTGCAGACGCCGCGCTTTTGCGGATTCTGCTGCATCGCCGGCACCTTGTTGATCTTCCGGCTCGGGCTCCGGGGCTTCCGGATCAGCTGTTGTATCGTCGGCATTGGCGCTTCCCTAGAGGCGGACCCGGCGTCCCGGACCCTTAAAATCCACGCGAAACCCTGGCGTCGTAGGCGGCTGGCCGCAAACGACGCGAAGGGACGGGGCCCACCTTGTGGAACTCCGTCCGCGAAACCTGAACTTTGTTCGGCTAAACGGGCCGCGTTTCAGGAGAACCTGACTGCCGACCTTTCAGCGCCGCCGTCTCTACTGGCGCGAATCGGGCGGGTCAAGGGCGCGAGCAACAAAAACTTCGCAATTCCTGACGATTGGTTGCGCGCGGGGCCTGGGATTTTCCACAGCATCGCCGGCAACCCCTATTGCAGGTAGTTTGCAGCCCGGCTGGCGCGCTTTCGACGGACGAAATCCGTAAAGGCCGACGGCGGCAGACGCCGGGCGATCATGTCAGCGACGAGGAGCAAGGTCCCGTGCCGCTTCGCCATCAGGCGCCACCGGTTCCACCGGTGCGAGGCGGCGATCGTCAGCCGGCCGGCCGGACCGGGCCGCACCGGCGGATGGCCCGAGGGTTCATAGCCGCGATCGGCCAGCATCGGCCCGATCTTGCCCTCGACGAGGCCGACTTCCCGCGCGGTCAGCTGGCGGCGCCACTGGAAGATCAGGGAGGGGTCCGGCGCGGCGTAAGTAGTCGTCTCCGGATAGCTGAGCATCGCCGCATCAAAGGCGACGCCGAAAAACGCGCATACCCGCGACAGCTCCCCAACCGGGTCGGCGATCAGCGCCTCGTTGCGAAGTCGAAGGATGCGGTCAGACGGAACCTGCGAGGCGAGTTTCTCGAAATCACGCTCGGACTGAATCCAGTGATCGACGCCGTGGTAAACGTTGCCGGCCCAGCCCATGCCGATCGACGAGCGCGCAACATCGCGCGGGTCGCGAACAAGGTGAACGAACCGCGCCCCAGGAAAGAATTTTGGAATGCGGCTGAAATTTCTGTGAATGTTGATCGACAGCGCGCGGCCCGGCTCGCGGAGCTGGCCGACCATGTCGCGGATAATGCCGACATGGCCAAGTTCCGGCCGGGTCTTGAATCCAATTTTTCGAAACACCCTGTTGAACGAAATCTCCCGCAAATATCGTTCAATGTCCGGCGAGCCGTTCCGCAAGTGAGGGGGCTCGAACAGGAAATCCATCTCACCCGGGTTCGAAAGCAGCGGATGGCCGTTAACCATGATCCGGAGCAGCGTCGTTCCGGACCGCAGCGCGCCGCAGATAAAGACGACGTCAGCGCCTTCTTCGTCCTTGTGCCGAGTGTCCGGGTCAGCGTGCATCGCCTTCCTCGCATTCAAGCCTTGCGCCATACCGAATGAAAACGGCGGCCCTTGGGCCGCCGTTCGAAGTAGTTGCGACGGCGGACCTACTGCGCCGCCGCCGGCTGTTCCTCAGGCGCCGGGATCGCCACTGTCGCAGCGCGCCGTTCGCGCTCGGCGATCAGCGCCTGATCGCGGCGCTCGGCCTCGACCTGATGGCGGGACATCATGCCGCCGGTGCCCGCCGGGATGAGGCGGCCGACGATCACGTTCTCCTTTAGGCCTTCAAGATTATCGACCTTGCCGTTGACGGCGGCGTCGGTGAGGACGCGCGTCGTTTCCTGGAACGAGGCGGCCGAAATGAACGAACGCGTTTGCAAGCTCGCCTTGGTGATGCCGAGGAGGACAGGCGCGCCCTTGGCCGGGCGCTTGCCCTGATCCTCGAGGCGCGCATTCATCTCTTCGAACTCGATCTTGTCGATCTGCTCCTCTTTGAGGAAGAGCGAGTCGCCCGGATCGGAGATTTCGACCTTTTGAAGCATCTGGCGCACGATCACTTCGATGTGCTTGTCGTTGATCGGCACGCCCTGCAGGCGATAGACTTCCTGGATCTCGTTGATGAGGTAATTCGCCAGCGCCTCGATGCCGAGGATCTGGAGAATGTCGTGCGGCGCCGGATTGCCGTCGATGAGGAATTCGCCCTTCGCAATGAAGTCGCCTTCCTGCACCGAGATGTGCTTGCCCTTCGGCACGAGGTACTCGATCGGTTCGAGGCTTTCGTCCTTCGGCACGATCCGGATGCGGCGCTTGTTCTTGTAGTCGCGCCCGAATTCCACGCGGCCGTCGGCTTCGGCGATGATCGCGTGATCCTTCGGACGGCGCGCTTCGAAGAGTTCCGCAACGCGCGGCAGACCGCCGGTGATGTCGCGGGTCTTGGCGCCTTCCGTCGGAATGCGCGCCAGCGCGTCGCCGACGCGAACGCTGTCGCCGTCCTCAACGGAGAGAATGGCGTCGACGGGAAGCTGGTAACGCGCCTCGCCGCCCGTTTCGAGCCTCAGCGCCTTGCCTTTGTCGTCCGTAATGACGATCGCGGGCTTCAGCGCTGCGGCGCGCGGATTGGCGCGCCAGTCCATGACGACGCGGCTTGCGATGCCCGTCGCTTCGTCCGCGACGACCTGCATCGAGAAGCCTTCCTGCAAGTCCTCGAACTTCACCTTGCCGGCGAGGTCGGTGAGGATCGGCTGGGTGTAGGGGTCCCAGTCGGCGATACGCTGACCGCGCGTCACTCTCGCGCCGTCGTCGATCCGCAGCTTGGTGCCGTAGGAGACCTTGTAGGACGCGTGCTCCTTGCCGTCCTTGTCGACGATCTTCACGAGCGTGTTGCGGCCCATGACGATGAGGTCGCCGTCCGAGTTTTTGACGACGTTGCGGTTCTCAAGGACGATCTTGCCGTCATGGCTTGCTTCAATGAATGACGTGTCGCCGACCTGCGCGGTGCCGCCGATGTGGAACGTGCGCATGGTGAGCTGGGTGCCCGGCTCGCCGATCGACTGCGCGGCGATGACGCCGACCGCTTCGCCGACATTGACCGCCGAACCGCGCGCGAGGTCGCGGCCGTAGCACTTGGCGCAGACGCCGACCTTGGAGTCGCAGGTGAGGACAGACCGCACGCGCACCTTGCTGACGCCCGCGCCTTCGATCTCCTCGGCCTGCTCTTCGTTGATCTCGTCGTTCTTGCGCGCCAGGATCGCGCCCGTCTCCGGGTGCTTCACTTCGACGAGCGCCGTGCGCCCGAGGATGCGCTGCGACAGCGGCACGATCGTCTCGCCGCCCTGAATGACGGCGTCGAGCGTGATGCCGTTTTCGGTGCCGCAATCAAGCTCGCGGATGATGCAGTCCTGCGCGACGTCGACGAGACGGCGCGTGAGATAGCCCGAGTTCGCGGTTTTCAGCGCAGTGTCCGCAAGACCCTTGCGGGCGCCGTGCGTCGAGTTGAAATACTCGAGAACGGTCAGGCCTTCCTTGAAGTTCGAGATGATCGGCGTCTCGATGATTTCGCCTGAGGGCTTCGCCATCAGGCCGCGCATGCCGGCGAGCTGCTTCATCTGCGCGGGGCTGCCGCGGGCGCCCGAATGCGACATCATGTAGATCGAATTGATCTCCATTTCGCGCCCGGTTTCCTTGTCGATGCGCTTGGCGGAAATCTCTTTCATCATCGCGTCGGCGACCTTGTCGGTGCATTTCGCCCACGCGTCGACGACCTTGTTGTATTTCTCGCCGCGGGTGATGAAGCCGTCGGCGTACTGCTGTTCGTAATCGCGGACGAGTTCGCGCGTCGCGTCGACTTCCTTCTGCTTCGCCGCCGGAATGACCATGTCGTCCTTGCCGAAGGAGATGCCCGCCTTGCAGGCCTCCTTGAAGCCGAGGTCCATGATGCGGTCGGCGAAGATGACCGTCTGCTTCTGGCCGCAATGGCGATAGACGATGTCGATGAGACCCTGAATGGTCTTCTTCGTCAGAAGCTGGTTGATGACCTGGAACGGCACGGCGCCGTCCTTCGGCAGCACTTGCGCGAGCTTCATGCGGCCGGGCGTCGTTTCGACGATTTCGCGGATCGGCTTGCCGTCCGGACCATACGATTCCCAGCGCGCCCTGATTTTCGTGTGGAGCGTGACGGCCTTGGCTTCGAGCGCGTGCTCGATTTCAGCCATATTGGAGAAGGCCATCCCCTCGCCCGGCTCGCCCGACTTTTCGAGCGTGATGTAATAAAGGCCGAGCACGATATCCTGCGACGGCACGATGATCGGCTTGCCGTTCGCCGGCGACAGGATGTTGTTCGTCGACATCATGAGGACGCGCGCTTCGAGCTGCGCCTCAAGCGCGAGCGGAACGTGCACGGCCATCTGGTCGCCGTCGAAGTCGGCGTTGAACGCCGTGCAGACGAGCGGATGAAGCTGGATCGCCTTGCCTTCGATCAGCTTCGGCTCGAACGCCTGAATGCCGAGACGGTGCAGCGTCGGCGCGCGGTTGAGGAGAACCGGGTGCTCGCGGATGACTTCGTCGAGAATGTCCCAAACCTCGGGCCGTTCTTTTTCAACGAGCTTCTTGGCCTGCTTGACGGTCGCCGACAGTCCCTTCGCGTCGAGGCGCGAATAGATGAACGGCTTGAAGAGTTCGAGCGCCATCT
>CAZGXT010000150.1:0-7443 GCA_964529675.1 uncultured Caulobacterales bacterium
TGGTCTTGCCCCCGTACTCCCGGACACAGCCTAGTCGCAGGGTAACGACCGGCGCTCGCCGGTCATGCTCGATTGTGCGGCGCGCTGGCGCCTGAACTCCCTGGGTGATTGCATCTTCAGCGCCGAGTGCGGATGCACCTCGTTGAAGTGCTCAAAGGCAGCCGCCAGTTGCGCCATGACGGTCCTGCTGTCGGCCAGGTCCATGCGGCTGACGTAGTCGCGCTTGAACGTGTTGACGAAGCTCTCGGCCATGCCATTGCTTTGTGGGCTGCACACCGGCGTGTTGATCGGCTTGAGGCCGAGCTGACGCACCACCGTTCGTGTGTCGGCGGCGATGTAGGCCCCGCCGTTGTCGCTGAGGAACTCCAGGACGTGCTCGGCAGGCACGGCCTCCACGCTACCAAAGCGCCGTTCGACCGCCTCGATCAGCATCTCGCGCACTGGTTCGCCGGGCAGGCCCTTGCCCTGCCAAGCTCGCCAAGCCAAGACCTCGCGGTCGCAGCAGTCCTTTGCGAAGGTTGCTGTCACCGTCTCGCCAGAGTCGCACTTGATCTCGAAGCCGTCGGAGCACCAGCGTTGGTCGCTGGCCTGCACTGCCACCTTGCCTTCGTGTGGTCGGCTCGACTGCCGCCGACGTGGAGCCTTGGGAAGCAGCAAGCCGGCTTCGGCCATGACCCGGTAGGCACGCTTCGGATTGACCCGGGACTGCCCTTGCAGTGCGCGTTGGCGGTTCACCAGGGCGCAGGCCCGTCGGTAGCCATAGCTGGGTAGATCGGCAATCTGCTCGCTGATCTCGGCCAGCAGCTGGGTGTCCTCGCCTGGCGTGCGGCAGATTCGGCCATCGCGCCAGGTCGTGGGTCGGTGATGCAGTTGGTGAATGTGCGAGCGCGCCAGCCCCATCGCCAGGCAGACCGTCTTCACTGGTCGTCCCCGGGCAACAAGGGCGAGCGCGCTATCCACTTTTTTTCGGCGGCGTACTCCACGGCTTCCTTGAGGATTTCGTTCTCCAAGGTCTTCTTCCCCAGGATGCGCTGCAGCTTGGCGATCTCGGCCCGTGCGGCCGCCAGCTCCGATGCCGGCACGACGGCCTCGCCAGCAGAGACCGCGGTCAATGCGCCTTGCCGCTCCAGCTTGCGCCACTGGAACAGCAGGCTCGCAGCTACGCCTTCCTGCCTCGCCACCAGAGAAACCGTCATGCCCGGTTCATAGGTGCGCCGCACCAGTGCTTGCTTCTCCGCAGGGGACCAGCGCCTGCGGCGCTGGTCTTTGAAGATGACCTCTACGGACTCCGTATTCCTAGTCGTACTCACAGTCCTACTCCTATCCGGAAAGATAAGCGATGGACCGTGTCCGGGGATTCAGGGGGCTAGCTCAGCCCAGCTCTCGCTGTCCTCCCTAGTCAGCATCGCTATGAAGACTCAGGCGAAGGTGGAAACAGAAAATTGGCAGTAGAGTAGGCTGAAGAGGATCAATCAGATAATCCGCTGAGAAAGATTTTCTTCTTTACATCTTTGGCATTTTATCAACCAGAAATTCCGGATACCCCTTTCATTCGTGTACAGAAAGCTATGGGCCTGGCTTGGCAGCCTGGTCAACTCGAACGGCAAGCACAAGCTGAGCAGGCGGTCACCAGATGAGCGACTTCTCGCCGCTCGCTGCTTTTCGCAGCGGGACTCCTCGCTTGGGCTTCCGTGAGAGTATCAGGCGGCTGATACATTGCAAGTTCGCCGCTTCGCCCGGGGGTGGGCAAGCAATCGTCCTTGATATGGCAAGCCGTATGACCCAAAACAAGACCAAGAAGCTCGACGCCAACCAGCCTGAGGCCTTCATCGCCTATCAGCTTAGGGTTGCAGAGCAACTCATTACGAAGACGTTTGAGCGGCAGCTGCGGCAGGCTGGCGTCGAAAGCTCGTTTGCGTCGCTGGCTGTTCTGCAGGTCCTGGCAGATGGCAGGCGATTGTCTGGAGCGGAGCTTGCAAGGGCAAGCCTGGTCACGCCCCAAACCATGAATGGAGTCCTGCGTGTCATGGAGTCGCAGGGATTGGTGCTTGAAGGTGCCGACCCGGACTCGGCTCGCAGGCGCCTCTGGACCATCACCAAGAAGGGCTGTGCCACCCTCTCGGCTGCGCAAGCGGTCCTTTGGCCATTCTTGGAGCGAATGGACGCAGCTCTTGGTGCCGATAAGAAGGTTGTCATGACCGCTCTCGGTGCGCTCATCGCTGAACTGCAGCGGCCTGATGCTGAAAGTGACGAAAGCTAGATTGCATGAACAGCTGGACCTTTCTCTACCCCCTTCTCAAAAGCGGCCACATCCTGGCAATGGCAGCCTGGGTGGGCGGAACAATCGCAGTCGTGATGCTGGTGGCGCCCGGCGGGCGGCTCCCCACCATGGAGGCGCAATCCGCCGCTCTGCGGGTCATGCGCTTCGTAGTGAATCCGGCCCTGTTTATCACCCTTGCGCTGGGAACTGCGGTGGCATCAATTACGGGGCGGGCCTTGATGGCTGACGCTTCCTGGCTGCACGTGAAGCTGCTGCTCGTTCTCGCCCTGTGCGCTGTCCACGGCATGCTCGTCAAGCGAATCAACGACCTTCGCCGCGGTGCTAACGTGGCGCCTGCGCAAAGTGCGAACTACCTGGTCTTTGCCTTGCTTTTGCCTGCCGTGGTCATCGGCTTGGCGGTCTTCAAACCGAGTTTTTGACCTCGGGCGCTTGAGATGATGCCGTTCACTCGTTCTTTCAGGTTCGCAGCGCTGCTGGAGGGCTCGTCCCTGTTGTTCTTGATGCTGGTGGCCGTGCCCCTAAAACACTTGATGGGAATGGCAAGCGTGTCCAGCACAGCCGGCCTCGTTCACGGTGTCTGCTTCTTGGCCTATGTCTGGGCGGTCACCGACGACTTGTTGGTGAACCACCGAGGAAACTGGTGGCCATTGCTGGCTGTATTCTGCGCACTGGTGCCCTTTGGGACCTTCGCGCTTCTGTGGTGGCAGCGCGCAGTGAGCGCGCGACTACGGCAACCGCCTCAGAGATAGCGATACTCCTAAGACCGATGCTAAATCGACGTAAGACCGCCACTGCACAGTACTGTCTGCCCACTAATATAGTCCGATTCTGGAGTGCAGAAAAGATAGACTGCTCCTGCTGCTTCCTCAACGGTACCCACTCTGCCAAGTGGAATCCGTGACTGCAGGTCTTTGTGCAGGTCAGAGTTCATCCCGACGCTCACGTCTTCTCCGCCAATACGCACCCTCGTAGTGGACGACTTGATTGTCCCCAGCCGAGTGCCAATTAACCCGAAGGCTACACAGTTGACCGTCACACCGTAGCGCCCCCACTCCTTTGCGAGCACCTGCGTCAACCCAATCAGACCAGCCTTGGCCGAGGAGTAGTTCGATTGACCCGCGATACCGAACAAACCCGAAATCGAGGAAACATTTACGACCTTTCGCACTAAGCGTCGTCCCGCGCCCGCATCCGCAGCGGCTTGCTGCTTGAAAACAGGTTGAGCAGCACGCAAGATGCGGAAAGGTGCTGTCAGGTGAACATCAAGGATTTCCCGCCACTCGGCATCTGACATTTTTTGAATGACGGCGTCTCGCGTGTATCCCGCGTTGTTGATGATGATGTCAACAGAGCGACACGTCGCAACGGCATGCTGAATGAATCGGTCGCCGAAGTTGTCCTCACGAACGTCGCCGATGAAGACGTCAGCCTCGCCGCCGCTCTCCCGAATGATTTCGACTGTTGCTTTGGCAGGCTCCGCGTCGAAATCGTTGACAAGCACTTTGGCTCCTGCCCTACCTAGCTTGAGTGCAATCGCCTGCCCGATTCCACGCCCACCGCCAGTGATTAGAGCCGTACGTCCCGCTAGATTGCCGAACTCGCTAGTCATTGAACAACTCTAGTCTGAAGAGACTCGTGACAATTCGCCGCGGTCATTGGCACTCCGAGTTCCATCCTTTCTCAAGACTGCGCGCTGAACCTTTCCGTTCGCTGTCTTCGGCAGTTCCGAAATGAACCGCAGGTAACGAGGTCTTGCGAATCGAGGCAGGTTTTTATCTGCGAAATCGTAGACGGCCTTGCTGTCCAGTGTCTCTCCTTCTGGACCATTAGCGCGAACGAGCGCGAGCACCACCTCATCTTCCCCACCCGGAATCGGGCTAGGCACGGCATATGCCGCAACTTCTGCCACTCCTGGCAGCTTCGCGAGTACCTGCTCAATTTCGGTCGCAGAGATGTTCTCTCCTCGGCGTCGAATGGTGTCCTTGATTCGGTCAATGAAGGTAAGAAGACCGTCCGCGTCTGCAACGCCCGAGTCTCCTGTATGAAACCAAAGATTCCTTGTTGCTTCGGCCGTCCTCTCAGGCATCCCTTGGTAGCCTTGCATGAACACGAACGGAATCTTCGGGCGCACAACAATCTCACCCACCTGCCCATGCGGCAGTTCGCAATCCGTCAGGGGGTCTACAACTGCGACATCGAACATATCATGCAGTATCCAGCCTGCTGCCCCCGGGCGCGGTGAGCCACAACGCCCCAATGCGCACATGTTCACCTCCGTCATCCCGTAGCCAGAGACTATGTCACGGACGCCAAAGCGTTCTCTGAACAAGCGGTCTATCGCTGAGACATTGGGGGCATTAAAGAGAACCCGCAGCGAGTGGTTTTTATCGTTTGGTGTTTGCGGTTGCGCCTCGATGAAGGCGCCAAGCGCACCGAGTACTGACGTTGCGGTGATGCGATAACGGCGAATGTCCTCCAGCCATGCCGAGGCTGAGAACCGTTCGCGCATGACTGCGGCCATTCCTTGAACGAGTGATGCGCCAAGTTGCATCAGTAGACCGTGGGCGTGGAAGAGCGGCAGTACGATGTAGCACCGGTCTTCGCCCGTCAAAGCCATGCTCTCAGAGGTGTTGATTGCGAACGCCGCGCAGTGACGATGGGGCATGAGTACCCCTTTGGCAGGGCCACTCGTTCCCGATGTGTAGATGACAGAAGAGATTTGTCGGGAGTCAGGGAGGTCACGGTCGACGGCTGGACAGCACTGCCATCCTGAGGCTCCGAACCAAGGCGCGAAGGGTTGCACGTAGCTCGAGAGGTGATGGCTTGGTGAATACGCGTCGCACAGGACAACCATCTCAATATTTGGGGCGCCAGGAAGTGCTTCTTCGATAGTTTGAACTAGACTGCTATGGCATAGAAGAAGACGCGCCCCACTGTTTTTCAACTGGTGCTGTAGAAAGTCTCGCTTCAGCTCAGTGTTGATGAGGACTGCGACAGCACCAAGGGTTCCCAGGGCGAGCCATGCCCGGACGAAGTCCACTGAGTTCGGGAGCATGAGCGCGACATGCTCGCCGGGTGTGACCCCGCTACGTTCGAACCAAGTCGCGGCACGCTGCACTTCGGTCCAGGCCTGTCCGAAACTGAGCGTGGGGCCACCCGCAACCGCTAGCCATGGGGCGTCGGCCTGCTGTTCAGCCTGTTCCCGAAGCATCGCGGGAAGAAGCCACTTCTCAGGCTCGTTGATTCCGGAGAACTTACTCATTGGCTGTTTGATATGAATGTCACATCGTCACTCGAGAGCCAGATTCAGGCCGCGCGCGATGCCCCCCCACTCAGACTGGTCCCGCCTAATGCGTTCGGCAAATGATTGAGGAGTTCCGGGGATGGGCAGGTAGCCGGCAGGAGCCAATACTTGCTGTACGAACGCCGAATCAGTGAGAATTTCGTTGACGTTGCGATTGACAGTTGCTAGGTGACCTGGTGACGAGCCCACAGGTGCGAACAGCCCCAGCCAGAGTGTTGAAGTGAAGTCAATACCCTGCTCAGATAGAGTTGCAACCTCCGGGAAAGTAGCGAGGCGCTTGTTTCCCAGTGCCGCCAAAGCCTTCATCTTTCCCGACTGGATGTGCGGCAATGCCTGGGCCGCGGCGAGCATTGTTAGCTGAACCTCGTTTGACAGCAGGGCGTTGACAGCGGGTCCTCCGCCCTGATACGGAATGTGCTGGATGTCGACGCCAGCACTCTTCTTGATTCTCTCCAATAGCAGGTGTGCTGAAGTACCAATGCCGAAGCTTGCCCAGTTCACCTTGCCTGGGTTCGCCTTAGCGAAGGCGAGCGCCTCCTTCAGAGTTCCCGGCCCTGTCGCTGGTCCGACAATGACCAACTCAAGACTTGCAACCGCCGCCACTGGGATGAAGTCGCGGTCGGCATCGTACGCCAAGCGCTTGAAAGTGTACGGATTCAGAGCCACGATGTCGGTGAGGAACATGCAGTATGTGAACCCGTCTGGCGGAGAGGATTTGCACGCGTTTGCACCAATTGTTCCTCCGGCACCTGGTCTGTTTTCGACTACGACTGATTGGTTGAGACGTTTACCGAGAGGTGCGGCAATCTGTCTTGCTAGGGCATCGGCGGCTCCTCCGGGCGGGTATGGCGAGATGATTCTGACTGGCTTAGGTGAAAAGTCAGCTTGTGCGTGGGCTACGCCCACCGCGAGGACCATCAGTAGCGGAAGTAGCGTCTTCATTGCCAGTGTCTCCTGTTAAGTGGGGTCGCGGAGGGAATAGTACAGGACCCTTGTAGTGAAAGCAATCGCCCGGGAGCTCCGCGCGCAGGCAAGGGCTCAGACGGCTGCGGACACGGGCAGCCCAGCGAAGAGGCAGTGGCTTAGACTCACCAAATGGCACGAAAGAACCTGGCGCCCGCGCAGGGCGCGTCAAATGACGTGGCGCGAAGCGAAGACGCTGCAACGCGCAAGGCATTAGTTCACAAGTAAGCGTCCGTCCGAGGCCCTCTTGGCGATCAGAGCTTGATGTCCTGCAGCCAGGAGTTGGCTCGCTCGACGTCGAACGCCGTGGCATCCCAGGGACGGCCGATCCACTCGGTCATGTGTGCGTGTTCAGGATGCTTCGGATCGCTGATGGCGGCCAGGAATTCGTAGTACCCGTAAACCCCGCCGCAGTCTTCCGGCGGCCTGGCGTTGGCGCCCGCGACGCACAGCGGCAGCATCTCCTTGGGCATCGGCTCCAGCTTCTTCTCGACCTTGATGCGGTGGCGCCAGTTGTCGCCGAAGTCGTAGACGTAGTCCATCGTTGCGACCTCGTTTTCGCGCAGCGCGCTGAGCAGCCGCACTTTGCGCTCGTCGCGAATCTCGCCGAAGGTGTCGTAGTCCGGATCGGGCGGCCCGATGCGCTCGCCGCCGACGTCGAACTCGTGCAGATGCCCATCGGTCCAGCCGAAGGCCGCCTGGATCACCAGGTGCAGCTTGGCCAGCGTGATCGTCTCGGGCACCAGCACGCGGCGCCACACCTTGGGCTTGGTGCCGCGCAGTTCGATGTGCAGTTGCAGCGTGGCACTGTCCTTCGTGGGCAGCTTGCGAACGGTGGTGGCCATCAGGCAGCCTTGCGTTGTTCTTCTTCGAGGTGCGCTCGCATGTTCCACGG
>CAZGXT010000151.1:0-7424 GCA_964529675.1 uncultured Caulobacterales bacterium
CGCCGTCCCCGCGACGCTCGAGGAATCGCTGTCGATTTCGCGCGACGGCGCGCCGTCGATCATTCGCGCCCGAATGGCTGAACGCGCGCAAAAACGAAACCTGCAAGTCGCGAAAGGGCAGTTCTCGCCCACGGTGTCGCTGACGGCGAGCTATCAGTTCGCTGACGAGCCGTCGCTGTTCGCGCTGGAAGACGAACAATTCGCCTATGGTGCGCGCGCCTCGGTGCCTATTTTCCTCGGCGGTCTCAACATCTCGCGTGTTCGCGAAGCCAAGGCGCTGCACGAACAGAGCCGGCGTCAGGTTGAGGAAGCCGAACGCCGGGCCGATGCGGCCGTCACGGGCGCCTTTGAGCAATTGCAGGCGTCACGCGCGAATATTCTTTCTGCGAAGGCGCAGGTCGCTGCGAGCGAGCTTGCCCTCAACGGCGTCCGCCGCGAGGCTCAACTGGGCGTCCGAACGACGCTTGACGTGCTTGACGCCGAGCAGGAATTCCTGAACGCGCGCGTTTCGCTGGCGAATGCTGAACGCGACGCGCGCCTGGCGACTTTTCAGCTCCTGGCGGCCATGGGCGCGCTCGGACCTGATGTCGAGACCGGGGAAGACCTGCCGCTCCCGTAATTCGGCGACGGCAAACAAAGGGTTGCGTGCGCCCGCGAAGCGGCCGAAAGATGCGTCAAATCGCGACCCCGTCGGTCGCCAACCTATGGTTACGAGGACAACCGGTCCCATGAGCAACGCCCAGCCCGAGCCGAGCATGGAGGAGATCCTCGCCTCTATCCGCCGGATCATTTCCGAGGACGAAGAAGAGCCCGCCCCGAGACCTGCAGCGCGCGCCGAACCCCAGAAGGTCGCGGCCCCGGAGCCTGCGCGCCCGGCGCCGCTTCGGCCGCCGCCACGGCCCGCTCCCGTGCACGCCGCGCCCCAACCGGAACCCACCTTTGCAACGGAAGATGTTGAAATGATTAGGAAAAACGTATCGGAGCCGATGGGCGACGACGAATCCATCATCGCCGAACAGACTGCGGCGGCAGCCTCGAGAGCGTTTTTGAACCTGTCCCAGTCGGTTCAGGTATCGGACGGTCGCGGCCGGACCCTCGAAGACATGGTCGTGGAAATGCTCAAGCCGATGATCAAGGACTGGCTCGACGCCAATCTTCCGCAGATCGTCGAAGAGAAGGTCGAAGAGGAAGTTCAGCGGCTGGCCCGGCGTCGCAGGTAGGGCTGCGGTCAAATTCACGACTTCAGGGAACCGGCGGGCGACCGCCGGTTTTGTTTTGCCGATTTGGGCCGTTGCGTTAGTCGGGTCTCATGCGGAGGCGGAACCCATGACAACCTTGCAGCGTATTCTGTTGGCGGCGGCGCTCGGCGTCGTTGCATCCTGCGGAAAAAAAACTGAGGCGCCCAAACCAGTGGATCAGAGTCCCTCGCTCGAACTTGTCTATCCGGAAACAGCGACGGTCGCCCAAACGGACGACTTCCAGTCCGCCGTCTCAGGGACTGTATCTGTCGATGACCCCTATCGCTGGCTGGAAGACGACGTGCGCGTCAATCCAAAAGTCGCGAAATGGGTCGAGGAGCAGAACAAGGTTTCATTCGCCTATCTCGCTTCGCTGCCGGGCCGGGCAGAGATCGAAAACCGCCTGACGGAGCTTTTTGACTACGCCCGCTATTCGCTTCCTGAAAAGGAAGGCGCCCGTTACTTCTATTCGAAGAATGACGGCCTTCAGAATCAATCCGTCTTCTACGTTACGGATGATCCGCGCGCCGACGGGCGGGTGCTTCTCGACCCCAATACCTGGTCGGAGGATGGAACAGTCGCGCTTGCGGGAACGGCGCCGTCGCCTGACGGATCGAAGGTCGCTTATTTCGTGCAGGACGGCGGGTCCGATTGGCGAACGGTTGAAGTGATCGAGACGGCGACGGGCGAAAAACTCGCCGATCGCGTCGAGTGGGTGAAATTCTCAGGTCTTTCCTGGGCGAAAGACGGCTCCGGATTCTATTATTCTCGGTATCCCGAGACGAGCGCGGCGGAGAAATTCACCGCGCTCAACATGAACCAGAAGGTGTATTTTCACCGCCTCGGCGCGGCGCAATCGGAAGACCGCGTGATTGTCGAAGACCCCGCGCGGCCAGACGTCGGCTGGGGCGCCGATGTTACGGACGATGGGCGTTATCTCGTCGTGTCGTCCTGGCGCGGCACCGACGGCAACGGCCTTCGTTTCATTGATCTTGCCTTGAACGAAAAGGTGACGATCGCGGTCGACGATTTCGCCAACAACCACATCGTCATCGGCAACGTCGGCTCGACATTCTTTGTTCAGACTGATTTCGGCGCGCCGAATTATCGCATCGTCGCAGTCGATGCGGGCGATCCCGCGCCGGACAAGTGGCGCACGATCATCCCCGAGGGACAGTTTCCGATCGACGGCGCAAACCATGTCGGCGGCAGGCTGATTGTCCAATATCTGGAACACGCAAAGTCCGTCGTTCGCGTTCATGAAACGGACGGTGCGCTGAGCCGGACCGTCGAACTTCCGGGCATCGGCGCCGTCGCAGGCTTCGGCGGCGAAGCGGACGATCCGGAGACTTTCTATCTCTTCACGTCCTTCAATCGTCCGACGACGATCTACCGCTACGATGTCGCCGCGGGCGAGAGCGCGATCGTCAAGGCGCCGGAGCTGAAATTCAACCCTGACGACTATGTCGTCGAGCAGGCGTTCTTCAGCTCGACCGGCGGCGTCGAGGTCCCGATGTTCATCGTCCGCCGCAAGGATGTGACGGCGAACGGAACGCGTCCCGTTCTGCTCTACGGCTATGGCGGCTTCAATGTTTCCCTGCCGCCGGCCTTCTCTGCGGCGCGGCTGCAATGGATGGAGATGGGCGGGGTTTTCGCGCTCGCCAATATTCGCGGCGGCGGCGAATACGGCCGCGACTGGCATGACGGCGGACGGCTCAAGAACAAGCAGAATGTCTTTGACGACTTCATCAACGCCGCAGAAGCGCTGATCGACGCCGGCTGGACGAAACCCGGAAAGATCGCGATTCAGGGCGGCTCCAATGGCGGGCTTCTTGTCGGCGCGGTCGTCAATCAGCGTCCGGATCTTTTCGGCGCGGCGCTGCCTTCGGTCGGCGTGATGGACATGCTGCGCTTCAACCAGTTCACGGCGGGACGCTTCTGGGTCGACGATTACGGCGATCCGGCGGACCCGGCGATGTTCGACGTGCTGCGGGCCTATTCGCCGCTCCACAATATTCAGGCGGGCGCGGCCTATCCGGCGATCCTCATCACGACGGCGGACACGGACGATCGCGTCGTGCCGGGGCATTCGTTCAAATATACGGCGGCTCTGCAGGCCGCCGACACAGGGCCTCAGCCGAAGATCATCCGCATCGAAACGCGCGCCGGACACGGCGCCGGCACGCCGATCTCCAAGATCATCGAGGAAACCGCTGACGAATGGGCGTTTGCGGCCCGGCACACCGGCCTTGATATGGCGGCGCTTGACGCGCCCGAATAGCGCTCAATCAGGCGAAGGCCATTGCTGCACGGCGGTCGTCCGCTATAACGCGGCGGACCGCCGCAATCCGCGGCCGCCTATCGACAGACCGCGCATTCATGCTTGAGAAATCATTCGATCCCGCCAGCGCCGAGCCGCGCCTTTATGAGGCGTGGGAGAAGTCAGGCGCCTTCCGGCCTTCACGCGCCGGCGAGCCTTTCACCATCGTCATTCCGCCGCCGAATGTGACGGGCTCGCTCCACATGGGGCATGCGCTCAACAACACGCTGCAGGACGTCCTTTGCCGCTTTCAGCGGATGCGGGGGCGGTCGGTCTTGTGGCAGCCCGGAACGGACCATGCCGGCATCGCGACGCAAATGGTCGTCGAGCGCCAGATGATGGAGCGCCAGGAGCCGAAACGCACGGAAATCGGGCGCGAGAAATTCCTTGAAAAAGTCTGGAAGTGGAAAGCTGAGTCCGGCGGGACGATCATCTCCCAGCTGAAGCGGCTCGGCGCCTCCTGCGACTGGAGCCGCGAGCGCTTCACCATGGACGAGGGCCTGTCGGACGCCGTGCGCAAGGTGTTCGTCGGGCTTTATCGCGAGGGCCTCATCTATCGCGACAAACGGCTCGTCAATTGGGACCCGAAGCTTGTCACCGCGATTTCCGATCTTGAGGTTGAGAACACCGAAGTCGCGGGCCATTTCTGGCACTTCAAATATCCGCTTGAGAACGGCGAGACCTATCAGTTCCCGATCGCCTTTGACGAAAACGGCGCCCCGACCGAGTGGGAGACGCGCGACTACATTTCGATCGCGACGACGCGGCCCGAAACGATGCTTGGCGACGGCGCCGTCGCCGTCCACCCCTCCGACAAGCGCTACGCCCCGATCGTCGGCAAGCGCTGCCTGCTGCCGCTTGCAGACCGCTATATTCCGATCATCACGGATGACTATCCGGATCCTGACTTCGGATCGGGCGCGGTCAAGATCACCGGCGCGCATGATTTCAACGACTACAAGGTCGCGATGCGCAACGACATCAAGCTTTATGTGCTGATGGACGAGCACGCGCGCATGCTCGACGCCGATTACGTTCCGGAGAAATACCGCGGGCTCGACCGCTTTGCGGCGCGAAAAGCGGTTGTCGCCGACATTGAGGAACGCGGCCTCCTCATCAAGGTCGAAGACAAGAAGATCATGCAGCCCTTCGGCGACCGCTCCGGCGTCGTCATCGAGCCGATGCTGACCGACCAGTGGTACGTCGACGCCGAGGAGCTGGCCAAGCGCGCGATCGCCGCGGTCGACGATGGAAAGACGCGGTTCGTCCCTGAAAACTGGGCGAAGACCTATTTCCAGTGGATGCGCAACATCGAACCCTGGTGCGTATCGCGCCAGCTCTGGTGGGGGCACCAGATCCCTGCGTGGTATGGGCCGGACGGGCATGTCTTTGTCGCCGAGACCGAAGAGGAGGCGACGAAGGAAGCGATCGCGCGCCTTACGGCGGAGGGCTATTCGCTCGCCGACATCAACGCCATGCGCTCGGGGGAGGGCGAGGGGCCGCTTCTGGTTCGCGACGAGGACGTGCTCGATACATGGTTCTCGTCGGCGCTGTGGCCGTTCTCGACCATGGGCTGGCCGGATGAAACGCCTGAGCTCGCCGCCCGCTATCCGAACAGCGTCCTCGTCACCGCCTTCGACATCATCTTCTTCTGGGTCGCCCGCATGATGATGATGGGCTGCCACGTCATGAAAGAAGTTCCGTTCAGGGACGTTTACATCCACGCCCTCGTTCTCGATGAGAAAGGGCAGAAAATGTCAAAGTCGAAGGGGAACGTCATCGACCCCCTGACGCTGATCGACAAATACGGCGCGGATGCGCTGCGCTTCACGCTCGCCGCGATGGCGGCGCAGGGGCGCAATATCCGTCTCTCCGAGGCGCGCGTCGAAGGCTACCGGAATTTCGGCACGAAACTGTGGAATGCAGCGCGCTTTTGCGAAATGAACGACTGCCGTTTCGATCCGGCCTTCGATCCGAAGTCTGCGACGGAGACGCTCAACCAGTGGATCATTCATGAGGCGGGCGATGCGGCGGCGGAGACTACCGCTGCGCTTGAATCCTACCGGTTCAACGACGCTGCGGGCGCAATGTACAAATTTGTCTGGAATGTTTTCTGCGACTGGCATCTTGAGCTTGCAAAGCCGATCCTCATGGGGCCGGACGGCGCGGCGAAAGAGGAGACGCGCAAGGCGACCGCGTGGGTTCTCAGCGAGGCGCTGAAGCTTCTCCACCCGTTCATGCCCTTCATCACCGAAGAGCTGTGGCGCGAAACGGCGACGCGCAGGTCGCCTCTCATTGTCGCTGACTGGCCGAAGCGGTCTGATTTCCCCCGCAATGATCCGGCCGCCGGCGAGATCAACTGGCTTATCGGCCTGATCAGCGCGATCCGCTCCGCGCGGCAGGAGATGAACGTGCCTGCGAGCGCCAAGGTTCCGATGGCGGCCGTCGCGGCTGGGCCCGGGATTTCGCTCCGTATCGATCGCTACAGGGACCTTATCGCGCGCCTTGCACGGCTTGAGCCTGTCAGCGTTGCGCCGTCGGCCCCGAAAGGCGCGGTGCAGGTCGTTCACGAGGGCGGCGTCTACGCGCTGCCGCTCGCCGGCGTCATCGACATCGCGGCCGAGAAAGCCCGGCTCGCCAAGGAAATCGATAAATGCGTCAAGGAAATCGACGCGATCGACAAGAAAATGGCGAACCCGAATTTCGTTGAACGGGCGCCGATCGAGATCGTCGAGGAGAACCGGGAGCGGCGCGCCGCCTTCTCGGAACGCCGGGAAAAGTTGTCGGCGGCGCTGGAACAGATTTCGGAAGCGTAAGAGCGCCGGCGCTTGCGTCCGCCGGCGGCGCCGTCGGCCTAGTCCGGCGGCGCCGCGCCGACGACGGTGCGCTGCAGTTCCTTTGCGCTCGTCGTATGCTGGAATTTCAGCTTCCTATCGGGGAAGACATGGTGAAAGGCGCCGTGGCTCATCAACGCCGCTTCGTGGAAGCCTGACAGGATGAGCTTGAGCTTGCCGGGATAATTGGCCATGTCGCCGATGCAAAATATTCCCGGGACGGAAGTTTCGAATTTCTCCGTGTCGACCGCGATGCGATCCTCATGAAGCCTCAGACCGAAATCGGCGATCGGGCCGAGTTTCATGGTGAGGCCGTAGAACGCCAGCATCCGGTCGCAGGGGATCACGCCGTCGCTCGTAACGACGCCGGAGATCATTCCCTCCGCGCCGTCGAGCGACTTGATCTCAGCGATCTTCAGATCGATGCGGCCCGCATCGGCGAGGCCTCGCATGCGATCGACGCTTTCGGGCGCTGCGCGAAACTCGTCGCGCCGGTGCACTAAGGTGATGCGCTTGGCGATCGGCTCGAGATTGAGCGTCCAGTCGAGCGCGGAATCGCCGCCGCCGGCTATGACGATGGTCTTGCCGGCGAAAGCGTCGCGCTTGCGCACCGCATAGAACACAGACTTTCCCTCATAAGCGTCAATGCCCGGGATCGGCGGCCGTTTGGGCGTGAAGGAACCGCCTCCTGCCGCTATCACGATCACCTTTGCGTCGAGTGTCGTCCCCAGGTCGGTTTTCAGTCGCCAGCCGGCGCCGGTGCGCTCCAGCGCGTCCGCCATTTCGCCGAGGTGAAAAACCGGCTTGAACGGCGCGATCTGCTCCATCAGGCGAGCGACAAGGTCGGCGCCGGTGATCGCCGGAATGCCCGGAATGTCGAGGATCGGCTTTTCCGGATAAAGCTCCGCGCACTGGCCGCCGGGCTTGTCCTGAATATCGACGACATGCGCGCTGATGCCGAGCAATCCCAATTCGAACACGGCGAAGAGGCCGCAAGGTCCGGCGCCGATGATGACCGCGCCGGCCTCGTAA
>CAZGXT010000152.1:0-7423 GCA_964529675.1 uncultured Caulobacterales bacterium
GATCTCGCGGCCGTGCTGCATATCTTCTGTGTAGAGAACATTGCACCCGCCGAGCAGCGCGGCGGCGATGATGGCGCAGTCCCAATAGTTGAATTTCGTATTCGCCTCGATCTCAAGAGCGCGTTCGATCAGCGGCCACGTGCCGCCGATGACGGGGAAGCGTAAATAGGTTTCGAGAACGTCGCGCGCTTGCACGGCGCTGAGAGGATATGCGCGGGAGGCGCGGGTGGCCTGGGTGTAGAACTCCTGCAGGACCTGAAATGAAATAACGCAAGCGGCATCGGAGATGATCGAGTCTGCGACCGATCTTTTCTTGAATTCTTTCGGATCGTTGGTGACGCCGTAGAGCAAGACATTCGTATCGAGAAAAGTCGGCACCGATCACCGCGACTTCGAACGGTCGTAGAGTTCTTCGCGCGACAAACGGTCTGAAGCGGAAAATCCTTTGAATTGCTCGCGAAGTTCTTGCTGCCGCTTCCAAAGCCGTTGGAAGCGCGCTTCTTCGCTTTCGCCGATCACTCTGTTGGAGCCGTACCGGCGCAAGAAGTCGCGTACGACGGCCGTCACGGAAGTATCGTCCTCGGCCGCCGCTATGCGAGCGTTCCGGTAGGTCTCATCGTCTAAGGTCACGGTAATGTTTTTCACAGGATCACAGTAACTGTGAAACTGTGGGTCGTCAAGGGCGGTTGACGGGGCGGGGCGGAAGCCGGAACCCTTGGAAGCTCATGAAAAGGGGTCTGCCATGCGCCGTCTTGCTCTTGCTTTCCTTCTCGCCGCCGGTCCGGCCGCCGCCGAGCCGGTCTTCCTCACCGCATCGCAGATGATCGATCCGGCGAGCGGACGCGCTTTCGCTAACCCGGCCATCTTGATCGATGGCGGCAAGGTGACGGCCGTCGGCTCGGCGCTCACCCTGAAACCGCCGGCCGGCGCGGCGGTCATTGACCTCGGCGCGAAGACGATCTTGCCGGGCCTCATCGACATGCACACGCACCTCATCGGCGATGCTTCGCTCGCCGGCTACAACAGCCTCGGCCAGGCGCGCGACAGCGCGGCGATCCATGGCGTCGCCAATGCGAAGAAGACCTTGGAGGCGGGCTTCACCACCGTGCGCGATGTCGGCAATGACGGCTTTGCGGATGTCGCCCTGCGCGATGCGGTCAACGCCGGCGTCGTGCCGGGACCGCGCATTTTCGCTTCGGGCCCGTCTATCAGCATCATCGGCGGCCATTGCGGGGACAACAATCTTCAGCCCCATGATTCAGAAGCGCTCGGCGAGGGCGTCGCCACCGGACCGTGGGAGATGCGCGCAAGGGTCCGCCGCAACATCAAGTTCGGGGCCGATCTCATCAAGACCTGCTCGACCGGCGGCGTCTTTTCAAAAGGCACCACGCCGGGCGCGGCGCAGAACACGGTCGAGGAAATCGCGGCGATCGTCGCCGAAGCGCACAGCCGCGGCCTCAAAGTCGCGAGCCACGCGCATGGCGCTGAAGGGATCAAGAACGCCATCCGCGCCGGCGTCGATACGATCGAACATGCGAGCTATCTCGACGACGAGGCGATCCGCATGGCGAAATCGAAAGGCGTCTATCTCGCGATGGATATCTACAACACCGAGTATACGCAGACCGAAGGCCGCAAGAACGGCGCGCTGGAGGAGTCGCTGCGCAAGGACGCCGAGATCGCCGAAATCCAGCGTGAGAGTTTTCGCGCGGCGGTCAAGGCCGGCGCCAAGGTCGTCTATGGCACCGACAGCGGCGTTTATCCGCACGGGCAGAACGCCAGGCAATTCGTCTGGATGGTGAAATACGGCATGACGCCGGCGCAGGCGATCCGCTCTGCGACGACGCTCGCCGCGGAGGCCCTTGGGCGATCGGGCGAACTTGGCTGTCTCAATGCCGGTTGCGCGGCGGACATGATCGCCGTCGACGGGGATCCGCTCGCCGACGTGTCGGCGCTCGAAGCGGTCAGCTTCGTGATGAAGGGCGGCGACGTCATCCGCAATGACTGAGAACCGGTTGAAGGCAGCGCGCGCGTTCGGCCTCGCCGCGGCGGCGCTTGGTTGCGCCTTCGTTTTCATTGTGACGTCGAGCATCGTCCTCGGCGGCGGCGCCCAAGCCTTTGATGAGGCCTTTGTGCGTTCGCTGCGAAGCGACGCCGACCCCGCGCTTCCCGCCGGGCCGGGATGGCTGACGCCGCTGGCGCATGGCGCGACGGAGCTTGGCGGCACGCCGTTTCTGACGCTGGCGACCGTCCTGCTCGCCGGCTGGTTCGCGCTCCGGCGGCGATGGATGTTTCTCGCGATCCTCCTCGCCGCAGTGCTGGGCGAAACGCTGCTCTCGCAGGTTTTAAAGGAAGCCTTCGACCGCCCGCGGCCCGATATCGTGCCCCATCTTGTGCACGTCTCGAGCAAGTCCTTCCCGAGCGGGCACGCCTCCAGCGGGGCCGCGATCTATCTGACGATCGCGGCGCTGATCGCTGTTCAGCTTCGGGAAAGAGCCTCGCGCGCCATCGTCTTCGCCGCCGCCGGCGCCATCGCCTTCGCCATCGGCGCGAGCCGGATTTATCTCGGCGTTCACTATCCGACGGACGTCATCGGCGGCTGGAGTCTCGGCGCAGCCTGGGCCGCGATCGTGTGGATCGCGGCCAGAAGAATTGCGCAGCGCTAGGCTTTCTTGCGATCGGCCTTCCCGATTGCGGAATTGTGCGTTCCATAAAGGAAGTAGATGACGATCGCCGCCGCGAGATAGTAGGCGAAGAACGTCAAGACGCGGATTTCCACCGTCGTGATAAGGTAGAGACACGATCCGATACCGAGGATTGGAACGATCGGGAACAGCGGCACCTTAAAGCCGCGGTCAAGGTCGGGTCGGGACCGACGCAGGTAAATCACCGTGAAGCAAACCACCGCGAATGCGGCCAGCGTGCCGACGGAAGTCAGGTCGCCCAGCGTGTTGATGTCAAAAACCGCCGCGGCCATCGCAACGATGATTCCGACGAGAATGGTGTTGATCCAAGGCGTCTTGAACCGCGCATGCACCTTGCCGAAAACGCCGGGAAGCAAACCGTCTTTCGCCATCGTGTAGAAAATGCGCGTTTGGCCGTACATCAGCACGAGAATGACGGAAGTGAGGCCGGCGATGGCGCCAAGTTTGATCGCCACCTTGAACCAGGCCCAACCCGGCGGGAGTGCGTTGACGGCGTCGGCGACAGGCGCCGGCGTGTTAAGGTCCTTGTAGTTGACGAGAAGGGTCAGGACCGCCGCCGTGCCGATATAAAGAATGGTGCAGACGAGCAGAGAGCCGATAATGCCGAAGGGCATGTCGCGTTTCGGGTTCTTTGCTTCCTGCCCCGCGGTCGAGACCGCTTCGAAGCCGATATAGGCGAAGAATACGATCGAGGCCGCGCGCATGACGCCGCCGAAGCCGAACTCACCTCGTTCGCCAGTCGGTTCGGGAATGAACGGATCCCAGTTTGGCAGGAACTTTTCCGGTGTCTGCATGATCACCCAGCCGCCGATCAGGATGAAGGCGACGATGACCGAACCCTTGATGATGACGATGATGTTGTTCGCGGTCGCCGATTCCGAAACGCCGACGACGAGAAGGCTCATCATGATGAGGCAGACGACAAGCGCCGGGAGGTTGAAGATCGTCGAAACGGTCTCGCCGTCAAAGGCGGTGACCGAATGGCCGAACGGACCGGTGAACGCCGGCGGAATGATGATGCCGACATCGTGGAGGAGGCTGACGGCGTAACCTGACCACCCGACCGCGACGACGGAGGCCGCAAGGCCGTATTCCAGCAGCAACAGCGCGCCCATCATCCAGGCGGCGAATTCCCCGAGCGTCGCATAGGAATAAGTATAGGCCGACCCGGAAACAGGAAGCACCGACGCTAGCTCGGCGTAGCAAAGGCCGGCGAAAGCGCAGACAAGTCCCGCGACAAGGAAAGACAGCATGACGGCTGGGCCTGCGTGCAGGGCCGCCGCATTGCCGGTGCGCACAAAGATGCCGGCGCCGATGATGCAGCCGATGCCGAGGAAAAGAAGATTCCAAGGGCCGAGCGTCTTTTTCAATTCGCCTTTTTCATACTCGGCTTGCACTTGCTCGATCGATTTGCGCCTGATCCAGCCGCTGGCGAACGCCGGGCGGTTTTCGATCGCCGGGCCGTTGGTCTTCTTGTCCATTCCGTTTTTCCCTCCCGCCTTTGGCGGCTACTGAACAGCTTTCGGGGCTGAAAATAAGGCGCAAGGCCCCCGCCGTCGCGCCATACCCCGCTTCAAGACGCGCAAGTCCCTGTTTTTAAAGGACTGACCCGCCGATCGCGCCGCACAGTGACCCGATTTTGGGAATTTGCAAGGGCTTGACCCCTGATGGCGGGAAGGCCGAGCCTTGTCGAAAATGGCGTCCATCGTGCGTCATGACGCCATCGGGGCGCCGTCCGCGCTGCCGCAGGGAGGAATTGCAGATGTTGATCGCGATTGCCGCCGCGGCCCTCGCCGCAGGCCAAGACCTCGAAATACGCTCGCTCGCCGCGGGGGCGGCGTCCCCGCCGGCGCGCGTTGAAGATGTCGCCTGGCTCGCCGGGCGCTGGGTCGGGGAGGGTCTTGGCGGGTGTTCGGAAGAAAATCTCGCGCCGCCGGTCGGCGACCAGATGATGGGAATGTTCCGGCAGACAAAACCGGACGGCTCGCTGTGGTTCTACGAATTCTACACCATCGCGCCGAAGGGCGACTCGATCGCCATGCGCATCAAACATTTCAACCCCGACATGAGCGCGTGGGAAGAGAAAGACGGTTTTATCGAGTTTGCACTGGTCGCCGTTGAGGAGCGCGCCGTCTACTTCGACGGTCTCACCTATGCGCTCGACGGCGAGAAGGGTTTGAAGGCGGCGGTCCGCATCGGCGCCTCCGATAGGGGCGTTTTCACGCTTCGCAAGGCGGAGAAGGGCGAGGGGTGTCCGGCTCCGTGAGGGGCGTCTGGTGAGGGCGCGGGTCCGGAGGCGGAAAACCATGGCGCGCGCCCATCAACCGTTTGGCGCCTGAATTGATCGCCGGCGAGCCTTACTTCGGCTTTATTGTCTGTCACACTGCGCCGCATGAGTGTGCTTGGCGTCCGTGAAAGATTGCGTGCTCCGATCAGGGCTCGGCTCGACAGCGCCGCATCGGCGTTTCTGGAGGGAGAGGGCGGAAGGCGCGTTGATTTCACCGCGCCCCCCGGCGAGGCCGCGCTCGCTGATCCGGGCTCGGTGTCCTGGCGCATCTTCAAAAATCCGGTCGCGCTGTTCGTCGGCGGCGTCACGGCGGTGCTGCTTGAACTTGCCGAGCCGCGCATCCGGACCGGCGTCTGGGAGCACACGACCTTTCGCACCGATCCTGTCGGCAGGCTGCGGCGAACCGGACTTGCGGCGATGGTGACTGTCTACGGCGCGCGCAGCGTTTCCGAGCAGATGATCGCGGGCGTGACGCGCATGCATGCGCGCGTGTCAGGCGTGACGCCGGCGGGCGTTCCCTATCGCGCGAGCGACCCGGAACTGATGAACTGGGTTCAGGCGACGGCGGCCTTCGGCTTTCTTGAGGCGTACCACACTTATGTTGCGCCGTTGTCGGACGCGGAACGCGATCGCTATTTCAGCGAAGGCCAGCCGGCCGCGCGGCTCTACGGCGCAACCGGGGCGCCGCGGTCTCGCGCAGAGTGGCGCGCGCTCTATGAACGAATGAAACCGCATCTAGAGCGGTCGGCGATCATCTTCGACTTCCTGTCGATCATGCGCGCCGCGCCCGCTCTGCCGGGCCCCGTCCGCCTCACGCAGGGCTCGCTGATCCGCGCGGCGGTCGACCTCGTGCCGGCGGATACGCGCGAAATTCTCGGGCTCGACGCCTCCTTCGGGCTGCGCCCTTTTGAAAAAATTCTTGTCCGCCGCATGGGCAAGCGCGCCGACCGCTGGCCGCTGCCGTCAAGCCCCGCAGCGCAGGCGTCAGTCCGAATGGGCAGGCCTGCGGATTATCTCTACCGGCGGAAGTAGCGGCTCCGGCGGATGCCGGAGCCGCGATACGACGCTCCTGGGGGAGTAAGAGCCTCGCATCATTCCCTCAGCGGCGCAGTTTCAGAGCTCCGCGCACTGGTCTTCCTTGTCGCCAGCCTGATTGCCGCCGCCGGTCGGCGCCGGGCTGTTTTCCTTGCACTGCATGTTCTGCGCGATGTCGTTATTGCGCAGTATGACGCCGCCTGCGTTCTGGAACACCTGCAGATTGGCGCCGATGTCGCTGTTCGACACCGAAATACTGCGCGCATTAGACTCGAGTTGAACGTCGCTGTTGACGGTGACGCCGTTGATCGACGTCGAGCCGCCCTGTTTGATCTGCACGCTGCCGCCGACAATCGTTCCCTGATTGAGGAAGACGGCGCGGTGGCCTTCGGCCTGGATGTTGCCGTTGACGCGCACCGCGCTGGCGGTCAGCGTGGCGCCGGTCCCGACGACGATGTTGCCGTTGAGACGCGTTCCGTTGAGCGTGCAGGTCCTTCCGTCCGGCACGAACAGATTGTCAAGCGAGACCGCGCCGACGGTCGTCGTGCAACGGAACTCCTCCGCGTTCGCCGCGCTCGCAAACAAAGCTGCAGCCGCGGAGGCTGCAAGTCCGGTAAGCTTCTTCATGATAAGGCTCCTCTGTCACCTTGGCCGGCGTCGCCGGCCGTCACTGTTCGCCCCTTGCCATCCGCGACGTCTCCGCCGCCGATCAGTCCGGCGCGCATCGAAGTCTCCGCGCGGCGCCGTCTTTACACGGATGTTTCTCTTTTCCGGGCGGGAAGACAAAGGGGAGACGAGAAAAATAGAGCGCAACCGGTGCGCTGTCTGAATTTCCGATGAATGTCCGCTTAACCGGAGTTGAACGCCGCGTGAATTAAGAAAAGTTATGTCTTTTGCTGCGAAACCGCCTATATGCCGCCCTAATCAGCGCGTGAGAAAAAAATGAACAAGAGCGCCCCAATCAATGCGCCGAGCTTCAGGCGAAGGCTCTATGTCGCCACGGCGGCGCTTGCTGCGATCATCGCGGCGTTGTCGGCGTTCGCGCTCTTCAGCGCGCACGAAATCGACCGTGCGGCGCTGCGCAGCCGCAACGCGCAAACGACGCTCGCGGCTCATATCACGCTGTCGAGCAACGCCTACAATCTATTCAAGCAGATGTCCGACGCGGCGCTGCTCAGCAATCTCATGGAATCGGACCAGGAAAATCGGATTATCGAGATCGTTCGACGTGACATCCGGACTGCGCGCAAGGTGATCGCGGATGAGGTCAGAGAGACCGGGGCCCCCGATGATGAAGTCGACGAGTTGACCCGGCTGGCCTCCATAGAACGGGAAATCGACTCAATCATTGCGGAGTATGAAAGTCTTCAGGTCGAATGGCCGTCCATGCCCGCGC
>CAZGXT010000153.1:0-7403 GCA_964529675.1 uncultured Caulobacterales bacterium
ACGAAAGGAAATTCAGATGTTACGCAATCACGCCACCTTTAACATCGGCAATGCCGGCCGGTTTGTCAACGGTCTCATGACCTCGGCGATGGTCGTCCTGATCGGGGCGTCCTACCTCGCCTCGCTCAGCCGCATCGTTCTCGTTTAGGGCAATCGGCCGCCCGCCCGGTGAAGCCGGGGGGCGGCGGGAAGGAAGACGCCATGACCAAAGCTCTCTCCCTCCTTTTCGCCGCGGCGCTCGCGGGCGCGGCGCTCCTCTTCGCGGCGGCGCTCGCCCAGTCCGGCGGCGACGCCGGGAAGGCGGTGCAGCGGCTCTGTGACGAAAGGCTGTGCGGCGTCGTCTTCTTCTGAAAAGACGAGAGAAACGCCCGGCTTTTCAGGAGGTCCCCATGATCAAGGCCATCGGCAAGGGCTCGCTCGCCTCGATCCTCGCGGTCTGTCTGCACATCGTGCGCGTCGTCGTGTGGATCTGCTTCGCCGCGCTCTCGGCCGCCATCGTCGCGATTCCCTTCATTCCGGCTGTCGCGCGTCTTATCGCCGGCGCGGACGGCATGTCGATCGACGCCGACCTCGATATCGACGCCGGCGATTTCGTCGAAGTGCTCAAACACTTCATCACCTTCGGCGTCCTTCTTTATGTCGTCGAACGCCTCCTTGAAATCCTTAAGACGCTGCGCTTCGGCTCGCCCTTCGTGAAGGAAAACGCCGAGCGCTTCCGCAGGCTCGGCTGGGCGCTCCTCATCGGCGAGGGCTCGAAGATCGGCATCAGCGTGCTCGCCGCCATCTTCGATGCGGAAGTCGACACCGGCCTCGACGGCATCACGCTGATCGCGGTCATCGCCGTGTTCGTGCTCTCGGAAGTGTTCCGTGAGGGCTCGGCGCTGAAAGAGGAACAGGACCTCACCGTCTGATGTCGATTTCCGTCAAACTCGACCGGGTGCTGCTCGACCGCGGGATGAGCCTGACGGAGCTTTCGGAACGCGTCGGCGTGACGATCGCCAATCTGTCGATCCTCAAGACCGGCAAGGCGAAAGCGATCCGCTTCTCGACGCTCGAAGCGATCTGCAAGGAGCTGAACTGCCAGCCCGGCGACATCCTCTTCTTCGAGGATGACGGGAAACCGATCCGGCATGACGATTAGGCGTACGCCTTATCCGGCCGGCAGGACGATTCGCGCTCTGAGCCCGCCGGCCGGCGTGCGGTCAAGCTGCAGCTCGCCCCCGCTCGCCGCAACCAGGCGCCGCGAGATCGCAAGGCCGAGGCCTGCGCCGCCGGTCGCGCGCGACCGCGATCCCTCGATCCGGAAGAACGGCTCGGAGAGACGTTCGAGATCGGCCTCCTGAAGCGACGTGCCCTCATCCTCGATCGTCAGCGTGGCGAAAGCCCCGGCGGTTTCGAGACGCGCGCGGGCCGCGCGTCCATATTTGATCGCGTTGTCGAGAAGATTGACGACGGCGCGGCGGACGAACCCTTCGTGGCCGTTTGCGACGAGCTGCTCCGGCGCAACAAGGTCGATCTGCGCCCCGGTCTCGCGCAAGGCCTCGGCGGCCTGGCGCAGGAGCGCGGCGACATCAAACGGCGCCGCCGGCGCGCGCGCCGCGCCCGCGCGGGCGTAAAGCAGCGTATCCTCGATCAGCGCGGTCATCTCGTCGATGTCTTTTTCCGCCTTGAGGCGCTGCTCGTCTTCCGCGATGAAATCGGCCCGCAGGCGCAGCCGCGTGAGATAGGTGCGGAAATCATGGGCGACTGCGGCGAGGAGCACCGTGCGCTCAGCCATCAGCCGTTTGAGATCGCCCTGCATCGCATTGAGGCTGCGCGCCAGATCGCGCACCGGTCCGGGGCCCTGTTCGGCGAGCGGCGCGGCGTCGAGATCGCTGGCGAGGCGCGTCGCCGCCGCGGCCATCTCGCGCAAGGGACGCGTCGTCTGGAACGACGCCCAGACGAGCCCCCCGAGGAGCAGAAGACCGAGAATGGAACTCGTCAGCGCCGCGACGTTGACCGCGAGCTGGCGGCGGTATTCGGGCGAAGGCTCGACGATCAGCGCCGTTCCGTCCGCCAGTTTGATGGCGATGATGATCTCCGCCGGCACCACCGGCGGCGTCCCCTTGAAACGGCGCCATCGGCGCCCGAATATCTGGAACTCCCGCTGGCCGAGGGCGTTCCGGAAGCGTGAAATGATCGGCCTGTACTCGTTGAGCGGGCGGTCCATGCCGCGCACGCCCGCCTGCGGAAAGTCGCTGATCGTTGAAAAGCTGATGAACGGCGAGTTTATCGCGCGGATGGCGGTTTCGCGTTCGCCGGGCGGGGTGTTTTCGATCAGCGCTACGGCGGCCGCGATCTGCTCGACGATGCGCGGGCGCGCCGGATGCGCGAGCTCGGCGGTCCTGACGAGATAGCCCGCGCCGACGATCAGCATCTGCAGCCCGATCAGGATCGCCAGGGCGATGATCAGCATCCGGAGGATGGGTCCGGAAGACAACGTCACCGTCCGTCCGCCTTCCTGACGTCGGCTGCGAAGAGATAGCCGTCGCCGCGCACCGTCTTGATGAGCGCCGGGTTCCGCGGATCGTCGCCGAGCTTCTTCCTGAGGCGCGAAAGCTGGACGTCGATCGCGCGATCGACCGGGGCCGAGCTGTCCCCGCGCGTCCAGTCGAGAAGCTGGTCGCGCGTCAGGACCCGGCGCGGCCGGCGCACGAAGGCGGCGAGAAGCGCAAACTCGCCCGCCGACAGGATGACCGGCGCGCCGCCGGGGTCCGCGACCGCGCGATCGTCGATGTCGATCGTCCACCCGGCGAAGCGATAGACTTCGCGCGCGCCCGTCGCGGCGTCTTCCGGCGGGACGCCCTCTCCTGACCGGCGGCGGCGCAGCACGGCGCGGATGCGCGCGGACAATTCGCGCGGATTGAAGGGCTTTGCGAGATAGTCGTCAGCGCCGATTTCGAGGCCGACGATGCGGTCGATGTCGTCGCTCCTGGCCGAGAGGATGATGACCGGCGGGCCCGACGCCGCCGAGAGGCGCCGGCAGATCGACAGGCCGTCCTCGCCCGGCAGCATCAGATCAAGGACAATGAGATCGACTGACCGCGCGGCGAGCAGGGCGTCGAGATCGCCGGCGCCGGCGCACCCGACCGGCTCGAACCCGTCCTGTGCGAGCCGCGCGGTTACGAGATCGCGAATGTCGTCGTCATCCTCGACGACGGCGATGGCCGGGCGCTGATCGGTCATGACCGAGCGATAATGGCCCACTGTAACGCTCCCGCAAGCGATTGTTGCAAACTGTAACGGACGCGGCCCTCCGCCCCGTCATCCTGCAATAGTCCGCTTAAACCCATGCAACTTCGTTAGCGCATCGTCCTGTCCATGCCCGGAAGCGAACCCGCCGGGCGACCAGCGAATAACCAAACGGAGTAAAGTCATGAAAACGTCCCTGATGATCGCCGCTGCGGCGCTTGCTTTTGTGGTCGCCGCCCCGGCCGACGCCGCCGGGCGCGCCAAGGCGCGCGCTGCGCGCGCCAATGACGACGGCGGCGTCTCCGCTGTTTCGGCCGGCTGCACCGGCGGCGATGTCGGCAGGACCTGTGCGGCGCGCGGCGCGCGCACCGACGCGGAAGGCAATGCGACCGCCGGCTCGGCGCGCTGCGCGGCCGGGTCGGCCGGCGCCGCCTGCCGCGCGTCGAAGACGACGAAAAACGCCGACGGCAGCGCGACGCGCGAAGCGGGCGCAGCAGTCGAAACTGAAACCGGCAGCGCCTCGCGTCGCCGCTCCGCCACGCGCAATTCAGACGGCAGCGCCGCCTCTCAGTCGAGCGCGGAAGTGACGACAGCGACCGGCAGCGCGTCGACGAGCGCGGCAGCGACCCGCAACGCCGACGGCAGCGCCTCTTCTTCCCGGTCTACGTCGGGCAGCGGCGAGAAAGGGTCCTTCGCGGGAACGACGAGCCGTTCGTCCGAAACCGGCATCGACCGTTCGGCGACCGCCAGCGGAGAAAGCGGCTCGGTCGCGCTCGAATCGAGCGGCAAGGCCGGAAGCCGCACCCGCACGGTGACCTGCACGGATGCTTCAGGCGCCGTCGTCGCCTGCCCGCAATAGCGAACAGCGAGCGCCGCGGCGCCAGCGCGCCGCGGCGGCCTGAAATTCCTGCAACCCCTACGGAGTAACCCCGATGCAGCGCCTTTTCTTCGCGGCCGGTCTCGCCTTCATCCTCGCCGCGCCCGCCCACGCCCAGGCAAACGATCCCTACAAGCTGATGATGTCGGCTGACGCGGACGGCGACGGCCAGGTGTCGCGGCAGGAATTGCTCGCTTCCCGCGGCGACATGTTCACGAAGCTCGACCAGAACGCAGACGGCGTTCTCTCCGACGCCGATCGTCGAAAGTCGCGACCGCGCCTGGCGTCGATCCAGAACGCCCGGATCGAACAGATCAGGAAAGAGTTCGACGCCGACGCGAACGGCGAAGTCAGCAAACAGGAATTCGTCAACGGCCCGACGCCGCTCTTCGACAGGGCGGATGCGAACGCCGACGGCTTTGTCACGACGACCGAAGCGAAAGCGGCGAAATCAGGCGGCTGAAGCCCCTCGGCCCCAGGTCGCGCTTTCGCCCGTTGAGGCCGGCGAGGGCTCTCTCCGCCGTACGGCCTCACCGTCGGCGGGCGGCGCCCGACGCCCTTCGGGCCCGCCCGCCGGCGCCTTGGAGCCCTCAGGGACCGTCCTCATGGATGCGATTTTCAGAGACCCGAGATTTCTTGCAACCGCTGCGCTGCTGATCGCGCTCGAATGGGTGTGGCGCCGGTTCGGCGCGCGGAGCGGCTATGACGGCGCGGCCGCGCGCGCGTCCTTCGCCGTCGCGCTCGGCCGCGCGCTTGCAGCGTTCCTGTCGCTCGCGGTCATCGCGCCCGTTTACGCCGCGCTCTGGAGCGCCGCGCCGGTGAAGCTCCCGGTCGACGACTGGCGCGTCTGGGCCGCCGGCTTCATCGCGGTCGAGTTCGCTTATTACTGGATGCATCGCTTCAGCCATCGCGTGCGCTGGCTATGGGCCTCGCACGCCGTTCATCACACAGCGGAGGAACTGACGCTCCCGGCCGCGCTTCGGCTCGGCTGGACGGACCTGATCTCGGGAAGCTGGCTCTTTTTCGCCCCGCTGATCGTGCTCGGCTTTCATCCGCTGCTGATCGTCGCTCTTCTCGCCGCCAATCTCAAATTCCAGTTTCTTCTGCATACGGAAACGATCGGCCGGCTCGGACCGCTCGACGGCTTTTTCAATACGCCCTCAAACCACCGCGTCCATCACGCCGCCAATGATTGCTACATCGACAGGAATTTCGGCGGCGTGCTTGTGATCTTCGATCGCCTGTTCGGCACCTACCAACGCGAACGCGAGGAAACGCCCTGCCGCTACGGCCTCTCGACCCCGCTCGGCTCCAACAATCCCTTCGTCATCGTCTTTCACGCCTGGGCGGCGCTCGTCGTCGACGCGATTGGGGCGCGCAGCCCGCGCGAACTCGCCGGCGTCCTGTTCGGGCGCCCGTGACCGGCTGAAATCGTATGCGGAAACCAGAGGGGCTCTTATGATCAGCCATGCAATAAGATCTGCGATGATTGCGGCGGCGCTGGTCGCCGCAGCGCCGGCGCACGCGGCAGAGGACGCGCAGCCATGGACAGCCGCGCTCGGCCTGTCGCGATTTTTCGCCGGCGACGACACGGCGTCGGGCGACAGCAGGTCCTTGTCGCTGGCGCTCTCCCGGCGCTTTGGCGCGACGACGGCCGGCGTCAGTTTCGGCGCCACGCGCCGCGATGTCCTGTTCCCGGATGCGGTCGAACGCAGCGACGGCGAGGCGTTGGCGGCCGGCGCTTCCCTGTCGCAGGATTTCGACGGGACCGAAGTCGCCCTGCTCTTTGATTACGCCTCCGAGGAAGCCGATTTCTTCGTCACGCTCGCCAACACGCCTATCGCCGCCGAGGCGCAATCCGACTTCTTGAGCGCGGCTCTCGCCGTCAGCCGCGCCTATGGAGACCGGACGCGGCTCGTTCCATCCGCCAGCGGCGGGTGGAGCCGGTTGAACGCGGACTTCGCCTCGTCCGGGCCTCTTGGGCTGAGCGGCGGCGTGAAGGCGCAAGGCTGGTCCGGTTCGGCGGGATTGTTTCTCGCGCAGGATCTCGGGTCGCGCTGGACCGTGTCCGCCGGCGGCGCGGCGATTTTCGCCGAAGAAGCGAGCGCGCTCGCGATCACCCGCGGCGGCGGCAGAACAGATCGCGCCGGCGACCTGTTCAGCGGCCTCCAGACAATCGACCAGCAAGGCTCGCTCGTTTACGGCGAAGTCGCCGCCGGCCTGTCTTCGACTTTCGGGCGCGTCACCTTTTCGACGGACGCCGCCCACTCGCTTGGTCTTGATACGGAGTACTTCACCCTCTCATCGACGGTCTCCGTGAGCTTTTAGGACGCCGCCGCAGCCGGTTTGCGCAAGCGCCGCCTCCCCCCTATATCGGGCGCCATGACGGCGCTTGATCTCAGCGTGAAGCCAGCTGCGGCGGAAACGATCCCCGTTTCCATGTTCGGGCTGTCGCGCGCGGAGATTGCGGCGCGGATCGCCGACGGGCTTGGCCTCGACGCGAAGAAGGCGCGGATGCGCGCGAACCAGCTCTGGCGCTGGGTCTATCATTACGGCCTCGCCGATTTCGAGGCGATGACCGATATCGGCAAGGAGATGCGCGCCGCGCTCGCCCGGCTCTTTTTCCTTGCGCGTCCGCGCGTCGTCGAGCGCCAGGTCTCGGTCGACGGCACGCGCAAATACCTCCTCGAAGTGTCGAAGGGCGCCGAGATCGAGTGCGTCTTCATCCCGGATGTCGGGCGAGCCGGGGCGCTGTGCGTGTCGAGCCAGGTCGGCTGCACGCTGACCTGCACCTTCTGTCACACGGGCACGCAGCCGCTCGTCAGAAACCTCACCGCGGGCGAGATCGTCGCGCAGGTGATGGCGGTCAAGGACGACCTGGAAGAATGGCCCTCGGGCGGGGATGACCGGCGGCTTTCGAACATCGTCTTCATGGGCATGGGCGAGCCGCTCCTCAATGCCGAAAACGTCGCGCGCGCGATCGAAACGATCGCCGACGGCGACGGCGTCGGCATTTCGCGCCGCCGCATCACGGTGTCGACATCGGGCGTCGTGCCGGCGATCCGGCCGCTCGGCGAGAACACCGGCGCGATGCTGGCGATCTCGCTCCATGCAACAAACGATGCGCTGCGCGACGTGCTGGTCCCGATCAACCGCAGATATCCGATCGCAGAGCTGCTGGAGGCGTGCCGCACCTATCCCGCCGCCGGGAATTCCAAGCGGATCACCTTTGAATATGTCATGCTGAAAGGCGTCAACGACACCGACGCGGAGGCGAAGGAACTCGTCCGCCTCC
>CAZGXT010000154.1:0-7344 GCA_964529675.1 uncultured Caulobacterales bacterium
GGGCAATGCCGGTTTGCTTACCGTGCTTTGTTGTCCGTTTTCTGAGACGACCCCAAGGTGCGCTCGCTGATGACCTGGCCAGTCGGCAGCAGGGTCAGCGTGCGCGCCGACGAACGGCCCGCATAGCGGCCGTTGTGTGCGCTGTAGATCGTGCCGGTGTGGCCACGCTTCACGACGGCGCCTGATTCGTCGACGCGCGGCAACGGATCGCAATAGGCGACGATGCCGGCGGCCGACAACTCGCGCCGGGCCAAGCGGAAGGCGCGCGCGAGGAACCACGTTTCCGCATTGGCAGCCAGCAGCTCGTGATCCAGCAACACGAAGCGGCCGAGTTCGACGCCGGCACTTGCTGGCACGCCGAGGTAGCTCGGCACCACGGCCTGGTTCATCGGAACGGAGAACACGGCGACGCCGCCGAGCTGCTCGCGGCGGTGTCGTTCCTTGAGGAACAGGCCCACGCGCAGACGTGCGGCCGGGTAGCTGCCCGAGTAGTGGTGCTCGATGACCCACGGCTTTGCCGTGCCTTCGTCGATCAGCGCCACCTCACAGCGGCCCGGGTCGAACGGCTCGCCTGGTGGACGGTAGCGCGGCCGGCGCTGCAGCCAGCGCTGGCAACCCTCGCCGAGTGCGAGCTGATGCGGTCTCGCGTTCATCGCGGAACCTTCTGACGCGCGACAGCGCGGCCGGACGCCCCGGCATTCAGTGCGTGCGCCGTGTGCCGCGCGTAGGTGGCCACGGCACGCCAGTAGGCGGCCATCGGCCCCTTGCGCTTTCGCCATGCGTGCTCGGCCTGGCGATCAGCGTCGGCGCGCAGCTCGCGCAAGAGGCTGGCCAGCGCGGCACGCTGTTCGGGCGGCAGTTCAAGAAGCTGCTGCGCCGCACTCAGGCGCAGCAGGGGATTGATGTAGCCCATCGCTCCCCTCCCCTTCAAGCCGCGAGGCCTTGCACCGCGGCGCCCTGGTCCACGGCCAGCGCAACCGCAACCGGCCGGACCCAGATCGGCGACGCCGACAGCATGAAGCTCTCGCCGGACCAAGCCAGCAGCAGCGTGGTGCCCATCACCTCGGCCACGGCCTCGGCCGCGTCCGGCGGCACTGCATTGCCGATGCGCTCACGCCAGTCCTGATCGCTCAAGCCGTCGAGTTCGAGCTGTTCTTCGGGATCGACCAAGCTCTGCAGCGCGGCCAGCTCCAAGGTCGTGAACGGCCGATGCCAGGTGCCATCGAGCGCGCGGATCACAGCGACCAGCTTGTCGGCCGGCGCAGGCAAGAGGCGGGGATCGGCCACGCTCCAGCGGCCGTTGTCGTGGCCACCGGCGGCACTCACGGCGCCGGTGTGCTGGTTCCAGCCGACCACGCCGTAGTGCCCTCCGGTCAGGTAGGCGTCGCCCTGGCGACGATCCAGGACGCGCGGATCTGCGACCGCAAACGCTCCCTGACCCGTCGTGCTGCCGCCAATCACGGTGTTGGTGGATCGGTCGAACGGCGTCACGATGTACTTGCCCTTGCCTCCGAACGAGGTTGAACTGCGCGGATCGGCGACGGCCTGGCCGGTGCCATGTGCGCTGGTCACGGCGCCGCTGGAACGATCCCACTGCACGATGCGGAACTCGTTCGAGTGCTTGGCCGGGCCGGTGTGACGAGGATCGGCCACGCTGTAGGCGCCCTGCCCTGGGTTCTGCTGGCCCGCAATGGCGCCCGTCGAATCACCCCACGCATGAACGCCGAAGGCCTGCCCGTCCCGCCACTTCGTGCTCTGCTCGAAGCGCGGATCGGCGACCGAGAAGGCGCCTGTGTTCGCGCGCGCGTTGCCGGTGATGGTGCCGCTCGCTTCGCTCCAAGCCTTCACGCCCAGCACGTTGCGGTGCCAGGCCTCGGCGTCCTCCGGGACGATGAGGTAATCGCGCAGCATGCCATCCACCACGGCCAGGTTCTGCAGGCTGCGCCAGTCGGCGCCCGCCTGGACGAAGGCCAGGCGCACCCACGTCTTCCACTGCAAGCGGGGGATTCGGTGCATTGGCCCGCCGGCGGGATCACCAGGCAGCGGCATGCGGCCAAGCACGTCGCCCACCGCGCGAAGGCGCTTCTTGTCAGGCTCGTACAGGAAAGGCGGCACCTTCTCTATGTGCCGTGCGACCATGAGGAAGCGCTTGCGCGACTGCGCCAGGCCGCCGATCTCGCCGCAATCGTGCGTCGTCTCGGCAACCGCGTAGCCGTAGCTGCGAAGCAGCGCGCCAATCTGGTCCAGCAGCGCGCGCGAGCGCTGCACGATGCGCGGCACGTTCTCGAACAGGATCAGTTCGGGCGGATCGTCGCCCCACGCCTCCAGCATCAGCCAGGTGCCGCGCAGCGCAAGGCTGTTGAGTGCCTGGTATTTGCCGGTACGGCTCAGCGTCTCGGACAGCAGGCCGGAATTGCCTTTGCACGGGTAGCTGGCGAACACGATGTGCGGCCGTTCGTTGCCAGCGGCCTTGCGCAGATCTGCAGGCATCGCCTCGCGCCAGTCGGCCGGCGGCTCCTTGCCGTGGAAGGCGGTGTATTGCTCGCGGCTGAACAGGTCCAGCACCGTGCCCTTGACGCCGGCTGCGCGCTCGAAGTCGCGCAGCGCTGCGGCGTCCACGTCCACGCCACCGATGCAGCGCATGCGGCCCACCAGGCCGCCCGCGCGAGGCGTGGCCTTGTTGAAGCCCTTGGCGCCGCCACCGAGGCCGCACGCCATGTGAAAGTGTCGAATCTCTCGAACGTTCGGCATGATGGTGCGTTCCTTGTCAGGCGTAGGTCGTGTAACGGTCGGGCTTGAACACCTCGACGCCGCCCACGATTTCCGAGGGCTTCTTGACGGCGTGGGCGTGATTTACCTTCACGCCGCCCAGCTCGTTCACACGCTTGGTCATCGGCTCACCGACGAACCGCCCCTTGATCGGCACGCACTCGCCGGCCATGGCCCCGGCGTTGTAGGTCTTGTCCTTCGCAAGCTCGCGGATCTCCACCGAGCGGGCGCCGAGCTTGCGCGTCACCTGGTAGTAGTCGTAGTTGGTCTGTTCGTAGCCCCAGCTCGCCACCAGCACATCGCCCACCGCGAGCTGTTGCCCGGCCTCGCGGCGCCGCTCGACCCGTGCGCGCTTCTCGTCGGCGGTCGCGTTCTTGCTGGCCAGCCAGGTCGCCCGATGAGCCTCGGCCGCCTCGGGCGACGCAAACCGATACGCATAGTCGGGCTTGCAGCGCATGCCCGAGAACGCCAGTTCGCACACGCCGCTGGGCTTGCCGGGGCGCCGGAACACCTCCACGCCCATGGCTTCATCGTGGTGAACCCGTTCCGCCGCTGCGCCAGCGGCGGCAACGCGCTTGAGGTGGATTGCTCGCCGGTCAGCCATGGGACACCTCGTTTCCCACGGGAAACGCCCGCGCTTGAATCGTCATAACCTGCTCCTAGTGAGGGGGTGAATCCGGGGCGGGTGAGCTGCTATCTCTGTCCCGTTCCGGCCGGTGACGCTGCTGCATCACCATGGCTTAACTATACCATTGGAACAGTTCTAATGCAACAGCTAAAGCGCGATTTCCGCCGCCGGCCCTCGACCTGGCCGAGCTGCAGGGCGCTTCGATGAGCGCGCGGACCTGGGCGAACCCCCTTCCTCGAAAGCCGTATTCAGGGCCTGTGCAGGCCACCGGCGCCGCCAGAGGAGCATGTCGCGGTGCCCTGTCCGGGGGACAGGGCATGAGGCCGGTAGGAGCCGGCCCGGTAGGGCTGACCATCGGCCTAAAGCCGATGGGCACTCCGTAGCCCGGCCGAAAGCATGCGACGAACCACCGCCCTTCGCACGCCACCGCCTGGGCCTTCGGCGGCCCGGGACACCCGACACCCCTGCCGCCGCCGAGATCGGCCGCCCTACGGCCTCTATGCGCGCCTGGAAGCCCGTTTCAAGCAGCTCAGCCACCCCTTCTTTCTGGACAGCCGGTATTCGGTGGGGGGGTGCCGCCTCTGGCGGGGGGAGGGTGAAGCCCTCCCCCGGGGGGTCGAGTTCGCGTCGAAGGCGAAGCCGGAGACGGACAGGGGGGCGGCAGCCCCCGCGAACGTGTTGTTTGCCCGCCTTCGCGGGCACTGGCATTGATGGGGGTTCCTCTATCGCCCCCTTTGGGGGCCTCGATTGAGGGTGAGGCCGTAGGCCGAGGGGCGCAGCCCCTGGGGGATGCCGGGCGGGACGGCGCAGCTTTTGGTCTAGGGCCGCAGGCCCGTAACCAAAACAAGCCGGGTTCGAGCCGGCGGGGGCGAAGCCCCCAAGAGGCGGCGGCTTTTACTACCGGCGATTAAAGGAAAAAGCTACAGGGAATACAGGGGCCGCGTCGCGAACTGTCAAAAATGCCTGCTAAATCAATGACTTGGCGCGATTTCGCGGCGCTTTGGCGGGAGTTGTCATGCGTGAACAACCGGGCATATCTGAGCTAAGTCGTTGATTTATAACGATTTCCGTCGCGGGAGTTGTCATGCGTTCCGTCGGGAGTTGTCATGCGTGGATAACCCCTCGAATCGTCGCTAAGCTGTTGATCCGAAAGCACTTTTCTCGCGGGAGTTGTCATGCGTGGATAACTGATGTTATCCACAGACTTATCAACAGTTTCTGTTGATAAGCTGAGGGTCCAGAGTGTGTCCAGTTGTTCCGATGCACAGCTACGGGAGTTCCCATGCGTGACACCGAGCTGTGTTGCTAGCCTAGCTGCGGGAGTTCCCATGCGTCAGAACAGTGGACGCTGGCCAGGCTCGCCCTTGCTCGCCGGCAGCTTCTTGACGCTGGTCGGCGACGGCAGCAACACGACACCGCTGGCATTGCTCGTCTCGTCCACCTTCAGCCCGGGATGCACCAGGCGCACCAGGTCGAGATTGCGCTTGAACGCCTTCTTGAAGTCGCGCGTGCCCTGCTCAGTGAACGGCAGGCCTGAGCCGAACTGCGCTTGCAGCACCTGCCAAGGAATCGGGCGAGTCGGGTGCTTGATGTAGCTGGCGCGGTAGGTGGTCCACGCATAGATATCCATCGCCATCGGCGCCTCGCCGAGCACCTTGTACGCGCGCAAGTCGATGGGCACTGGCGTTTCCACGCACTCCTGGAAAAAGCGCGGCGTAAGCTCCACGACCGAGTTCCAGCGGCCGGCGTCGCCCTTCTCCACCTGGCGCCACAGCTCCGACTCGGCGCCAGCATCGGCGCCGGCCGCCGGCTCGGCCTGCAGGTTGTCCAGGCGGGCCATGTCGCTTTCTGCGAGTCGGCCGCGTTCTACAAGGGTGATGTTCTCGAACTGGAACGAGCGCCCTTGCTCAGTGGTCACGCGCTGGCCAACACTGACGATCGACGTGAACAGCCGCTGCATCTGATCGCTCAGGCGTGTCTGCGTGCCCTGCGCGCCGCCCGTGGCGCGCACGCCGATCGAGGCCTTGAGGAAGTCGGCCAGCGTATCGCCGAGCACGACGACGTTCGAGCGCGTGGCCACCGCCTCGGTCACCAGGTAGGACAGCAGCAGACGCGGATACTTGCCGTAGGGCACGCCGTTGGGCGCCAGGATCGTCAGCGTCAGGTCGCCATTACGGCGCTCGAAGACCTTGGCCTTCGGGTCTTTGTAGGGCATGGTCGCGCTCACAAGCGCCCGGGTCATGAACCCGAGGCTGCCGGCGCTGCGCGCGTCTTCCTGCTCGATGGCCAGCCCGGTTTCGATCACCTCGCGCACCCATGCCGGCACCTCGTCGCGCTTGTAGTCCACCGCGACCGGGGGCGTTGTCTTCTTGCTCATGTCTCCCTCCTGTAGATCTCGCGGCGGGAGTTCTCATGCGTTGCCGAGCGCAGCAGCGCGCATGCACGGTCAGGCAACTTGTTGCCTGGGCACTTGCAGCATAAAATGCAAGCGTGCAGCCGTGATCCCTCGCGGTAAAACACTGTCCTAGTGAGCACAGAACGCCGGCCTGCTATGCCGGCGTTCACCTTTCTAGGCTTGCGCTCCATCAGCGCCCTTCCCCCAACTTCTTGCGCGCGGCGGCGACGGCCCGCAACACCGGCTGCAGGGTTGCCTCGGCCAGCTCGCGCGAGGCCCTCGCGCCCAGCTCGCCCGCCAGGCCCTGCAGCTCCTGCCCCAGCGCCATCGGCAGGGAAAGCGTCACTTGAACGTAAGTCAGAGGCGAGGCCTGCTCAACGAGCTTGGCGCGGATCGCGCGCACCTTGTTTCCGACGTGCTGCGGCTCGACGTTGTGCGCGCGCGCGATCTCTACCGTGCTCTTTCCCTCGACGAAATAGGCACGCATCCATTCCTTGGTGCGCTCGTTCGTCCGGGGCAGGCTCGCAAGAACGCGCTCCAGGTCTTCCGGGAGCGCGCGCACCACATGGACGTCTTCGCGGTCGGATCGTGTCATTCCAGCTTCCCACCACGGCCGTTAGCGGCCGTGGAAACACCCGGACTGGTGAACCAGTCCGGGTAGTGTTGTTGAGCCAGCCGCGTGAACCTCCAGCCGCGCCCTCCGCGCGGCCCGGGCACGCTGGCCAGCAACCCGTTTTCATGCAGTGGCGTGCATCGCTGGCGAGCGAGCTGCAGGCGCGCGATGCTCGACACACACACGCCCTGCCCCCTCAGACCACCGACAACAGCCGCAACTCGTCGGCGCGGTACACGCGGCGATGGGCGTCAGTGTTGCCGAACTGGACGATGGCGCAGCCTTCGTCCGGGTGCCGCACCGACGCAGCCAACCGCGCCTTGCCGAACTTCTTCGACAGCTCCGCGAACTCGGCCGCGAACACCGACATAGGCGACAGCTCGACGACGATCAGCGCATCGCCGAGATCGCGCTCGATGCCTTCCTGGCTCCGCCACGCCGGCTCTTGCTCGACAGCCTTGCGCTTGCCCTCCGGCTTGGCAGTAGCAGCCGGCGGCGCCTTGCCGGGCTTGGCCTTGGGTGCCGCAGCGCGTTCGTCCTTCATGAACTGCTCAGTGATCGCGCGCTTGTTGGACTTCTCCGGCGCCGCCTTGAGCTGCTCGCCCAGCGCCTTGGCGCGCTCGGGCGCCTTGCGCTCGAGCGACGACACAGCCGCCAGCACCGCACGGTCGGCTGTCACGCCCTCGTTCACCAGCTCCGTCATCGAATCGCCACCCTGAGCAATCGCCGACAGCTTGGAAACCCACGGCTTGCCCTTGTTGTACTTGGCAGCGACGGTGGCCAGGTTGCCGCCCGCCGCGTCCAGGTCGCGCTGCACGCGCTGCGCCAGGTCCAGCGTGCTCAGGTTCTCGCGGTGGATGTTCTCGGCCAGGTGAACCTTGTCAGCCGTGGCATCGTCCATCGGCCGCACCAGCACCGGCACTTCGACCAGGCTGGCGA
>CAZGXT010000155.1:0-7251 GCA_964529675.1 uncultured Caulobacterales bacterium
TCGAGAATCCAGGAAAGCTCCGACGCGACGACGCCGTGGTCCATGTTCGCGGAATTCACCATGTCGATGATCTTGTAGGCGAAAGCGGCCCCGAGCGGCTTGCCGTGCAGCTTCTTGCGGACGCCCATCAGCGGCATGCGCGCCTCGGGCAGCTTCTTCACTTTCAGCCGCCAGAGCAGCTTCGCCCAATTGAACGGAAGAAGCTTGCCGTCGAAATCGCGGATCGCCTGCATGACATTGGGGAGAACCAGGCCGAACGCGACGGGTTCTCCATCATACTCGCAGAAGATGATGTTGTAGGGCTCGATGATGGGCCTCAGCTCCTTCGCCATATGGGCGATTTGCGCTTCGGTCATCGGGATGAAGCCCCAATTGTCGCTCCATGCGTCCTTGTAGATGTCGACGAGAGTCGCGATTTCTTCATCGAAGCGTCTGAAATCGATGTTCCTTATGCTGACCTTCGGCGAAGAAAGCGCGCGCTCAATGAATTTCATGCGCTTTTCAGGGATGAACTGGCGGCGCGGAATATAGCGCAGCGCATGCATGTCCATCGCCTTGGCGTAGCCCGCCGCCTCGACATGGCGCTGATACCAGCGCCGCCCATGGGGCATCATGACGTAAGGCGGCGTATCGAAGCCGTCGATGAGGAGCCCGCACTCCTCGTTGACGGAGAATGAGAAGGGCCCCGCGGACTTCTTCATCCCGCGCGCGCGGAAGAAGTCTTCCGCCGCCTTTAACAGCGCGGCGAAAACCGACGGGTCGTCGATCGCGTCGAGAAAGCCGAAATGCCCGGTCGCGTCGTCGTATCGCTGCAGATGCAAGGGATTGACGAAGGCCGAAATGCGCCCGGCGACCTCGCCGTCCTTCTTCGCGACGAAGAGCGCGACGTCCGCGCCTTTCAGCGCCGGGTTCGCCGCAGGGTCGAGCCGCGCGCCGACCTCATAGTCAAGCGGCGCGACGTAGGCCGGATCGCCGGCATAGGCGACCTTGCCCGCGCTGATGAACGCACGCCGGCCTTTGGGGCCGCTTACTTCCTCGATGGCGATGGAAACCATTCGTCAGCCTGCCGCCCTTTTTTCGGGCGCAGCGCAGCCGGCCCTAATCCCGCAGCCTGATTTCGACCGTTGCGCCGGTTTCCGCAACCTCGAACAGCGCTTTCTCGATCGGCGGCGGGGCGAGCCGGATCTTCGGGTTCTGAGACACGCCAAAGGGTTCGACCGGAATGCCGAAGGTGCCCTTGTCGAACTTCTGGTTGGCGTTCTCGTCGTGATACGCGACCATCGCCCATTGTCCGGCTTCGGGCGCGTGGACGCAGATCGCGGTCGCCGGGGCGCGCGCGGCGAAGCGATGCCGGGATTCGCGGCCGCGCTTGTTGAGGAAGCCGTCAGCGTCGTTCCGGTAGAGCTCGATGGTGACGAGGCCGACGCTCTCCTTGACGTTAACCACGCGGACGAGGATTTCGCGAGGTTCGCCCTTGCAGCTCATGTGTTCATGCGCGTCCTGCTTCGCCGCCGCGGCGAAGGGGGCCGACAGGACCACGCCCGCCGCCGTCAACCAATAAGCCGCCTTCATTCCTAGCCCCTTCACACCCATCTCGCGATGCTTCGCGCGCCGATCATTGTTGCGAAAACCGCGCCATGGGTCCGCCGCGATTGCGGCGGCGCTGCGGCGGGGCATCAATCTTCCGTGACGGGAGCATCACCACGCGCCGGTGACAGTCTCATGACGCAAGCGCGACGCGCGCCGATGGAAAGGCCTCCGCCATCTGGCCGTAGGCGCCGACCAGCCGGTCGATATCGTCCCCGCTATGGGCCGAGGAGACGGCGAGGCGCAGGAGCGATTCCTTGCCTGGCGTGCCGGGCGGTATCGCCATGTTCACATAGACGCCGCGGTCGAGCAGGAAGTTCCAGGCCGCGAAGGCTTCTTCCTTGGTCGGCAGCAGCACCGAGATGACGGGCGCAGGCGGCGCGGCGAGGCGCAGGCCGAATTGCGTCAGCGCGGCGTGAAGGCGGCGCGCATTCTCCCAGAGCTTGGCTTTGAGCGCCGGCGTCAGCGCGATGTTGTCGAGCGCGGCGTGGGCCGAGGCGATCGTCGCCGGGCTCGGCGAGGCGGTGAACTTGTAAGGGCGCGAGGAGAAGCGAAGATACTCCGCCTCGGGATGATTGGAGGCGACGAAGCCGCCGATCGCCGCGAGCGCCTTGGAGAAAGTGCCCGAATAGAAGTCGATCTTGTCCATCACGCCTTCCGCCTCGCAGACGCCGCGGCCTTTTGCGCCGTAGACGCCGAAGGAGTGGGCCTCGTCGACGAGAAGATAGGCGCCGTGCTTGTGCGCAACGTCGACGAATTCCTTCACCGGCGCGATGTCGCCGTACATCGAATACATGCCTTCGATGCAGACGAGCTTGCCCTTGAATTTCGGATCAAGGCGCTGAAGACGCTTGTCGAGGCTTTCGGGATCGTTATGGCGGAACCTGATCGTCTCCGCGCCCGACAGCTGGCAGCCGTCATAGATGCAGGCGTGGCAGTCGGCGTCGATGAGGACGACGTCCTCCGACGGATCTACAAGGCCGGCGATCGCGCCGAGATTGGCGACATACCCCGTCGAAAAAACGACGCAGTGATTCAGCCCGAGATAATCCGCGAGCGCGCGCTCAAGCGATTTGTGGCCGGCGAAGGTGCCGTTGGCGAAGCGCGATCCGGTGGTGCCGGTGCCTTCCTCGTCGAGCGCGCGCTTGGCCGCGGCGATCGCTTTGGGTTCGAAGGTCTGCCCGAGATAATTATGCGTGCCGGCGAGCACGGTCTCGCGGCCCTTGATGCGCGCGCGCGTCGGGCCCAGCACTTCTTCCATCACGACGGCGAAAGGGTTCTTCCCCATCTCCGACAGGCTGTTGTACAGCGCCGCCGTTTTCTCGAACTTGTCGAACAGGCTCATCGCTCAGCCCTGGCCCTTCTTGATCGCGTGAATCGCATCGACCAGTTCGCCCAGCGTGCGGATCTCGGAAATCGTGTTGACGGGGATCGAGATGTCATAGGCGTCCTCGACCTCCATGACGACATCAAGGACCGAGACGCTGTCGATCTCAAGATCGGCGACCAGGTCGACGTCGCGCGTCAGCGTCACGCCCTTGTGGTTCAAGGGCGCAAGAAGCGCGCAGATGCGGTGGAAGACGAGATCGTTGTCTTCCTCAACGCCGGGTTCGGTCATCGCGTCAGTCCTTGCGATCGATGGTCATAGAAGTCCCTGTTCTTGATACCAGCGGACGGTTTTTGCAAACCCTTCGTGGAGCGAGGTCGCCGGCGCCCAGTCCGCCGCTGCGTTGAAGAGATTGTCGCGCGCCACCCAGTCAGGGTGAAAAAGCTCGTTGACCTGCCCCTGGCGCACGCTAGGGGACATGCCGAAAATGCTCTCCGCGGCCCGGACGCCCTCGTGCAGCAGCGCCACCGCCGGCTTGGGGATCTTGAGCGGCATCGGGCTGTTGCCGATGATGTCGCCGAGGATGCGACCGATCTCTGACCAGGCGCGGCCCTCGGCGCAGTCGTCGCCGACGTCATAAATGCGCCCCGGTTCGCCCCGGCCCGCCGCGGCGGCGATGGCGGCTGCGGCGTCCTCGACATAAAGCAAGGACGCGCGGGCGGGCGCGGCGGTCGCCGGCTCGAAGGCGAAGCCGGACTTCAGCAGCTTGAAATAGGGAAGCGTGACGAGGTCGCCCGGCCCGTAAATCGCCGGCAGCCGAAGCGCCAGGAAAGCATTCCCGCGAGAAGCGGTTCTGATCGCGCGTTCGCTGTCAAACTTGCTGCGCGCGTAGGGGCTCGTTCCGGGCTGGCGCGCAGACAGCGATGAGGCGTGAACAAAGCGCGCGCCCGCTTGCGCGGCGGCCTGCGCCGCCGCCGCTGCGCCGTCGACATTGATGCGGGCGTAATCCTGTTCAGTGCGCGCATGCGTCTCGCCGGCAAGATGCAAAAAGGCGTCGGCGCCCTCGGCGAGCGCCGCCAGCGCGCGCTCGCTTTCAAGGCTGCCTTCGATCGCTTCGATGTCGCCGGCGCGTTTCAGCCGCCGCGGATCGCGGGCGAGCGCGCGCACGGCGACGCCTTCTGCAAGAAGCTGGTCGATGAGCGCGGCGCCGATGAAGCCGGTGCCGCCGGTGACAGCGTAGAGCTTCACACGTGCGCTTCGGCGAACGCCTTGGGCGCAGCCGCGTCGGCCGCGTCGTCGCTGAATTCGCCGGCGAGGTATTTCTGCTTGACCCTCGCTCGGCTGAGCTTGCCGGACGAGGTCAGCACCATTGAATGCGGCTTGGCGAGGATGACTGTCGCCGGCGCGCCGGCGGCGGTCTGGATCGTCTTGGCGATTTCACGCTGCAGGTCGGCGAGCGCTTCGGCGGACATGCCGCGGCGTTCGGCGACGACGACGATCTTCTCGCCTGTTCCATCATCGACCGAGAATGCAGCGACGCCGCCCTGGCGCACGCCGTCGACTTTTTCGACGGCCCACTCGATGTCCTGCGGCCAGATATTGCGGCCGTTGATGATGATGAGATCCTTGGCGCGGCCGGTGATGACGATTTCCCCGCTGAGGAAATAGCCCATGTCGCCGGTGTCCAGCCATTCGCCGCGATAGAGGCGATCAGTCGCCTCTGCATCGCTGTAATAGCCGGGCGTCAGGCTCGGGCCTTTGATGAAGATGCGCCCGACCTCGCGGTCCTTCAGCGTCTCGCCGCTTTCCCCGCGCACGTCGATCGCATGGTCCGGCAGCGGCTTGCCGCACAGCACGAAGCCGCGGCGATGCTCGGGAGAGGTGAGCGCTGACGCCGGCTGCGCGACGCCGGAGCGGTTGTAGTGGCGCATATCGACATGATCGACGTCGATCGCCGCGCCGATCTCGGAGAAGGAGATGGCGAGCGTCGCTTCCGCCATACCGTAACTCGGCAGGAACGCGGACGCCCTGAAGCCGTTCGGCGCGAACGCTTCCGCAAACAGCGTCAGCGCCTCGGGGCGCACCATGTCGCCGCCGACGCCGGCGACCCGCAGGGTTGATAGATCGATCGCATTGTCTTCAGCCTTGGCGACGCGACGCGCGGACAATTCATAGCCGAAGGACGGGCTGTAGGTGATGGTCGCGCGGTTGTCGGACATCAGGCGCAGCCACAACAGCGGCCGGCGCACGAAATCCGACGTCGCGATGAAATCGACCGAGCGCTGGCCGTACATCGGCGCCAGCGCAAAGCCGATCAGCCCCATGTCGTGATAGAGCGGCAGCCAGCTCGTCGCGCGATCATCCGGACGAAGCTTCAGACCATGCTTCGTAATGCCGTGAAGATTGGCGTTGACCGAGGCCTGCGTGCCGATGACGCCCTTCGGCGCGCTCGTCGAGCCGGACGAATACTGGATATAACAAAGCTCATCAGGGGCGAACGCCGCCGGCTCGGCCTCGCCGTCAATCCCGGCGAGCTCTTCAAAACTCATCACTGCGACCGCTGAATTCGCGGCCAGCGCATCGGCTAGGAAATCCTTGATCGACAGCGGGCCGACGGCCGCCGCGGCCTTCGCCCCCTCGACCATCAGGCGGACCTGAGTGAGGTAGCCGTCCTTGCCGCCGAGGTTGACTGGAAGCGGCATCGGCGCCGGCACGAGGCCCGCATACTGGCAGGCGAAAAACGTGGTCAGGAACTCAGGACTCGTCTCTGCGACAAGCGCAATACGTGCGCCACGGGGGAACCGCGCTGCCAGGCGGCGGGCGAGCGTCTGTGATCGCGCTCTCAGCGTAGCGTAGGACAGCACGGCGGAGAGCCCGCCGCGCAAATTGTAAAAATTGCAGCCGGCATCGCCCTCTGCGGCGTAGTCGAGCGCCGCGGTAAGCGTCGCAAACAGATCGAGGCGCAACGGCAGGCGGCCGGAATCGGTCGGCGTCGGGACCAGGGCCGCCGCGAGGTCAGGTCCCTCGCCGGCGCCTCTTGCCGCAGCGCCCGCATCAGCGTTGAAGGTCATTGACGCCCCTCGCCCTGTTGACGGCCGCCCGAACACCGGCCCTGTCGATCAACCGCCCCTCCCCGGCGGGATTTCCGCCGACGAGGCTAACCTCGGGCGAATACCGTTTGAAGAGGTAACCGGCAAGCCGGAAGGCGGGGGCGGCGGGGCTCAATAATTACGCGCCGATGTTTCACGCCCTCCCGCGCCGGAAAAAGCTGAGGGAATCGAACACTCTCGCCGCCGCTGCGCATATCGGGCGCGGAAGAAGCTCGCAAGTCGGGGTCGCCCAGATCTTCGCCGCCCGCAGCGCCAGCGGCCGCCGCAATCGCCGCATGATTGTTACACGGACGAAACGGCCCCATTTTCGCGGCGCCCATGACGAGCGCAGGGCGGTGGTGCGCGCCGCCTGCAACCAGATGCCGGCGCCGACCGGGCGGGAACCGGTTTCCGGTTGATTTTCCCGGTTGATTTTCCGGGGCGTCTTTGTCATCAGTCCCGCCGATCAAGTCGGGGGCTGATTGAAGCGCAGACGTTTTATCCACGTCGCGGCCATATCGGCGTTCTCTCCTCCGGAATTCCAATCAGCGGCCCCCAGGGGGTCCAAGGGAAGGGTGCAATGAGCCTTGAACTATGGCTGGTCGTCGGGGCCGGCATACTCGCCATTCTGTACGGCGTCATAACCATCCAGCAGGTGATGTCGCTCTCCGCGGGCAACGCCCGCATGAAGGAGATCGCGGCGGCGATCCAGGAAGGCGCCTCGGCCTATCTCAAGCGTCAGTACACGACGATCACGATCGCCGGCGTCATCGTGTTTGCGATCCTTCTTTTCGCGCTCGGCCTCACCGCCGCGCTCGGCTTCGCGACGGGCGCGATCCTCTCCGGCGCGGCCGGGTTCATCGGCATGCTCGTCTCGGTGCGCGCCAACGTCCGCACGACGCAGGCCTCGTCCGAGAGCCTCGCCAAGGGCCTCTCGGTCGCTTTCCGCGCGGGCGCGGTGACGGGGATGCTCGTCGCCGGCCTCGCGCTCCTTGGGCTCGCCGGCTATTACGCGATCCTCACCGGACCGATGGGCCTTGCGCCTGAGAGCCGCGAAGTCGTCAACGCGCTCGTCGCGCTGTCGCTCGGCGCGTCGCTCATCTCGGTCTTTGCGCGTCTTGGCGGGGGCATCTTCACCAAGGGCGCTGACGTCGGCGGCGACATGGTCGGCCTGGTCGACGGCGGCATTCGCGCAGACCTTCACAACAAGCTTGCGACGAACGCCGACAACGTCGGCGACAATGTCGG
>CAZGXT010000156.1:0-7249 GCA_964529675.1 uncultured Caulobacterales bacterium
CGGTTTCGACGAAATGGATCGCCTCCGCGATGTTCGTCGCGTGGTCGCCGATGCGTTCGAAATTCTTGACGATGAAGAGAAGGTGGACGCCCGGGCTGATCTGGTTCTGGTCGCGGGTCATCGCCTTCACGACGTCGTCGTAGAGCGAGCTGTAAAGCTCGTCGAGATCGTTGTCGCCGCGCCAGACCGCCGCCGCCGCGTCGACATTGCCGGCCTGATAGGCGTTGAGGATGTCGGAAAGCTGGCGAAGGCTCGCCCGGCCCATGCGCACGACGCCGGCGACGGCCGATGACGGGGGCGTTTCAAGCGCCACCGCGACCGTACGCTTCGACACGCTCTTCGCAAGATCGCCGACGCGCTCGAGTTCGGCGGCGAGCTTCATGAGGCTCGCCGCTTCGCGAAACTGCCGGTCGGTGAGCGAGCCGGCGCGCAGGATCGCCATCGCGCCGTCATCGACGCGGGCGTGAAAGGCGTCGACCTTGGCGTCGTTTTTCACGATGCGCTCGGCGAGCGCCACGTCGCGGCGTTCGAGCGCGCTGATCGCCTCGCTGAGCTGGGTTTCGACGAGCGCGGCCATCTGCGCGAACTCGCCCCCGAGCGACCGAAGCTGGGCGGCGGCCGGTTGAGGCGCGATCGAGGCCATCGTCATCAAACTGTCATCCGGACTAGAGGAGCGACGCAGTCATTGCGCCGGATTATGTGACAGATTCTTGTCCGCCACGAGCGTTTTCGGCTGCGGCCCACGAAATCGACAGCGTGCTCGCCGCCGCCGGGAGATAGCAGGTGAAGGCGGTACCGCCGCCCGGGCGGCTTTCAAGCTGCAACCCGCCCCGGTGCCGGTTCAAAATGTGCTTGACGATCGCGAGGCCAAGGCCGGTGCCGCCCGCCTTTTTGCTGCGATCGACGCTGACACGGTAAAATCGCTCGGTGAGGCGGGGCAACGCCGAGCGTTCGACGCCGGGGCCGAAATCGCGCACCTGGATGAAGACGAGGTCTTCAGGCGCAGCGCCAAGACGCGCCGCAATCTGCGCCGGGCCGTCGCCGGCGCGAAACGCGACATCCCCGCCCGCTTCGGCGATCGACGGCGACAAGCCGCGGCCCGCCTTGACCTTGATCATCGCCGGATCGCCGCCATATTTCAGCGCATTGTCGACGAGGTTCTGGATCGCCTGAAAAAGCTCGTCATGCTCGCCGATCACGCGCAACGGGCCGCCCTCGAGATTTTCGAAGTCGACGATCGCCGCCGACTGGTCGAGCACGGGGCGCAGGCTGTCGAGCACATCCTCGGCGAGCGCGGCGAGATCGACGATGTCGCGCGGCGGGACATGCTCATGAAGCTCGATCCGCGACAGCGACATCAGGTCGGACACAAGGCGCTGCATGCGCTCGGCCTGCGCCTGCATGATGGCGAGGAAGCGGTCGCGGGCGTCGGGATCGTCCTTGGCGTGACCTTTCAGCGTCTCGATGAAGCCGAGCAGCGAGGCGAGCGGGGTTCTGAGCTCATGGCTCGCCGAGGCGATGAAGTCGGCGCGCATCTGCTCGACGCGGCGTTCGCTCGTCAGATCACGGACGAAGACGAGCACGCGATCGACGGGGCGCGCATCGCCGATCGGCGCGATGAAGGCGCGGCAATGGCGCTCGACGGCGCCTGCCGTCGTGAACTCCACCGCGTGCGGCGGCTCGCCCTTCGCAACCGCTTCCGCGGCTTCAAAGACATTGGGCGCGCGCAGCGCCGCCGCGAAATGCCGGCCCTCGAGCGCCTTGACGCCGATGAATTCCTCCGCCGCCGGATTGGCGTGCTCGATCAGTCCGCCGGCGTCGAGGATGAAGAGGGGCTCTGGAAGCGCCTGCGCGACGCCGCGCGCAAGGCGCAGGGTCGAAAGCTCGGTTTCCTTCGCGCCGATTTCGGATTTGACGAGGCGCTCGACAGGCTTGGCCCATTCGCGCCCCGATGAAAGCCAGTAGCGAACGCCGAGGGAGGCGGAAAACGCGACCCACGCGGCGACCGGCAGCCACAGGTTCGACGCAAGCCCAGAACCCATGATGACGACCGCGATGCCCGCCGCGATCGCCGCGCCCCACAGAAAGTCGCGCGCGCGGACGTCGGCGGCGGCCTGCCGGATCAGCGCGGCGAGTTCGTCTTCGGCGTCCATGCCGCTAGCGCGCCTTCTCTCCGGCGATGAAGGCGTCAATGCGCTTTTCAAGCACCGACAGCGGCACCGCGCCGTTTTCAAGCGCGGCGTCGTGGAAGCGCCGGATGTCGAATTTCGGACCCAGCGCTTTCGTCGCGCGCGCGCGAAGCTCCTTGAACTTCAGCTCGCCGATCTTGTAGGCGAGCGCCTGACCCGGATTGCTGATGTAGCGGTCGACCTCCGCCGTGATGTTGTGTTCGGAAAGCGCGGTGTTCTCTTTCATGAAGGCGATCGCCTGATCGCGCGACCAGCCCTTGGCGTGAATGCCGGTGTCGACGACGAGCCGGCAGGCGCGCCACATTTCGTAAGAGAGCCGCCCGAAATTCGCATAGGGGTCCTGATAGAACCCGACATCAAGACCAAGGCTTTCGGCGTAAAGGCCCCAACCTTCGATGAAGGCGGTGAAGCCGCCATATTTCCGGAACTCCGGCAGGTCGAGCTCCTGGCTGAGCGCGATCTGGAAATGATGGCCGGGGACGGCCTCATGCAGCGTCAGCGCTTCGACCTCATAAAGCGGGCGGGTGTCGAGCTTTGACGTGTTGACGCGATAAACGCCCGCGCGCGTGCCGTCGCCGGCGGGACGCTCGTAATAGGCTGTGGTCGTCCCTTCCGCGATGTCGGCGGGGATCTCCTTCAGCGTGTACGGCATGCGCGGCAGGCGCCCGAAAAGCTTCGGCAGTTCGCCGTCGATTTTCTTCGCAACGTAGGAATTCTTCTCCATCAATTCCTGCGGAGTTTTCGCATAAAACTGCGGATCGGTGCGCAGGAAATCCTGAAACGCCTTGAAGCCGCCCTCGAACTTCGCGGCCTTGATGGTCGCGTCCATCTCCTTGCGGATGCGCGCGACCTCCTTAAGGCCGATCGCGTGAATTTCGTCGGCGGTGCGCGGCGTCGTCGTGAAGACCCGCGCGCGGTGATCGTACCACGCGCGCCCGTCGGGAAGCGACGAGGCCCCGATCGCCGCGCGGCAGGCGGGCTTGTAGGCCTTCTCGTAAAACTCCGCGAAGCGCGCGATCGCCGGCACGGCTTTCTCTGCGATCGCCTTTTCGGCGCCAGCCTTCAGCCGCGCCCAGTCCTTCGCCGAAATCGACGCAGGCTTGGCATCGAACGGGGAATAAAGCGCGCTGTCGCGCGCGTCGGCGACGAGATGGAAGCGGATCGACTTTTCATAGCCCGCCATCGACGCGCAAGGCTGCACCCAGCCGGCCTCGATCCCCTTTTCAAGCCGCCCGATAACGCCTTCGACATAGGCGGGGGCGGCGTTAAGGCGTTTCACATAGCTTTCATAATCGGCGGCGGTGAAAAAGGGCAGGTCGTCAGGAAGCCCTGTCAGGAAAGTGTGCGGCCCGCTGCGATTGCTGATCGCAAGATACTTGCCGCCGAAGCGCGCCGCTTCGATGTCGTTTTCGAGATCGAGCTTCAGAAGGTCGTAATTGACGCGCTCGGCGGACGGAAGCGCGCCGGCGTCGAGGGCGACGAGCCGGGCGAGGAACGCTTTTTGGTCTTCGACCGCGGCCTCATAGGCGGCGAGCGAGGAATCGTCGAGCCGGTCGTCATAGGCGCGCACGCCGAGCGATGTCGCGAAGGTCGGGCTTTGCGCCAGCGACCACGACCAGTGATCCTTGATGATCGCGCCGAGCGAATCTTGCGCATAGGCCGGCGCCGCCGCGCAGGCTGCAAGGAATGCAAGAGCTAGTCTTTTCACGGTTCTTCCCCTTATCATTCGATACGGTCAGCCCACAAATCATAATCGCCGGCGCCCGCGACGCGCGCGCGGACGATGTCGCCGGGCCTGAGGCCCGTTTCGCCGTCGAGGATGACGGCGCCGTCGATGTCCGGCGCATCGGCGTAGGAACGCCCGACGGCGCCGTAGTCATCGGCCTCATCGATCAGCACGTCGATCTCGCGCCCGATCCAGCCGTCGAGAATGTCCGCCGAAATCGCCTGTTGCGCCTCCATGAAGCGGTGATAGCGCTCTTCCTTCACCGCCTCCGGCACGGCCCCCGGAAGCGCGTTTGCGCTCGCGCCTTTCACCGGCTCGAACTTGAAGCAGCCGACGCGATTGAGGCGCGCCTCGCCGAGCCAGTCGAGCAGGAACGCAAAATCCTCCTCGGTCTCGCCGGGGAAGCCGACGATGAAGGTCGAGCGCAGGACGAGCCCGGGATTGACGGCGCGCCAGCGGCGGATCTGGTCGAGGGTTTTTTCCTGATGCGCGGGCCGGCGCATCGCTTTGAGCACCGCGGGGCTTGCGTGCTGGAAGGGGATGTCGAGATAGGGAAGGAGATTTCCTTCCTCCATCAGCGGGATCACCTTTTCGACATGCGGATAGGGATAGACATAATGAAGCCGCGCCCAGACGCCGAGGCTTTTCAGGCCCTTCGCAAGATCGAGAAAGCGCGTTTCATAGTCCGCGCCGCGCCAGGAATGCGTCTCGTATTTGAGATCGGCGCCGTAGGCTGAGGTGTCCTGAGAGATGACGAGGAGCTCTTTTACGCCCGCCGCCGCGAGCTTTTCCGCTTCCTTCAGCACCGCGTCGATGCGACGACTTTTGAGTTTCCCGCGCATCGAGGGGATGATGCAAAAGGAGCAGGAATTGTTGCAGCCCTCCGAAATCTTCAGATAGGCGTAGTGGCGCGGCGTCAGCTTGACGCCCTGCGGCGGCAGCAGATCAAAAAACGGATCGTGCGGCGCCGGCGCGGCGTCATGCACCGCTTCCATCACCGCCTCATATTGATGCGGGCCGGTGACCGCGAGCACCTTCGGATGCGCCGCGCGCACGACGTCTGCTTCCGCGCCGAGGCAGCCCGTCACGATGACGCGCCCGTTCTCCGCGATCGCCTCGCCGATGGCGTCGAGCGATTCGGCGCGCGCCGAGTCGAGGAACCCGCAGGTGTTGACGAGCACGGCGTCCGCGCCCTTGTAATCAGGCGCGATCTCATAGCCTTCCGCCTTGAGGCGGGTCATGATGCGTTCGGAATCGACGAGCGCCTTCGGGCAGCCGAGACTGACGACGCCGATCCGCGGCGCATTCCTGGGTTCTTTGGGACGAGGCGCTGTCATCATCGGCGCCCTCTAGCGCATGGGCGCCGGGCGCGAAAGCTCACGCGCGCCCGCGCACGGCGGCGACCGTGAAGACGAGGCCGCCGGCGGCCCCCGCGAGCGCCTGCAGGGCGAGGTCCTGCGGGTCGCGCGCGCCGAAAAAGGCGCCGACCCCGCCGCCGAGCATCACGTTCTCGACGAGATAGAACAGCGAGGGAAGCGCCGCCGCGCCGGCGATCACATAGGCGAGCGGCGCCAGCGGCTTCAGGATCCGCTTGGCGACCGCAGCGATGGCGAACGCGATCAGGAAACAGACCGCAAGGATGGGGATGAAGGGCGAACTGGTCGCAAGGCCGGAAACGTTCATGCCCAACGTCTCGGCGAAGGCGGGCGGCGTCACCTCAAAACCTGGATAGGCCGAAAGGGTCTGCAAGGTCAGGAAGGCCGCCGACAGAAGATAGGCGACGGCGAGCGCCGCAAGGAAACCGATGATGATCCGGATAAACGCCATGCCCAACCCCGCTTCTCGCCCCTGCTGTTCGTCTTGACTGGCCGCGCCGCGATTGACGCCCGGCGGCGTCCCTGTTTACGCAAGCCCCGACCATAACGCCATGGAGAACCTCATGAGCCCGCGCGCCCGCATGACGCCGTCCCGGATCGCCCTCATTGCGGCGGCGGCGGCCCTGACGCTCGTGTCGGGCTGCGGGGAGAACAATGGGGCCGCAACCGCCGAGGCGGCCGCGCCAGCATCCGGAAAGGGCGGGGGCGACGCCAAGCTGCAGACGACCGTTGCAGACCCGGCGCCGGAAGGAACGCTGGCGCTGAGGGTCGACACGCTCGCCGAGGGGCTCGTCAATCCGTGGTCGCTCGCCTTCCTGCCGGACGGGACGATCCTTGTCACCGAGCGGCCCGGGCGCCTGCGCGTCATCCGGGACGGGCGCCTTGTCGCCGAGCCTGTCGCCGGCGTTCCTGAAGCGCTTTCGTGGAATCAGGGCGGGCTCTTTGACGTTCTTCCGCACCCGGACTTTGCGAACAACCGGCTTCTCTATCTTTCCTATGCGCATGGAACGAAGCGCGCGAACGCGACCCGCATCGCGCGGGCGACCTTCGACGGCTCCGCGCTTTCCGATCTGACGGTTCTTTATGATGCGGTTCCGGAGAAGGACACCGGCCACCATTACGGCGCGCGCCTCGCCTGGGGCGGCGACGGCAAGCTCTATGCGACGATCGGCGAAGGCTCGCGCTACAAGGAGCGCGCGCAAGACATGGCGTCGAGCTTCGGGTCGGTGATCCGCCTTAACGAGGACGGATCGACGCCGGATGACAACGCCGTCTTCGGCGGCGGCGAGCGCAAGGAATTGTGGACGAAGGGCCACCGCAACGGCCAGGGGCTCGCCTATGACGCCGGGCGCGGCGTTCTGTGGGAGCACGAGCACGGACCGCGCGGCGGCGATGAGATCAACATCATCGAGAGAGGCGCCAATTACGGCTGGCCGCTGGCGAGCTACGGCGTCGACTATTCGGGCGCGCGCATTACGCCGTATACGGAGTATTCCGGAACGAGGCAGCCGTTCAAGTACTGGACGCCGTCGATCGGGCCCTCGGGCCTTGCGGTCTATCGCGGGACCCTGTTCCCCGCCGACTGGGACGGCGACCTGCTTGTCGGCGCCATGGCCGAGCGCTCGCTCCACCGCGTCGATCTCGACGGCATGACCGAGGCGGGCGAGGAGCGCTATCTCGTCGGCGAGCGGGTGCGCGACGTACGCGTCGGCCCGGACGGCGCGATCTACGTCACCACCGAAGGCGACGGCGAGCCGACCGGCAAGGTGCTGCGCCTCACCCCGGCGTCGTAGCGCGGCGGATGGTTAACCATAAGCATTAACCATGATTGTCGCTTGACTTTGAGTTGAATTGGTTTTATTGTTCGATGATCGCGCGGGGGCCCTGTCTCCCGCGCGATCTTGCGTTTACGGCCTGCCGAAAGGCGGGTCTTTGACAAGTCCGGTTGGTCGCGCGGT
>CAZGXT010000157.1:0-7226 GCA_964529675.1 uncultured Caulobacterales bacterium
CTTCGAAGCCGCGCAATAGATCGGCATCCTTTTTCCTGCCACCCGGTTCGTCATTGGAAGGATCGCCGTTGGCGAAACGATCGGTCATGAGGAAATAGACGATGGCGTTTTTCCAGAAAGGATCGACCGGACGCGTCTGCGCCGCCGGCGACGCCGCAACGGATGCAGCGGGCGCGAAAGCCACGACTCCGATGGCGGCGGCGAAGAGATTTTTGCAAAAATTTGCAGGTGACTTGCCCAAACAACTGATCCATCGATGCTGACAATGCGCAAGTATTTCAGAAAATTGATGTCAATGTAAATCACCTTGACCGGATCGCCTTCCGACGGATTGGTCGCCGGCGCAGCAGGCGTCGCCAAACGGCGCCGTTTCTGAGAGAAGGACGTAGGACCTAAACGGTCAAGAACATGCACTTTGGGAGGACTTTATGACAAAAAGAACGGCGATCGTCACCGGCGGCACGCGCGGCATCGGCCGGGCGATTTCGCTGGCGCTGAAGGAAGCAGGCTGCACCGTCGCGGCGACCTATGCCGGCAATGACGAGGCGGCGAAGGCCTTCACCGCGGAGACCGGCGTCAAGGCATTCAAGTGGGATGTCGGCGATTACGAGGCCTCAAAGGCGGGCGTCGCCGAGATCGAGAAGGTGCAAGGGCCGACCGACATTCTCGTCAACAACGCCGGCATCACCCGCGACGGCTTCTTCCACAAAATGAAGCCGGAGCAGTGGCGCGAAGTCATGCGCGCCGATCTCGACAGCGTCTTCAACATGACGCACCAGGTCTTCCCCGGCATGCGCGAGCGGGGCTTTGGGCGCATCATCAACATCTCTTCGATCAACGGTCAGAAAGGCCAGGCGGGACAGGCGAATTACTCCGCCGCCAAGGCCGGCATGATCGGCTTCACCCGGGCGCTCGCGCAGGAAGGCGCGTTCAAGGGCGTGACCGTCAACGCGATCGCGCCGGGCTACATCGCGACCGAGATGGTCGCCGCTGTCGATAAGGCGGTGCTCGACAAGATCATCGCCGGCATCCCGGTCGGGCGGCTCGGGCAAGCAGAAGAAATCGCGCGCTGCGTCGCCTTCCTCGCCGCGGACGGGGCGGGCTTCATCACCGGCTCGGTCCTGACCGCGAATGGCGGCCAGTACATCGCGGCCTGAAGGGGCGCCCCTATACCTTGCGAGCGCCCGGATTTCGCCCAAAAGGCGAATTAAGAAATCGCGTGCGGGCCCGGCGTTTCGTCGGCCCCCGAGGGATCGCCATGGTTAGAAAAGCGTTGATAGGCGGGCTCGCCCTGCTCGCCACCGTGGCGGCGGCGGGGGTTGCGCACGCCCAGTCCGCGCGCCCCTCCTCGTTTTCGGCGGACCCCTTTTCCGCGCTCGTCGGCAAGCGCAGCGCGGAGACGGCGCGCCTCGCCGACGCCGCGGCGGTTGAACGCTTCGTCGTCGCGACCGATGACCGGGTCTTTCTCTTTCAGGGCGGCGAGCGCGAAGGCCGGCTCCGCTTCCTGTGCGGCGACGGCGACACCCGCATGGACTGCGTGATCGATGAAGCGACGCCGGCGGAGGAAATCCACCTGTTGACGCCGGCGCGCGCGCCGCGCGGCGACACGGTCTGGCGCGACAAGAGCGGTGAAGCGTTGCTGCGCGTCTCGCCCTATGGCGGCGCGACCGTGTTCTGGCCCGGCGATCCGCGCGGGGCGGCGGCGTCGAAGTCCTTCGGCGACGATCCGGCGCTGACCCTCGATTTTGCATCGCTCGCCGTCGCGCGGGCGCGCGCGCAACGCGCGACGGCGCTCATCAGCGCGCAGGTCGGAAAGCCCATCCTGTTCGACGTCGGTGATCCGGGTACGGATGAAACCGGCGGGGCGAGCGTGCTCGCCGACGCGGTCGCCCGCGCGGCCAAAGGTCTCGGGCGCGTCGCCGACGACCCGACCGGGGCGCGCATCATCGGCGCGCGCGTCCGCCGGGTGGAGTTCATCGTCGGGCGCCCGCCCGCGGTCGGCCTCGGCGATGGCGTCCTGTCCGTCCGCTACGATCCGGCCGCCGACGCCGCCGGACGGCCTTCCTCCTCGGAAATCGCCCGCTACCTTGAGGAATCGCTCTGAGCGGTCGGCGGCCTTAAGCCCCCGGAAACCCAGTTCGGCGAGCCTTCAGCCTCCAGGGCTCCCCAATTCGGCCCCAATGCCGGGTGATCGTTTCCCAATGGCCAGCCGCACCCTTCCCTTCATCCTTGCGCTTGCTGCGGCTCTGTCTGCGGCGACGGCGTCGGCGCAATCCCTGAAGGACCTGCGCGCCCGCGAGCGGGAGAACCGCGCGCTCGCGAGCGAGGCGGCCTACACCAGCAAGATTTGCGGGCGCTCGATTGCGGCTTCGATCGACTGGTCGACCGCCGAAGACTGGCCAGCGGGCGAAAGCCTCGCCGCCGTCTGTGACGGCGCGCTCGGCGCCGTTGAAACGATCTGCCGGCGCGGGCGCACGAACGTCGTCGACCGTTTCGTGTGCGCCGGCGACGGATCCGGCGCTGACCTGTCCGGCAAAACGCTGCGTTACGGCGCCGAGCCCGGCGGCAACGGCTATGCTGAGGCGCTCGCGCAGATCGGCGCGGCGGAATAATCCGTCCCCCGATTGAAGTCGCGCCGCCGCAGGGCCATCTCTCAGGCCATGAAAAACCTTTTCCCCATCGCCTTCCTTTCGCTCGCCGCCTGCGGCGGGGGCGGCCAGCATGAAGAAGTCGGCGAATTCAAGAACGATCTCGTCGGCAATGAGATCAAGCTCGAGGCGCTGAAAGACCCGAAGGTCGAGGGCGTCACCTGTCATCTGAGCTATTTCGACCGCGCGGTTTGGGACCGGCTCGCAAAAGGCAATTGGTTCGAGAACCCGTCGAACTCCTCAATCGCCTGCCGTCAGACCGGGCCGATCGTCATCGGCGCAATCGACCTCGACAAAAGCGGCGAGGAAGTCTTCTCGCAGCAGCAAAGCCTCATTTTCAAACAGCTCGCCGTTCGGCGCATCTACGACGCGGCGAACAACACGCTCATCTACGTCGCCTACAGCCGGAAGCCCATCGAAGGCTCGGCGAAAATGGCGATCTCGACGATATCCCTGTACGGACAAAATGCAGCGCCGGCGGCGGATTGATCGCGCCCGCCAACCACGTCCTTGTCCCCCAGGAAAAGCCGCTAGCCCATGCGGGGTGCTGCCGGAGGCCAATGCCGATCGTCCTTGGGGCCATCTGGCGCTTAAGGTCAGCCAGCCGCGTCGCGAAGTCTGATGTCGCGCACAGCGAAAGCATCGCGCCCCTGTTGGCGCAGCCAAGACGCGAGTCGCGGCGGAAGCTGCGCGCTGATGACGAGATTCATCGGCGGGTTCTATTGAGCAGCGACGAGAACGGCCGGGTCAAGTTGGGTCGCAGCGTAAGCGAGCGCCGCACGGTTGTCATCCGGCTCCAGGTCAGGAAAATCTCCGAGGATTTCCTGTTCGCTCGCTCCGGCGGCGAGCATTCCAAGAATGTCCGAAACGCGGATGCGCATGCCCCTGATGCAGGGCCGCCCATGGCATTGGTCAGCGCGAATCGTGATTCTCGAAGTCAGCGCGTTCATCTTTAGTCGACCATGCCGGGCGGCAAGAAGCTGCAAGCGCCAGGTCGTTATCGAAATCCATCCTTCCGCCTGCGAACTTCCGCAAACACTGCGACCGGCCCCGCGCCTTCCAGCCCGACGACCGCGGCGACGCTTTCCTCCCGCGCGCGCAGGAACGGGTTGGTCGCCAGCTCCTCCGCAAGCGTTGAGGGCACCGTCCATTCTCCGCGCGCGCGCTTTGCGGCCACCTCTTCGAACCGGCGCTGAAGCGCAGTGTTGCCCGGTTCGACGGTCACCGCGAACCGGGCGTTCGATTGCGTGTACTCATGCGCGCAGTAGAGCCTCGTTTCGGGCGGCAGCGCCGCGATTTTCTGAAGCGAGGCCCACATCTGATCGGGCGTTCCTTCAAACAGCCGCCCGCAGCCGAGCGCGAAAATCGTGTCGCCGACGAACGCCGCGCCGTCCGCCGCGAAGTAATAGACGATGTGACCCGCGGTGTGGCCCGGCGTATCGATGACGCGCGCCGTCGCGGCGCCGAGCGCCACTACATCACCCTCACTGACCGCTAAATCGATCCCTGGAATCTTTCCCGCTTCGCCCCGCGGGCCGATGATGCGGCAGCCCCAGCGCTCTTTCAGCGCCAGGTTCCCGCCCGCATGATCCGGGTGCCAATGGGTGTTGAGGATATGGGTTAGCCGCCAGCCCTCGCGGTCAAGCGCCTCGTTGATCGCGCCCGCGTCCGGCGTATCGATCGCGGCGACGGCCCCCGTTTCGCGGTCGCGGATCAGATAGCCGTAATTGTCCGAAAGGCAGGGAAACTGGCGGATGTCGAGCGGCATGCTGAGACCCTAGCGCGGCGGGGGCTCAAGGACTACGCTTGATTTGGACCAATATTTGGACTATTCTCCTCTGATGAAAGTCTCCGTCTCCGAAGCCAAGGGCCAGCTCACCGAACTCGTGCGGCGCGCGGAGAGCGGGGAGGAAATCGTGCTGACGCGCCATGGCCAGCCCGTCGTCGTGCTGGCGCCTGTCCACCGCCCGCCGAGCGGGGAAAGTCGGCGCCGAGCGATTGACGCAGCAAGGGCCCGTGCGGCGCTGCGGCGCACGGCGGGCGCCGACGCCGCACGCAGCCAGGATTTTCTCTACGGCGACGACGGGATGCCGCAGTGACCGTCATCGACACGTCGGCGTTGATGTCGATCCTTCTCGACGACCCGAAGGCGGGCGCCGTGTCGGAGAGCCTTGCAACGGCGTCGGCGCTTGCGCTGTCGGCAGGCACGCTCGCCGAGGCGCTCATCGTCGCGCGCCGGCGCGGCGTCGGCGCCGAGATGGCTTCCCTGATCGACGGAATCGGCGCCGAGATCGCGCCGGTGACGAGGGATTTCGCGGAGGCGGTCGCCGACGCCTATGACCGCTGGGGCAAGGGCGTTCATGCGGCGAGCCTCAATTTCGGCGATTGCTTCAGCTATGCGCTGGCCAAGGCGCGGGGAGAGGCGCTTCTCTTCGTCGGCGATGATTTTCTGCATACGGACGTTCGTCCGGCGCTGCCGCCGGACTGAAACGCGAGCGAACCGGTGCGCACCGACATTCTCGACCTTCACGACTTCTACGAAACGCCGCTCGGGCGGGCGGCGCGCGGCTTCGTCGCCGCGCGCATCGAAGAGGCGTGGCGCGAGCATGACCGTCTGAGGCTTGCGGGCTTCGGCCATGCCGAGCCCTATCTCGGCTGCTTCGACAAGGCGGAGCGCACGCTGGCGATCGCGCCCGGCGATCAGGGGGTGGTGCGCTGGCCGGCGGGCGGGGCGAACCGGGCCGTCCTGTCCGGCGACGGCTGGCCGCTTCCCGACGCCTCGATCGATCGCCTGCTTGTCGTTCACGGGCTGGAAGAGGCGGACGACCCGCGGCGTCTGATGCGCGAATGCTGGCGCGTGCTGACGACGGAGGGACGCCTCATCATCGTCGTCGCGCACCGGCGCGGCCTGTGGTCGATGGTCGAAACGACGCCGTTCGCGCATGGCCGGCCCTATCTCAAGCGTCAGCTCGAACGGCTGTTGCAGCAGTCGATGTTCCGCCCGCTCGCATGGTCGTCAGCGCTCTATTTTCCGCCGATCGGCGCGCGCTTCCTGTTGCGCGCCGCACGCGCCTGGGAACGGGCGGGAGCGCGGATGTGGTCAGGCCTCGGCGGCGTCATTCTCGTTGAAGCCGCGAAAGACATGGCGCAGCCTGTCGCCGTCGGCGCGGCGCGGCGCGTGCGCGCGGGCGCGCCGGTCGCGACGCGGCCTGCGATCCTCGGCGCGCGGACTGCGGAACGGAAAGAGAGAGAGACGTGAGCGTAAAATTCGACCGCGCCGCCGTCATCGGCGTCGGCCTTATCGGGGCTTCGCTCGCCCATGCGATGCGCGCGCGCGGGCTTGCAGGGACGATCGCCGGTTTCGATCTCGACGCGGACGTTCGCGCGCGCGCCGTCAAATGCGGCGCCGTCGATGACGCGCCTGACGCGCTCGACGCGGCGCTGAAGGGCGCCGCGCTCGTCATCGTGTCGACGCCGGTCGGCGCGATGCCGGCGGTCCTCGCCGCGGTCGCCGCCAAGGCCGATGACGGCGCGCTCGTCATTGATGTCGGTTCGGTCAAAGGCGCCGTCGTCGAGGCGGCGGCGGCGCTCTCCCCGCGCGTTCACATCGTGCCTTGTCATCCGGTCGCCGGCACGGAGCAATCGGGCCCGGAAGCGGGCTTTGCGACGCTCTTCGAAAAACGCTGGGCGATCATCACCCCGCTTTCCCGTGAGGATGCGCCTTATCAGGCGGCGGTCGAGAAGGCGGCGGCGCTCTGGCGCGCGGTCGGCTCGAATGTCGAGATGATGGACCACCAGCATCACGACCTTGCGCTCGCCATCACCTCGCATTTGCCGCACCTTATCGCCTTCACGCTCGTCGGCGCGGCGGACGATCTTGAAAGCGTCGCGGAGGCGGAGATCGTCAAATATTCCGCCGGCGGCTTTCGCGATTTCACCCGCATCGCCGCCTCCGATCCTGTGATGTGGCGCGACGTCTTCCTCAACAACAAGGCGGCGGTCCTGGAAGTCCTCGGGCGATTCTCCGAAGAACTCGCGCTCCTCCAGCGCGCGATCCGCTGGGGCGATGCGGAGACGCTCGAAAAAGTGTTCCGCCGCGGGCGCGAGCTGCGGCGCGCGATCGTCGCGGCCGGTCAGGAAAGCGACGTGCCGAATTTCGGGCGGGATGCGAAAGGCTGATTGCGGGCCGCGCCGCCTACCACAATGTTGGAATGCCGTATTCCCCGAAAACCGCATCGAGCGTGACGACAGTCGCCCGTTCGCTCTGGGCCTGCGCCATGATGATGCGGTCCCAAGGATCGCGATGCGGCTCCGGCAGCCGCCCCGCCTCCAGCGCATGTTTTATCGTCACCGGCAAAGCAGTGAGGCGCGCGGCGCGCAGCATGGCGCCGAACTCGGCGACGACCGCGGCATCGAGACGCCCCCGGCGCGCCTTCAAGGCGACTTCGTAGGCGCTCGCCGCCGAGACGAGAGCGCTGTTATCAGGGTCGGAGATCGCTTTTCTGGCGCGCGCAGACAGTCGATCGTGCCCGGTGAGAAACCAGTAGACCGCGTGGGTGTCCAGCAGCAGTTTCATGG
>CAZGXT010000158.1:0-7225 GCA_964529675.1 uncultured Caulobacterales bacterium
GTGATGGTGCGGTCGTGCTGGTAGGAGGCGTAGCCGTGTCGGTTGCCGATGCCGTTGTCGGGGTTGGTTGAGAGCTTGGTGCGGCCCAGGACGGCGCCGATCTGCACCGAGACGATGCTCTTGTCGCTGGAATCGACGTCGCCGTCGAGGTCCACATCGCCGCGGACGAGGTACTGACTGCCACTGATCCAGGTCTGGATCTGGGTCTCGTCGGCCACCTTGGTCTCGCCGTCGACGTCGGCATCGCCCTTGGGCAGGCCGAAGGGCATGCCGTAGGCGCTGTAGCGCACCTGCTCGGACAGCCGCGTGGTGCTGGCTCCGGCGACTTCCACGAGTGCCGCGGTGTCCTGCCGCCAGTTCTGACAGTGGTAGTAGCGGTCCTGCAGGACGCCGTCGGCCGTGCCGGACTCGTAGTCGCCCGTGCTGTCGAAGTCACGCAGGATCATGGCGTCGATGTAGGACGCACTTCCGGGGGCGCCGCGCGCACCGGCACCGTGGTAGATGTTCACTTCCTTTGGCGAGGTATCGCTGGAGCGGAACACCATGACCGGCCTCCAGCGTTCATCGTAGCCGAAGTACAGCCAGGGGTCGCTGCCGTCGGTGTCGTTGTCGCTGTCGGTGTCGTAGTGCTCGCCCACCCGATGCCCTAACGCGTTGTAAACATACTCCGACACCACTCTGGCCCCCACCTTCACCTGCACCAGCCGCCCCCAGGGGTCATAGATGTAGTCGTAGGCGCCATCATCCGTACAGTTGCCGACCGCGTCGTAGACCAATGTGTCGTCGTCGCCCCCGGTGCCGTTCTTGTTCCGGCCGGTCAGCTCATTGGCCTGGTTGAAGTTGTAGCCGCCCGAGCCCGCCGAGCCGTCGTTGACCTCGTCCAGTTCATCGGTGCCGGTGAAGACGCCGTCGCCGTCAAGGTCGAGCTGGTTCTTGGCCCAGTTGCCCACCTGCGTCAGCGTCCACAACTGATCGCGGGTCTTGGAGGTGATGGCGCTGCCGCTCCACGTGCCTTCTTCGGCACGGGTCAGGCGGTTCAGATTGTCGTTGGTCAGGCTCACGTCCCGCCCGGGGAGCGTGTTGTCCTCGATCAATGTGATGCCCGAGTTGCGGTCGTAGGTGATGTCGACGTCGAAGAAGTCCTTGTCTGTGCTCAGATCCTTCGTCCACCGGCTCGAGGTGACTCTGTTGAAACGGTCGAGATCGGGATAGACCCCCGGCGTGCTCGAAAAGTGCTCGCTCATGACCGAGACTTCGGGGTACGTGGTGCCGACCACGCTTCCTGAGCCGAGATAGTCGTACTCGGCGATGATCAGGCTCGATTCATCGGGCAGCGACACCCGGCTCACCCGGCTCAGGTTGTCGTCAAGGACGTTGCCGCTCGACAGGTACTCGTACTGAATGTCCTTCAGCTCGGTGCTGCCGTAGTAGTAGCGAGATCGCGTCTTGCGCAGCGTGTTCCCGAGAGATGTTTCCTTCTCGTACGTGTAGCCGACCTCGTAGTCGTTGGTGCCTCCACCCACCGCCGAATCCCGGTCCTGCTCGAAGCTGCTCAACAGCCCCCAGTCTTCGTAGCTGTACTTCACCTCGTTGATGATGCTGCCACTTCCGGGGGTCGCGTGGTCGTACTGCCCCACCGTGGTCACCATGCCGCGGCTGTCGTACGCCGTGGTGATCCGCTTCACCGTCGAATCAAAGCCGCCGGCGATGGTCGTGGCCCGCTGGTGCGTCTGCCGCCCCGCGGTGTCGTAGACACTCTCCATGATGTTGCCGGCCTGGTCCTTCACCCAGATCGGCTGGCCCTGCGCGTTGTAGGCGTGGGTCACGACGTCCGACCCACCCGACGAGTCGGGGTACTGCACCTTCCACAGCATGCGGCCCGACGAGATCTTCGAATCCCCCGCACTGGTCCCCTTGGTCACGCCATAGGTGTAGAAGGTCTCCTGATCTTCGGGGGCGCTGCCCGTGTCCACCACCCCATCACCGTCCCAGTCGACCCACAGCTTGGTCACCAGACCATCGGTGTACACCGTCCGGGTGATCACATCGTCCGCGGCGTTGTTGCCGCTCGGAGTGCCGTCCACGTAGTTGGCGATCGAGGTGATCGCCCGACCGGCGTCGTCGTACACCGTCCTGCTGGTGATAGCCCGGGGGTCGGTGACATCCAGCACCGTGCCGTCGTCGTTGTAGGTCTGGCTGGTCACCAATACCGTGTCAGAGCGCGACGGGATCGACAGGCCGGTCCGGTCAAACGTCCCCGTGCTGGTGCTGCCGTCGCCCACGATCGCGTTGGTGCCGTACGCCGCCACCGTGGTCTGCCGGTCCCAGTCGTCGTACCAGAAGGATGTGATCTGGATCCGGCCCTTGATGTTGGCCGCGGTGTACTTCATCGCATCGCCATCAGCGTTGGTATCCAGCGCCCCGGTGCTGCCGCCACCACCCGAAAGCAGGTCATCGGTGCGGCGGCTGATGCTCGCGGTCATCAAAACGTTGCTGGTGGAGTTTTCGTACGTCGTCTGCGATTCCTCGACCACCTCGTCGCCGCTGACATCGTCCGCATCGGCGTAGACGCTGTCGTTCATGCCGCCCAGCAGGAAGCTGTGCGTCGCCCGCCCGATGCGGTCGTAGATGGTCTTGGTGACCGAGTCCCCCACGCTCTTGACCACCCGGCCTGCGGCGTCCGCCCAGGTCTGGCTGACCAAGGTGTCGGCGCTGGCCCCGGTGCTCTGGGTGATCTGGTGGCGGATGCTCTTCCACGCCCGGCCGCGCTCGTCGTACAGCGTCTCACTGAGCGACACCCGGTTCGTGCTCAATGCCGTGGGATCATCCGTAGCGTCCAGCCCGCTGCTGCTGCTGTAGCCGCCCTGGGCGATCACGCGGCCAAGGTTGTCGTACTTGGTCAGGCCGTAGGGCGCCTGAGCCCCGATCGTCACGATCCGCCGGCCCCGGAAGTCGTACAGGAAGCTCGTATCGCGCCGGTCGGTCGTCGAATCCTCGACGAAGGCCGTATGCATGGTCACATGGCTGTTGCCGCCGTCGGCCCCACCATCGAACACCGTCTCGCTGATCTTCACCATGTTGTCGGGGCCCGAGGCCTCGCCGCCGCTGAACGAGTTGTCGTTGGTCCCGATGTACCCGCGGTACGCCCTGCCCAGGTCATCAAAGACCGTGCGCGTGATCGTCCCCGTGGTGTCCTTCACCCGCCACTGCCGGCCCATGTCGTCGTAGCCGTACGTGGTCTGGTCGTAGTTGGTGCCGTCCGCCCCCGCCCCCGACCCCGGAATGTCGAAATACATCCGGGTGGAGTTCACCCGGGCGCCGCTCCCGTCGTACTGGCTCGTGCTCATCCGCGCCAGCGTGCCCTTGGTCAACGCCGTGATCGGATCGGCCTCGGTCTCATCGATCCAGGTCGTCAATGCATCGGTCAGGCCGCTCGAAGTGATCGCGATCGTGCCGGAAAACTCGCTCTTGCCCGCGTGGTTGCTCACCCCGTACCCCGCCGGACCGAAGAAGGTGGTGCTGCCCCCCGTGGTCATCCGCGGGAACGCGATCGACACCGAGCGCAGGTCATCCAGCACCGAGTAGTAACTCTTGGTCAATCGACCACTTGGCATGGTCGTCGTGTCCGGCCGCCCCTGGGCGTCGTACGCCATCGTGCTGATCAGGCGCAGCCCGTCACCCGTTTCGGTGATGCCGAAGTTCGTGTTGGGATCATCGCCCGATGCGAAGTCGCTGCCGTGGTTGGTCTGGCAGTCCCGGATGCTCTTGACCACCTGCTTCTTCGAATGCTGCGTGTAGGTATAGATCCCGTCGGGCCCGCGGCTGAAGGCCGTGGTCCCATCGGCCCGGACAAAGCGGTCCGTGGTCACCGAGCTCCCCGAGCCGTTGTTCCCCGCATCCACCGCCGGAAGCGTCGTGGTCACCTGCTTCAGCGCCAGGTACTGCACGTTGGTGTCAGTGCCGCTGTGGAACACATAGCTGTACGTGGTGTCATTGAAAGTATTCGAGGTGTTGTACGTCGAGGTCGCGGTGTGGTACGACCGCGAGGTCGACACCAGCGCCTTCACCAGGTGCTTGTCCGGACTCCCCGCTTCCACCTCCAGCAGCTGGCTGGTGTACGCCATGTAACTGGTGAAGTACGCCGTGCCCGAGTCGCCCTCCTTGTACTTGCGGGCCTCGGTGAAGCCGTTCATGTTGCTGCCGCTCACCCGCGCAATCACAGTGACCAGCCCCGCGGCGCTGTGCCGCGTGAAGGCCCCCGTCGAGTGCGTGTACGTGTCGTTGTTGGCCGGGCTGTGGATCGCGGTCACCCGACCATTCGAATCACGCACCACCTCGGTCGCCCACATGTCCGTATAGGCGCCTGAAGGCGCTGCATCGGTCACGACACTCGAAAGCGCCTGCCCGGTCTCATCGAGGTACCGCGTGCTGTAGATGCCATCAGGCTGGTCGATCACCACCCGGCTCTTCCACGCCGTGTCGTAGCCGCTGGTGGGGCTGAATGAGCCGTTGTCCGAGTACGCCAGCTCGAAGATCCCGTTGGCCCCGCCCGAGCAGCCGCACTGCCCGTTGGCGAAGATCGTGAAGACCCGGTCGTCGCCCGAGGAAACGTACTCCACGTACGATTCGCAGTAGGGCTTGAGGTTGGCATCGCTCGCGGTCAGGAAGTCGCCGTTGGTCGCATCCGCATCCGCATCCCAGTCAAACTTCCGCGCCCCCTCAAAGCCCAGCACCATCTTGATCTGGTGCGGACTCCCCCGGAGGCCGTCGCTGTTGGACCACGTGGCATCGTAGTACCGGTAGTACTTGCGCCGCACCATCGAGATCCCGCTGTCAGTCAGCGGCGTGGTGATGGTCACCAGCTTCAGGTCGCCCGCCATGCCGTGCGCATCGCCATCCGCGGTGTAGTAGGCGTAGTCGACCTTGCCCACCTCGACCACGCCCGTCGGGCTGGCCCAGGTGCCGCTGGCCTTGGTCTCGGCCTTCACCTGCGTCAACCGGTCCGCGCCCCCCGTGCTCGTGTAGGTGTAGGTGTAGCGCCGGTCGCTGGCGTCGTACGCCAGGATCATCCACCCCGAGGCGTTGTAGCCCGTGCTGATGGCGGTTGCCGAAGTCGTGGCATCACCCACGAAGTTGGTGTTGCCCGCCGCATCGATCGTCTTCCACAGCTGCCCACGGGCCGGGTCGCTGTTGGCATCGAAGCCAAAGAACACCGCCTTGGCCCCGGAAACATCGAACAGCGTGTACGTGTCGGCGTTGGCCCCGTTGGCCTCGAAGAACACCACGCCACCCGAGCCGTTCACCCCACGGAACAGGTCCGAGGTCGCCCCATCGCGCTTGTACTCGGTGAATCGATCCGCGCCGTAGTTGATGTACAGCACATCCAGATCATCGGTCGCCCCATCAAACAACCGGATCTCGGGCATCGAGTCCTGGAACCAGTTGTAACCCTGCGGGCCGTTCGAATCGTGGTGCGCACCACCAGAAGTGCGCTGGTGGCCGTTGAAGCTGCGCCCGATCGTCCACGGCAATCCCGCGTTGGGCAGCGCCAGGTCCACATCACGCTCCATAAACGACCCCGACGCCAGCTGCACCGCGCCAAGTGAAGCGCCCATCGCGCCGGCATCGCCGGGATTGGCCGCCACCAGCAAACCCGCCACCGAAGCGCCGCTCCGCGAAGTGCCGTCGAGGTTGACACCGCGCTGCAGCACCTGCGGACGCACATCCTGCTCACGCGTCGTCCCCGTGAACAAGTAACTCGTCAATGAATCGTTGTGCTGCTGCAGGATCGTGTCGGCGCCGGCAGAAACAGATCCAATCCCCAGGAGCGCAGCAACAAACACAGGCCAGCGCCCCCGGTTCGCGCGACAGCTATTCCGTGCCGCGTTGATCAGTTGAAGTGAACCAAGCCCGTTCGCTGAAGAAAGCTGCCGCATCGCGCAACCTCCGCGTTGGACCACAACATTCCGAACCGCGCAACCATCGATGGGCACGATCTCTGCCGCACAGAGACCGCCGCTCACCGGCTCATCCCGATTCTCCACACTCCCTCTCAATGAAGGAAGTGCGCACCGATATCACGCACCTTGAAGCGGCCCTCTGGCGAGCGCTCCCGGGGGCGGACAATGCCACACACTCACGATTGCACGTGCCCACCTTGGCACGAAACACCGAAGCTGCAGTCCTGAACCTTACTGAAATATTGAACGAACCCGGTCGGAAGTAGCCCGGAACGAATCCCTGCACCTGTGAACCGCACCGGGGGGCGAAAGGTGCCGGGGTCCGGGGACGCGCTCGCGCGGCATGGCGCGAACGCTGATGTGAAGAGGATGCGCTACGTTCGATGCGCTCGTCAACTAAAAAATACTCGGTTCTTAAGAAATTCTCATCGCCCCCTCATTTCCCTCTTGCATCGCCACTCGCGCGCGGTACGTTTCAATCTCCAGAGAGCGCACCGTCGCACCGTCGGGTGGACGGCGCATCTACACCGGGTTCCATGCGTACATCTTGAATGAATGCCGGTAGCAAAGCCGGCAGAGCGCCGGTTGAAGGATCGTTCGGCACCTTCTGCGTGCCTTGTCACGCACGTGCACAATCGCGGGCAACGCCCCGCAGGTGGCGGCAACAGGCTTTGGTACGGCGCTTCGGCACGCGCCGTCGGTGATCGGTGGGTCACATCGCATGAGCGCTCGCGCCGCGCGGCACGGCCTCGCGGCATGGTGCGCTCCGGAGCATCAAACATGGCACAGCGCGTCGCCAAGGCTTCCTTCCTCAGCCTCCTCATCCTCGCGGTCGTCGCGGCCCTGATCATCGCGAGTGTCTCGACCCTCTCCCGCGGTCCCAGTGTGGCGCAGGCGCGCCCCGAACCGCTCCCCTCAGCGGACGTCGAGGGTGCGCTCCGCCACATCGGCGCCACCCCCGAACTTCTCACCGCCGCGGGCCTCAGCGCCCAGGCTATCACCGCCCTCATCGAGGACGCCGATGCGCATCTGGAAAGCAATGGCACCGCGTGGTCCAGCGCCCTGGGCGCCCTGGGCACCGCACGCAGCAACTTCACGCGCCTCGATGATCTGGTGCGCTCCGGTCTGGCCACCGAGCAGCAAGTGAGCGAACTCGCCGCTGCGAAAACCGCCTTGACCAACGCTGAAACCGCCATGGCCACCCAGCGCACCAGCCTCTGGGCCGCCATCGATGAGAACTTCCCGGGGCAAGAAGTGGTCGCGGC
>CAZGXT010000159.1:0-7216 GCA_964529675.1 uncultured Caulobacterales bacterium
CATCGTCGATGGAAAACAGCCCTTCTATAGCGACGGGCTGAAGCTCGACGACGGCGCGGCGGTCTTGTTCCGGCGCGGCGCCGCGAAAGTTTTGCAGCTCGACGGCGGCGGATCGACAACGCTGGTGATCGAAGGCGCAAGAGCCGCAACGACGCTCAACAGCCCCATCCACACGCGCATCCCCGGGCGCCAGCGGCCGATCGCGACGCATTTAGGGTTTTACGCGCTTCCGGCTGCGCAAGATTGAACAGTGCACAATCAAAAAAGGCGGCGCTTTTGGCGCCGCCTTTCGTATTCAGTTATTCGCCCGGACGCCTACGCGCCCGCCGCCATGTCGATCTTGACGCCCAGTCCCATGGTCGAGGAAACCGCGACCTTCTGGATGTAGGTGCCCTTCGCGCCAGCCGGTTTCGCCTTCTGCACGGCTTCGATGAAGGCCTTGATGTTCTCGGCGATCTGCGCGTCCGAGAAGCTCGCCTTGCCGACGCCGGCGTGGATGAGATTGCCGGTCTTGGAAACGCGGAACTCGACCGCGCCGCCCTTGGCGTCCTTCACCGCCTGCCCGACATTCGGCGTCACCGTGCCGACTTTCGGATTCGGCATCAGGTTGCGGGGCCCCAGCACTTTGCCGAGACGGCCGACGAGACCCATCATGTCCGGCGTCGCGATGACGCGGTCGAAATCCATGAAGCCGCCCTGGATTTTCTCGACGAGGTCGGCGTCGCCGACGATGTCGGCGCCGGCTTCGCGGGCTTCGTCCGCCTTCTTGTCCTTGGCGAAGACGGCGACGCGCACCGTTTTGCCGGTGCCGTGCGGCAGCGCGACGACGCCGCGGACCATTTGATCCGCATGCCGAGCATCAACGCCGAGATTCATCGCGATTTCGATGGTTTCGTCGAATTTCGCGGTGGCGTTCTTTTTCACGAGCCTGGCCGCTTCGGCGACCGAGTAACTCTTGTTGCGATCGACCGTCGAGAGAGCGGCCTTGATCCTTTTGCCCATCTTGGCCATCGCTTAGCTCCTCACCTCAAGACCCATCGCGCGCGCCGAGCCCATGATGATCCGGGTCGCGGCGTCGAGATCGTTGGTGTTGAGATCTTTAAGTTTCGCCTGCGCGATTTCGCGGCACTGCGCTTCGCTCACCGAACCGGCGATCGTGCGGCCGGCGGTCGCGCCGCCCTTTTCGATCTTCGCCGCCTTCTTCAGGAAGTAGGACGCCGGCGGCGTCTTCATCGCGAAGGTGAACGACTTGTCGGAGTAAATGGTGATGACGACCGGAATCGGCATCCCCTTTTCCATCTGCTGGGTCTGCGCGTTGAAGGACTTGCAGAATTCCATGATGTTGAGACCGCGCTGGCCAAGCGCGGGACCGATCGGCGGCGACGGATTCGCGCTGCCGGCCGGCACCTGAAGTTTCAGGGAGCCAGTCACTTTTTTCGCCATGTGATCCTTCCTTTTTAGCGAAGGCCTTCTCGGTGCGGCGCGGGCTGGACTTCGCCTGCGCCTCCCGAAAGGAGCGCGGGGCCTAGCAGAGCGATGTCGGGCTGGCAATCGGGCGCATTGCGCGGCGCAAAAAAAACGGACGGCGGCTATGGGGGACTGACCGCCGTCCGTTTCCTGATACTCAACAGGAACTCTACGCAACGGAACCAGAAAACGCGGGGAGGAGACCCCGGCGGCGAGGAGAGGTCGCCGCTAAATCGTTATGTTATAGAGTTACGTCCAAATTAAGGCGCTGTCAATGATAGTTAACCAGAAAATTGTCCGCTGGCGCCCGATGATCGCTTGACGGGCGCGCTGGAGACCGAGCGTCCGCCCGTTCGGCTCCAAAAAGCACAGAAAAATCACTTTCTTGAAAAGAGGGCGCGCAGTTCCCCTGACGCAATCGGCGTTGAGGGAAAATTCCCAAATTGAGCGCAATGGCCCCTGCCCTCAAGCGACGGCTTGGCTTCCCGCGACCTCGGACAAACGACTCGAAAGCCGGTCAACCTATCGCGTTTCGTCTGTCGGCTCTTCTTTGGGCTTTTTCGCCAGCGCCTTGAACTCGCCAAGACTGCAGGTCGCCATGAAAGCCCCGGTGAGATTGTCGACGACATCGAAAATGTCGCCCTTGCACGCCCGCGGCTGGAAAAGCCGGGCTTCAATGCGGTTGAACGACGATTCCGCTCGGGCGCAGCTGCCCCGCGTTTCATTGACGTAGTACCGCGACCCAACCTTGAAAAGCAGCCGGTCCTCATCGATCGCATCGACGCCGGTCGACCGCATGGAAACACAGAGGCTGGTTTCCCCCGTTTCCGTGAACCCCGCGAGCGGATCAGACCCTTCTGAGGGATCGCTCGCCAGAGCCGTTCCCGTCGCCAGCAGGCAAACGCCCATTACGCCTAATATACCGCGCATAAGCCGGTTCCTTCTTTAGACGCCCCTGCCCTGCATACCTTAGGCGACGCCAGCGCCGCCGCCAAGGGCGCTCACCAGCGAAGGGACATGCAGGAAAGTCCGGCATCGATCCGGGCGATCTCCTTTGCCGCCAGCGGCACGATCCGGACCCCGGCATCGGTGAGCGTCTCAGCGGTGCGCGGAAAACCCGCCGCGAGCAGGAGATCGCCGTTGATGCGGAGCGCATTCGCCGCCTGCTCCTCGCCTGGCGCTGTTTCGATGACGCGCAAACCGCGAAAGACGCCGGAAGCGGCCAGCCTTTGCGTCGACAAAACCGTCTCATGATCGACGAGCGCACAGTCGCTCTTGAAATGCAGGACGCCCGACGGGGTCGCCACGATCTCCGCCTTGCGGCCAAGCTTGGAAAGAAGCGCGGAGAGCCGCTTCGCCCCGGCTTCGTTCGTGCGCGAGGACAGGCCGATCAGGATTCGATCGCCGAGATTGATGACGTCGCCGCCGTCCGCAAAGCCGATATCGAGCGCCTGCGTCTCCTCGAAGCGGGCGGTCAGCGCAGGCGCGAGCGCGTCGGCCTCGCCCAGCCGGGATGGCGCGCCGGGCCTCAGCAGGATGGCGCCCTCCGGAAACACCAGCGCCGGATCCTCGATGAAAACGGAATCGGGAAACGCCTCCAGCGCAGGAAGGATTTCGACCGTTACGCCCGCCTCGGCGAGCGCGGCGACATACGCGCGGTGCTCGCGCAAGACGCCCTGATGGGTCGGCCCCTCGCCGCGATGGGCGCGCAGGCCCCGGATTACCGACTTCGAAGGCGCGCGAACGAGCGCGCGGGTGAACTCAAATGGCGCCGTCATCGTCGTCGTTCACCGGATCGGCATGGGGGGTTCCGACGGCGTGGTGACTGGATGAATCGTTGATCTCGATATTGATCTCGACGACGCGCGGCAGGAACGCGAGACCGACCAGGGCGAAGAACCCCGCGACGATCAGCAAGATGGACACCCATTTCGGCATGGAACTCTCCCGCAACCCGAAGCCGAGAATTTAGGCCTGATAGGGGTCTTTGGGGAAGGACTTGGGCTCCCCCGCTCATCCGGCGACCGCCGGCCGCCGTAACAATCGCCATGAGCGCAAAAGAGACAGCCCGCGGCGCCGGTCAGATCCTTCTCGATCTAGGGCCGATCATCGCCTTCGTCGGCACCTTCAATATCGTCAATCGGGGTGATCCCGAAAATGCGATCTACATCGCGACCGCCGTATTCATGGCGACGACGGTCATCGCCGCCGGGGTCGCCTGGCTGCGGACTCGCAAGGTGCCGCCGGTGCTGATCGTCACGCTCGTGCTCGTGCTGGCTTTCGGCGGGCTGACCCTCGTTCTGCACGATGAGTCGCTCATCAAGATGAAACCGACCTTTGTCTACCTCTTTTACTCGGCGGCGATCTTCGGCGCGATGGCGTTCGGGCAGAACGTCTGGAAACTGCTGTTCGGGCACGCCTTCGTCCTTCCGGACAGGGTCTGGAAGGTGCTCGCCATCCGCTGGGGCCTGTTCTTCATCCTGATGGGCGGCCTCAACGAAGCGATCCGCCTCACCCAGACGACGGAGTTCTGGGTCAATTCGCGGCTGTTCATCGGCTTTCCGCTGGTCGCCCTGTTCATGCTCGCCAACCTGCCGATCACCCTGAAGAACGTCGGCAAGACGGAATGAGACCGTTTCTTGGGGCGGACGCCAAGGTGGGCTACCGTACCGGAGCAGTCTCAACACAACGCTCATGAAATCCTTGCTTAAGGCGGTCGGCTGGATCATCGGCGCCGGCGCAACCTTTGTTCTCTTGTCCCTGCTCGGCGGCTCGATGATCTGGGTCGCCGGCGGATCAAAACGCCTAGATGTGAACGGACAAGCAAGGCCTGTGCGCGAAGCGCCGGCGTCCGGCGAGTGGGCCTATTATGGCGGCGACGCCGGCGGCTCGCGCTATTCCTCGGCCGCCGAGATCACCCGCGAGAATGTCCGTAAACTGACAGTCGCCTGGCGCTATTCGACCGGCGACATGGCGTCAAAACCGGAGGCGATCAAACGCAGCGCCGGCGAAGCAACGCCGATCCTCGTTGAAGACAGTCTCGTCTTCTGCACGCCATTCAACGAGATCGTCGCACTCGACCCAGGCACAGGCGCGCAGAAATGGCGCCACGATCCGAAGATCAATCTCAACCAGCGCCCCGCGAACCAGTACGTCTGCCGCGGCGTCGCCTATTGGCGGAGCAAGGAAAGCGGCGCGTGCGCCGCGCGCATTTTTTCGGGAACGAATGACGGTCGCCTGATCGCCATTGACGCAAGCACCGGCGAACCCTGCGATGCGTTCGGCGCAAACGGCGAAGTCCTGATTGATCCCGGCATGGAGCTGATCTGGCCGGGCGAGTTTCAGATCACCTCTGCGCCCGTGATCCTCGGCGATGTCGTCATCGTCGGTTCGTCGATCGGCGACAACGCCAGGCTCGAAGCGCCCCGCGGCACGGTGCGGGCGTTTGACGCTGTCACCGGCGCGCCCTTGTGGACATTCGATCCGGTGCCGCGGCGCGGCGATGAGCCGAACGCCAGGGACTGGCAAGGCGATTTTCCGCGCAAGGAGGGCCACGCCAATGCGTGGGCGCCGATGTCGGTCGACGTGGCGCGCGGCCTTGTCTTTGTACCGACGAGCAGCCCCTCCCCTGACTTTTTTGGCGGCCTGCGGCCCGGCGACAACCGCTACGCCAACGCCGTCGTCGCGCTGAAGGCAGAGACCGGCGAGGTGCAATGGAGCTTTCAGACCGTCCACCACGATGTCTGGGATTATGACGTACCCGCGCAGCCGGGGCTCTATTCGATCCTGAAGGACGGCGAGACCATCGACGTGGTCGTTCAGACGACCAAGACAGGTCTCGTCTTCGTGCTCGATCGCGACACCGGCGCGCCGGTCATTCCCATTGAAGAACGCGCGGTTCCGCAGGGCGGCGCGCCTGGCGAGGCGCTATCGCCGACCCAACCCTTTCCGGCGGCGCCGCCGCCGCTCGTGCCGAACCGGGCCGATCCGAAGGACGCGTTCGGGATTACCTGGTTTGACAAACGCGCCTGCGCCAAGGCGATCCGGTCGCTGCGCGCCGAAGGACTTTATACCCCGCCGACCGAACAGGGCACGCTGTTCCTTCCATTCACCGGCGGCGGCGGCAATTGGGGTGGTCCGGCCTTCGATCCGGCGCGCAATCTTCTTGTCGTGAACATGTCCAATCTGGCGCATCGGATTCAGCTTATTCCTGCGGCCGATGTGGAGCGTATCAACGAACTCCATCATGACAGCGAAGTGAGCCCGCAGGAGGGCGCGCCGTTCGGTATGCGGCGCGACGTTCTCATCAGCCCGCTCGGACTGCCCTGCACTCCGCCGCCCTGGGGCGTCCTCGCCGCTGTCGACTTGTCAGACGGGCGGATTGTCTGGCGCCGGACGTTGGGCACGACCGAAGAACTGGCGAGCGGTCTTGCGCTGCCGCTTGGCACGCCGACCCTTGGCGGACCGGCGATCACCGCAGGCGGCGTTGTCTTCATCGGCGCGACGCTCGACCACTATCTGCGGGCTTTCGATGTCGAGACCGGAAAAGAACTCTGGAAAGGACGCCTTCCGACAACCGGCACCGCGACGCCGATGACCTATGTCTGGAAAGACAAGCAATACGTCGTGATCTTCGCAGGCGGATACTCGACCGTCGACACCAGGCCCGGCGACGAGATCGTCGCTTTCGCGCTGCCGCAGGAATGAGTGGTGGAAGGGGCTGGATTCGAACCAGCGTAGCCCGAAGGCGGCAGATTTACAGTCTGCTGGATTTAGCCACTCTCCCACCCTTCCACGGGAACCGTCCGATTGACGCCGCGGAGGCGCAGTCTTCTAGTCAGCGTGCCGGGTCGCCCCGGCGCGGGGAGCGGGCGGTCTATAGCGGGGGCGCCGAAGCCGCGCAACCATAACGAAGTCCTTGTTTCACCGCGTCGGGCGAGACGGTATAGGAGCGCCGATGCAGCCGCAGCGACGAACCGACCGACATCGAAAACCAGACCGCCAGCAGCGTCTGAAACCGGACGACGGCGCGCTATGGCTATATGGCCGTCACGCGGCGGCGGCGGCGCTTGCAAACCCTGCGCGCCGGATCAAGCGCGGCTACGCGACCAAGAACGCGCTTGACTGGCTGAAGTCCCTGAACCTTCCCGGCGAGCGCCTTGCGCTGCTTGAAGACACGCGGCCCGACGCGATCGACCGCCTCTTGCAGCCGGGCGCGGTGCATCAGGGTCTTGCCGTCGAAGCGTTCGACCTTGACCGCGCGCGCCTTAAAGATGTGTGCGAGCCCGACGGAACCCGCCGGCCTGTTGTCGTGCTCGACCAGATCACCGACCCGCAGAATATCGGCGCGGTGTTCCGCTCGGCCGCCGCGTTCGGCGCGCGCGCGGCGATCGTGCAGGAGCGCCGGACGCCGCCGCTGTCCGGCGCGCTCGCCAAGGCCGCCGCCGGCGCCGTCGAAACGCTGCCTTGCGTGAAGGCGGTCAACATTGCGCGCGCGCTCGAGGCGCTGAAGGATCTCGGCTATCATTGCGCGGGTCTCGCCGGCGCGGGCGCGCTGCCGATCGCCGCCATGCCGAAGGATCGCCCGGTCGCGATCGTGCTCGGGGCCGAGGGCGCGGGGCTCCGCCAACTCGTCGGCGAAACCTGTGATGGGCTTTACCGCATCCCGATCGCCGGCGACGTCGAAAGTCTCAACGTGTCTAACGCCGCCGCGATCGCGCTTTATGAAGCCACGCGCGAAACCCTCTAG
>CAZGXT010000160.1:0-7203 GCA_964529675.1 uncultured Caulobacterales bacterium
TCACTCCGCGGCGAGCGCTTCGCGCTTCATTTCGAGGGTCAGCCACTCTTCTTCGGCACGCGCGAGCGCGGCCTCAGCGTCCTCAAGCGCCTTCGCTTTCTCCGCAAACGCCTTGGCGTCGCGATCGAACAGCGTCGGGTCGGCGAGCGCCGCTTTCAGCGCGGCGATTTCCGTCGTCAGGGCGTCCATGCGGGCCGGCAATTGTTCGAGGGCGAACTTCTCCTTGAAGGAGAGCTTGGCGCGCGCCGCCGGCGCTTCGGCCGGCGCCCTTTGCGGGACCGGCGCGCCAGCCGTCTTCAGGGCGGCCCGCGGCGGCGCGCCGCGCTGAGCCGTCATGTCGTCATAGCCGCCGGCGTATTCCGTCCACTGACCGTCACGCCCGCCGGGATCGGGTGCGATGATCGACGTCACCGTCTTGTTGAGAAAATCCCGGTCATGGCTGACAATGAGGAGCGTTCCCTGATAATCGGCGACGAGCTCTTCAAGGAGATCGAGCGTCTCAAGGTCGAGATCGTTGGTCGGTTCGTCGAGGACAAGAAGGTTCGACGGTTTTGCGAGCGCGGCTGCAAGCGCAAGACGGCCCCGCTCACCCCCCGACAAGGCCGAGACGGGCGTGCGCCATTGCTCGGGACTGAAAAGGAAATCCTTGAGGTAACTGGCGACATGGCGCTTTTCCGCGCCGATCGTCACCCAATCGCCGCGCCCGTCGGTGATCGCGTCGGCGACGCGATCGTCGTCGCGCAGCGACGCGCGACGCTGGTCGAGCGTGATCATCTGAAGCCCGGCGCCGAGCGTGACGCAGCCGTCGTCCGGCGCCAGTTCGCCGGTCAGGAGCCGCAGAAGCGTCGTTTTGCCGGCCCCGTTCGGCCCGACGATCCCGACGCGGTCGCCGCGCGCGATCTCAATTGAAAAGTCATGGACGATGGCGCGCCCGCTGAAGGATTTCGAAACCCGTTCAGCGAGAACGACGCGCTTGCCGGACTGCGCCGCTTCGTTGACGGAGAAGGCGACGGTCCCGACAGGCAGTTTTCGTTCGCGGGCGGCGCGGCGCAGCTCGCCGAGTTCCCGCATCCGCCGGACATTCCGCTTGCGCCGCGCTGTCACGCCGTAGCGGACCCAATGCTCCTCATCGAGAATCTTGCGATCAAGCTTGTGCGCGGCGGTCTCCTCTTCCTCGAGAACCTTGTCGCGCCAGGCTTCGAATTCCTTGAAGCCGCGATCGAGAAACCGGGTGCGCCCCCGATCGATCCAGACCGTCCGTGTCGTGAGCGTTTCCAGGAATCGCCGGTCATGGCTGATGAGCACGACGGCGGCGCGCGACCCGGCGAGGCGTTCTTCGAGCGCTTCAATCGCCGGCAAGTCGAGATGGTTGGTCGGCTCGTCGAGAAGCATCGCGTCCGGGTCGGCAGCAAAAAGCCGCACCAGCGCGGCGCGCCTTGTCTCGCCGCCTGACAGCGTCGCGCAGCGCAAGTCCGGCGAAATCCCGAACTCATCAAAGAGCCGCCCGAGGTGAACGTCATGCGCGCGTGCAAGCCCCGCCTCGACATAGGCGCCGACCGTCTCATGGCGGGACAGATCAGGCTCCTGGGGCAGGTAGGCGATGGTCGCTCCGGGATTGAGGAATCGCGTCCCCGCGTCCGCCTCGACAAGACCCGCGGCGATCTTGAGCAGAGTCGACTTGCCTGATCCGTTGCGGCCGACGAGCGCGATCCGCGCCTCTGGTTCGATCGCCAGCGCGGCGCCGTTTAGGACCGGCTCGCCGCCGAAACTGAGGCGAATGCCGTCAAGCGTGAGAAGGGGCGGAGCCATGGCGAGGCTCTAATCGCGCCATTCCCGACATGCAATCGGCCGCGCCCGCCGCCGCGTTAAAGGCGCATTTTCCATTATCGGCGAGGCTTGCCGGATGCAGGCCCTCAAGGACTATCTCTCGGCGGCGGGCGTCAGCGTCGCGGACTTCGCGCGCATGATTGCGATCGCCCCGGACATTCTTGAACAATATTTGTCGGGCAGGGCGGCCCCCGATCGACGCGTCGCGCAGCGTATCGTTGACGTGACAGACGGCGCAGTCTCGGCTGGCGATCTCGGCCTCGATCCTGCTCGCCTTGTCGATCTCAATGCGCGGGCCGCATCCGCGAACGCCGACATTGATCAGGAAGCGCTGACGCAGGTTCTGGCGGAAATCCTCCCCGTCCTTGTCGGCGGGTCCAATCGCAAAGGCGACGAGCATCTGCCGAGGCTCGCCGCCGACGCTGTCGCCGGGGCCTATGCCGCGCTGTCGACCGTTACGACGCGCCGGAATGCGGATCGTCTTGTTCAAGCTCTTCAGCCAGTCTTCGAAGAAATTCTCGAAGAGATGTCGGTTCCGCCGCTGCGCCGGGGCGAAGCCGGGCCGCTCGCGCGGGAAGCTGCGGAACGCTATCTCCGGACAGCGGCGCCGCGCCGCTAGCGAGCGCGAAAGCCCGTCGCTTGGCGACCCGCCACATCGACTGGCCTATCCGGCCGGCATAGTCGTTCTCGCTGTCGGCGCTCATTTTGCCCAAATTGTCATAAACGAACTTCGCGACTCACGTCATGGTTGCGTGGTGGCGTTCATTCCCTTCAACTGTAGCCAATCGGAGCTAACGGATGACTAAAGATGTTCGTAAAGAGCAGGTCCAGCTTCTAAAATTTGAGAAAAAACTCGCAGGTCTCGCCGCGTTCGTGGCTGCGGGCTCGGCGACTGCGGCGTCGGCGGCCGACAAGGTTAACGCCGAGGCAACCATGAAAGCCTATGCGGACATCTCAAACGCGCTCGTTCACCTCGCGGATGTGACGAGCAAGGCGCATGCGGCGCTGGAGGCGTCCGCGCTCGCGGCGGGTTTGCGCTTCTTTGAAGCGAACGGCGGCGGCACGGGGAAAAATCCGCCTGCGGAGGTCGTCAGATCAATTCTTGGGATTGGATAACCATTGCTTTCTACGCGACAGCGCTGGCCGCTGTTGCGACCTTGTCTGCGGCCGCACGACAGGAAACGCTCCGCGCCGCCGCGGTGGTTCTCGGCGCGGGGTGGCTTCTTTCGCAGTTCTGGTACTTCGCTCTCGCCCAAAACGGATGGACTTGGGGTTACGCCCTCATCTGCGTCATTGAAACGGGCCTGATCGCCGCCTGCTGCCGCAGTCGGTACATCCAGTTGCCGCTCCTCGTCCTGATGTATTGCTCGCTTGCGCTTCATCTCATGAACGCTGTCATGGCGCTCGATCACTGGTGGTCGGCATTCTGGATGAACAGGCTCTTCGACCTCATGCTCCTCTATGTCGCCGGTTGCGCGCTGTTTCGCATCGTCCGCATACGGCACAAGAAAAAGGGCGCGCCGCCGGCGCGCCCTCAATCATCTCAAATCTTCTACATCGCCTAGCGCAAATCGCAAGAATTCGGAATCGGCGATTTGCGCTGGTCTCTTGTTTGGTCGCGCGATTTCGCAAAAAACCGGGCGCTGCTTTTTTGCAGCCGCGCTAAGCGAACAGCTTCGCCCAGCGCCGCGGCTCGCGGGTTTTCCAGTGGCCGCGATGATAGGCGTCGGAGACGATCAGCGGCGCGACGCTCGTCGCTTCCGCGAACACCATCTGTTCGTGCACGGTCGACACCTTGCCCCAGCTCGCCGCCTCTTTCAGCGTCGAAGAGGAGCAGGCGCCGTCGCGCACGTCGGCGACCGTGATCTGCACGGCGTATTTGTGCATTTCGACGTCTTCATGGCCGAGGATCTCGGCGCAGACGACGGTGTCCTGCGCAAAGTTCTTCGGCACCCCGCCGCCCACCATGAAGAGCGCGGTCGTGCCGGCGGCGAGCTTGATTTCCGTCAGCTCGCGGAAATCCCCGCCGGAATCGATCGTCATATAGGGCTTGCCGGCCTTGCGGCGTTCGACCTGGTGCTTGACGATTCCGAAGCCCGCGGAGCAGTCAGAAAACGCCGGCACGAAGATCGGCACGCCCTTTTCATAGGCGCGCTGGATCAGCGAGTCCTTTTTCTTGGCGTTGCCGGTCGCGAGCCACTTGCCGAGCTCGTGGATGAACTCACGCGACGTATAGGGACGCGGCTCGAGCCGTTCGCAGATCTCGTAGATCGTGTGATCGACGTGCTGGAGCTCCTCCTCGTCGATATAGGTGTCGTAGATGCGGTCGATGTAGAGCGAACGCAGGGTGTTGTCGTCCGGCACCTCGTTCGCCTGGTAGTGCTTGAAGCCGAGCGCTTCGAGGAAATCCATGTCGATGATCGAGGCGCCGGTGGCGACGACTGCGTCGATCATGTTGTACTCGACCATATCGCGCCAGACGTGGAGGCAGCCGCCGGCGCCGGTCGATCCGGCCATGATGAGCCAGGGCGAGCACGACGTGTCGGCGAGCGCCATGTTGAGGATCTGCGCGGCGCGCGCCGCATCGCGCGAGGTGAAGCTCATCTTGCCCCAGGCGTCGATGATCGGGCGCGCGTCGAACTTGGTGACGTCGATATGCTCGATCTCGGTCGAGAGCAGCTCAGCCTTGCGGTTGTCTTTGGGTTTGGTCATGGGACTCGGTCCTTATCGTCCAGTGGAACACCGGATCCGGGCCGCATCATGAGGATGCGCGGAGGGCCGTAGCGAATGAGGGCGCTATATAGGGCAGGGGGAGCGCGATGCAAGGGCTTAACGTCACCGGCTCTTAAGCAGGGCTTCCGCCCACGCAGCGAATTTTTCAAGATCGGCGAAACGTTCATCGGCAGTCGCTTTTCTGCCCGGCCTCGCGCCGTACTGCGCTTCGGCTTTCTCCTTTAAGATCCGTTCGAGCCGACGTCGGTCTGTCAAATTAAAGCGCGCTCCAGCCGCCTTCGCCAGCAAGGGAACGACGCCATCATGATCTCCTTGGTTTATTTGGTTGACCAGTCTCGCCGTCACCGCGTCCGCGTAACCGACCGCGGCCAAGACAATGCTTGAAATGATGGGGTCGGCGAGATCGCCTTCTTCCCAAAGTTCCAATCCGTCCTTCGCCGCTTTTTGGTAGGCGCGCGCCTTGGCGAGTCGCCCGGAAGCGTCGTTGAGTTTCGCCTTTTTCGGCGAACCAAGTCGGGTCATGTGGAAGTCCGGCCGCGCGTGCTTCTTCGAAACAGCTGATCAGGCCGCTCGCCGCGAATCGCATGCGCGTCTCTGACGAGGCTCGCCCACCAGGGGTCCGCATCCCGTTTCAATCGTTCGATGTCGGCGGTTTCAAGAGCGATGACTGAAGCGTTGAAGGCGTAAAGCTCTTCGACTGCGGAAAGTCTTTCACGGTAGACCGCTTCGCTCGTCGCGGCGGCGCCTTCTGTTACGACTAACGCCAGATCGACGTCGCTTCGCGGCGTGTCTTCATTGCGCGCGACGCTGCCGTAAAGCCAGACCGCCGAGATCGCCTTGTCGGCGTCGGCGATTTGTCCTGCGGCGGCGAGGATTGCGCGATATCGATCTTCCTCCGCCTTAAATAGGGCCGCCAGCGGCTCGCGAAGCGGATGGTCTTCTCGCTCTTTGTAGAGTCGCGCCCGGCTGGTTCCGAGCGATTGCACGACGCGCATCGATTCCAACATTGAAAGCGCGTGATGGACGCTGCGTTTGGACAGGCCGGTGTGTGCGACGATCAATGTGACCGACATTTCCCCGCCATGCCTCGTCAGCGCACGCATAACGAGGAGGGTTGCGCGACTGCCGAGTATTTCATTCAACGGAAAATGAAGTGCGCTTTGCATTCCGTCCTGGGAGCTTGCGGCCGGGCTTTCCGACCGTGAGCTACTTTAGACGAAAAAATGCCCCTAAGGGTAAAAAAGTATCCTTAGGGGCAAATTTATGCGCATCTGAATTTGAACGCTCCGGCGCCCTTAGCCCTTCGCCGCCTTGGCAGGCGCCATCGCGACGACGTTTTCCTGCTCGACCTCGCCGTAGACCGACATCAGCGGCGCGTCCTCGACGATCGCTTCGACATAGTCGCCGAAGCCGTTGAACCGCGTCGCCAGCGCCGCGCCGTAAGCGCCCGTCTGGCCGAACTCGATATAGTCGCCCTCGTGCACGTCGGAGGGCAGCATGAACGGCCCCTTCAGCGTGTCGATCGAATCGCAGGTCGGCCCGTAAAGCTTGAACGGCTTCACGACCCGGCGCGGGCCCTTCTTCGCGCGCAGGAGGCGCGTCGGGTAGACGAGCCCGTCATGCGCCGCGTCGAACAGCGCGCCATAGGCGCCGTCGTTAAGGTAGAGCGCGTTCCCCTTGCGAAGCTCGACGCGCACGATGTGGCTGCCCGCCTCGGCGCAGAGCGCCCGGCCCGGCTCGCACCAGAGATCGGCGTTCTGCAGCACCGGCATGTCCTCGAACGCCTTGGCGATCGCCTCGATATAGGTTTCGAGCGGGGGCGGGGTGAGGCCCGGATAGGCGACCGGGAAGCCGCCGCCGACATCGACGATGTCGACCGTCACCTGCGCCTGGCGGATGAGGTCGGAGGCGATTTCCATCGCCGCGCGATAGGCCTCGGGCCGCATGCACTGCGAGCCGACATGGAACGAGACGCCAAGCTCCTCAGCAGAAGCGCGCGCCTGACGCAGCAGCTGCACGGCTTCAGGACCCGAGACGCCGAATTTCCCGTTCAGCTTGTGCTGGGCGTAGTCGGAAGACACCGAGAGGCGCACGACGAGGTGAAGGTCCTTCGCCCCGTTCGTCTCCCTGATGATCTTGTCGAGCTCATCGAGGCTGTCGAGGACGAAAATCCGGACGCCATAGTCGAAATAGGCCCGGCGGATGGCGAGGCGCGACTTCACCGGGTGCATGAAGGCGAGGCGCGCCTCCGGGAAACGGCCGGCTACAAGCTCGATCTCGGGCAGCGAGGCGACGTCGAAAGAGCGCACGCCCCCGGCCCATACGGCGTCGATGATCGCCGGATGGGGGTTCGCCTTGACTGCGTAAAGCACATCGCCCGGAAAATTGCGCACAAAGAAGTCCGCCGCCTTCTGGGCGGCATGCGGGCGCAAAGCGTGAACGGGCAGTTCAGGCTGGTCCGCTAGGACCAGCGCAAGCGCAGACTGGTGTCTGTCCATCTCATGGAACCTCGCAGGTTAGACCGAAACAAGACGCCAAACTTGCGGAGAGGTCCCATGGGTCTGACGAGAAACGCGCACATAGGAACGTTTCACCCGTTTGTAAAGATTTTTTGAACGACACCGGCGGGGAATCTGGAGGCGG
>CAZGXT010000161.1:0-7049 GCA_964529675.1 uncultured Caulobacterales bacterium
CTTTCGGCAGGCCGTAAACGCGAAATCGCGCGGGAGACAGGGCCCCCGCGCGATCTTCGGACTTTAGATCCAATTCAAATCAAAGTCAAGCGATAATCATGGTTAATGCTTATGGTTAACGCGTTGACGCGGATCAGAACCGCCGGGCGATTTCGACGCCCCATAGCGGCGGCTCGTTCACATAGCCGGAGAAATTGTTGAAATCGATCGCGCCGGCGATCGAGACGTCGTTGAGGATGTTGCGTCCGTAGGCGGAGAGCTCCCAGCCGTCCTCGCGGGCCCAGCCGATGCGGACGCCGCCGATGAGTTCGTCGTCGTCCTGGAACTCGACGCTGTCATAGAGGAAGAAATTGATGCGGCTGCGATACGCCCAGTCGGTGAAGACGTAGAGCTCGCCGCCCGAAACCGGGACGCCATAGCGCGCCGTCCAGTTGGCGATCCAGCGCGGCGCCTGCGGCAGGGAATTGCCGTCGATGAGGGCGTTGCCCGAAATCGCGATCGGGTCGAGCACGGTGCAGGGCGCGCCGCAAATCCCGACTTCAAGGCCCGGGCTGTCGATGCGCGTATTGTTGAGCGAGACGCCGGCGGTCAGCTCCAGCGCGTCCGTCGGATTGAACGCCGCATCCAGTTCGAACCCCGATCCGACGACGGCGTCGGCGTTGAGAAGCTGGTTGAAGTTTCCGGCGCCGCCGACGGCGGTCAGTTGCTGGTCTTTCGTGCGATAGTAAAAGCCCGTCGCATTGATCCGTCCACGCCCGTTCCAGAACGTCGTCTTCAGTCCGGCTTCGATCGAATCGATCGTCTCGGTGTCGGCGGTGGTGACGGCGTCGCCGAAGACGATGCGCCCTTGCACGTTCGGCGCGCGGAAGCCGCGAGAATAGCGCACGAAGGCGCTGACGGATTCGGTGAACGCCCAGGTCGCCGACGCGTCGCCCGACAGATTGGTGTCGTCGAGAGTGACGGCGACGGGCCCCAGCGTGCCGGAGCCGAACGGACCCACGAGGCGTTCGGCGACGAAGTCCTTGTCCTCGACCGACAGGCGCACGCCGCCCTGCAGCGTCAATTGCGGCGTCACGGCCCAGCTTGACGAGGCGAAGGCCGCGAAGGCGAACGTTTCCTGGTCCTGGATCGCGCGCCCGTTCTCCGCGCCCGCCGACAGCGTGTCGAAGGAGAGGTTTTCAAGCTCGAGATTCTCCTTGAAGAAAAAGACGCCGATGGTCGAGTCGACGTTCCGCACCGGATTGAAGGCGAAGCGGGTTTCGCTCGTCGTCTGGTGATGGCCGGTGATGTTATCGGCGCTTTCCGCCGGGAACGGGATGAAGCCGGGGCCGGACGGCGGGGCGAAGGCGGCGCCGAAGCCGCCGTCGACGTCGCCGCGCGCGGTTATGCCGACGGTGTCGTAACTGAAGATCGACGTGAGGACGCCGGCGCCGACGTCCCAGTCGGTTTTCGCGCTGACGCCGAAATTGTAGACGTCGAGGCGCTGGGTCGCGTCCTGCGCCGTCTCGCCGCGTTCAAAGCCGGCGACAAGGCCGCCGACGCCCGGCTCGATGATATTGGCGCGGAACAGCCGCGATCCGCCGTCGAGCCGGCGCCCGTGAATGTTGAAAAGGGTCGACCAGTCGTCCGACGGCGACCACAGGAACTGGAGGCGCCCGGCGAACTCGGTGAACTCCTCAAAGCCGTTCGCGCCGTCGCCCGCGACTGCGCCCGGAAAATCCTCCGCAAACTGATTGTCGACGAAATCGTCGCGGCGCTGGAACAGCGTCGAAAGGCGCGCCGACAGCGTGTCGGAGAGCGGCCCGGAGACGGCGCCCTCGGCGTCGACGGTGTTGAACCTTCCGTAGGCGACGCGGCCGTAGCCTTCAAATTCGTCGGTCGGCTTGGCGCTTTCGAACTTGATGACGCCGGCCGGCGTGTTGCGCCCGAACAGCGTCCCTTGCGGGCCTCTCAGCACCTCGATGCGATCGAGGTCGAAGACGGGGAAGCCCTTGAGGATCGGATTTTCGAGAACGACCTCGTCATAGACGAGGCTCACCGGCTGGTTGGCGTTGAGATCAAAATCAGTGTTGCCGAGACCGCGGATGTAAAAGCGCGGGAAGGTGCGCCCCGACGACGCTTCGGCGAAAACGCTGGGGCTCCGACCGGCGAGGAAAAGAATATCCCGTCCCCCTGCGCGGATGTTGTCGAGCTCGCTGTCCTTTAGGACGTCGACGGAGAGCGGCACGTCCTGAAGGTTCTGTTCGCGCTTCTGCGCGGTCACCGTAATGACGTCGGCGTCTTCCTGGGCGGCGAGGCCGGCCGGCGCGATCAACGTCGCGGTGTGTAAAAGGAAGGCGGCGTGCGCGCGCAGCGTCCGTCGGCGAACCATGATCATCTCCCTAATCGCCCCCAAAGGCCGAACGGCCGATTGCTCCCTTGCCCCGCTGCGTCGCACCCGGCAAGGAACAAATCCGTGACCCGGGGGCGTCCGCCTTCAAGCCGCGCCGCAGCGCCCCTGCGCCCTTGCTTACGCTTTCATTAACCGTTCGGCACCAGTGTTCCGGCAGGGTGCAGGGCGGGGTAAGCGCGCCTGCCGCAAGGGAGCGCGCCTTGGAGGCGAAAAACGAGCCGGCGCAGCGAACGACCGACGCCGCAAGGCCGCGGCTGTCGATCGTCGTGCCTTTATTCAACGAGGCCGAAAGCCTCGGCGTCCTCGTCGGCGAGATTGACGCCGCCGCCGCCCTGATCGGCGCGTCCCATGAGATCATTTTCGTCAATGACGGCTCGACCGACGGCTCGCAGGCGGCGCTGGCCGCCATCGCACAGGCGCGCCCGAATGTCCGCCTGATCGAGTTCCGCCGCAATTTCGGCAAGGCCGCCGCGCTCGATGCAGGTTTTCGCGCGGCGTCGGGCGACGTCGTCTTCACGATGGACGCCGATCTCCAGGACGATCCGGCCGAGATGGCGAAGTTTCTGGCGCGCCTTGATGAGGGGTTTGACGTCGTTTCCGGCTGGAAACAGCGCCGCCAGGACCCGCTCGACAAAACCGCGCCCTCGAAGATCTTCAACGCCGTGGTCAGCCGCGTCAGCGGCGTCAGGCTCAACGACTTCAATTGCGGCTTCAAGGCGTATCGCGCCGAGGCGCTCGACGATCTCGCGCTCTATGGCGAACTGCACCGGTTCATTCCGGTGCTGCTGCATTGGCGGGGCTTCCGCATCGGCGAGGTCGCGGTCAATCATCGCGCGCGCCGATTTGGGCGGTCGAAATTCGGGGCGAGCCGCCTGTTCAAGGGCGCGCTCGATCTCGCAACGGTCATCCTCAACACGCGCTACCAGACGCGCCCGCTGCACGTTTTCGGCCTTGCGGGCGCCGTCCTCGGCGCGTGCGGCTTCCTGATCCTCAGCTATCTGACGGTTTTATGGTTCGCCGGGGCCGGGCCGATCGGCGATCGCCCGCTGTTCTTCCTCGGCATTCTCCTCGCCGTCAGCTCGCTCCAGTTCTTCACCGTCGGCCTGCTCGGCGAATTCATCCAGCGCCAGGCGAGCGGCGGGCGCCCCCAATGGACCGTACGCTCGACGGTCAACGTCGCCTCCGGCGCGGCGCTCGCGCCTGAGATCCGGCGCCTGCGTCAGGCGGCGGCGCTGCTCAGGGACGCAGATCACAGCAACGGACCCCGATCATGGCCGCAAACACCACCATCCGGCGCGACACCGCCGAGCGACACCGGCGAAAATACCAGGACCGCAATCCGCTCCAGCGCTTAAGCCTCGGGGCCTTTCACGACCAGCTTGCGGAGACCATCAGCGCCTGCGCGCCGCAGAGCCTTCTCGACTTCGGCTGCGGCGAAGCCCTTCTTCTCGACCGCCTGATCGCGCGCGGCGTCGCGCTTGAGGGGTATCTCGGCGTCGATCTCCGGGCGGAGGCGATCGCCGAGGCGCGAGCGCGCCATCCCCAGCTCGCCTTCAGGGAGGCGGACATCTTCAGCCTTCCGCCTGACGGACAGCGCTTCGATCTCGTCCTCGCCTCGCAGGTGCTCGAGCATTTGCCGTCGCCGGCGCGCTTCCTTGAGCGCCTCGCGGCGCTATGTTCCGGCAGGCTCCTGCTGACCGTCCCGCACGAGCCGTGGTTCCGGCTCGCCAATTTCGCGCGCGGGCGCGACATCCTGCGCTTCGGGAACCACCCGGAACACGTCAATCACTGGGACCCGCAAAGTTTCGCGGCCTTTGTCGATCCTTTTGCGGAGGTCGAGCGCTGCTGGACCTCGTTTCCGTTCGTTCTGCTGCTGGCGCGGCCGCGATGAAGGCGATGACGCTCGCCCCGCGGAGCGCCGCCGGTCGCGCGGCTGATTCTGTCGCTGTTGCGGCGGTCCTTTCGGCGCTTTTCTGTGCGCTCTTCGCGCTCTATCCGCTCGGCGTCGCAGGCGATTACATCAATCACCTTGCGCGCGTTCATATTGAAGCGACGCTCGCGCAGTCAGAAACGCTTGCGCGCTATTACGAGGTGCGGCCGGGCCTCATTCCTGACCTCTACATGGATATCGTCGCGACGCTGCTGGCGCCGCTGGCGGGCGTTGCGGGCGCCGGCGCGATCGCTGCTGCGGCGGCCGTGATCCTGGGGCCGCTCGCCGGCTTTGCGCTGTCGCGCCGACTGCACGGCGCGGCGGCGGGATGGCTGCCCGCGATCGGCTTCGCCGGCGTTTTCTCGCTCAATTTCGAGTTCGGCTTCATCAATTTCATCGCCGCGTCGGGCCTTGCGCTGTTCGCCTTCGCGGCCTGGATCGGATCGGCGCCGGGCGCGCGCCGCGCGCTCCTCTTCGCGCCGGTCTCGCTCGTTCTTCTCGGGGCGCACGCGCTCGGCTTTCTGTTCTTCGGCTTTCTCGTCCTGACGTGGGAGCTTGCGGGCGCCGCGTTTGCGCCGCGTGAGGATCGGACGGGCCTGCTGCGGCGGCTTTTTCTTATCGACGCGCTGGCGTTTCTGCCGGCGCTCCTTCTCCTCGCGCTGGCGCTGGCGCAGGAAGGCGGCGGCCTCAGGGCCGTTGATGCGCCTACGGACTTTCTAGCCTCGCGCGGCGCCGTGCTGCTGTCGATGTTCCGCTATTACGGCGACGCCCCCGCCGTCGTGACGGCGTTTGTCTCCTTCGCGGCGCTGCTCGCAGGGTTAGGCGCCGGGCTGAGGACCGGGGCGCTTGCCGTCGATCGCCGCATGGCGGTCGTGTGCGCCGGCGTGTTCGCGCTGATGATGGCGACGCCGGAGCACGTCGCCGGCATCTGGGGCCTCCATTTCCGCTTCGGTCCGGCGCTGCTCGTTCTGCTCGCGGCCTCTGTTCGCTTCGCGCCGCAGGCGATCAGGGCCCGCGCGGTCTTCGCGCCGCTCCTCGGCGCCGTCCTACTTCTTCAGGCCCAGCACGGCTCGGCGAAAATGGCGGCCGCCGACGCCTTCCACGACCGCCTGCGGGCCGACCTCGCCCGGCTGCCGGAAGGCGCGCGACTGCTGCAGGCGTTCGCGCCGGGCGCCGGCCTCCGGCTCGCCAATCACGCAGGCGCGCTGGCGGTCATCGAAAGGGACGCCTTTGTCCCCTCCCTCTTCACCAATACCTCGCCCGTGGGGGTCCGGCCCGAATGGCGCGCCCGGCATCTCCCGGCCGGCCGGCGCCCCGACCTCACGGCGCTCGCCGAGGCTGCGGCTGCGCCCTCCCCGGCGGCCGACAACGGGCTTTGGGCGCAGAATTATTATGACGACTGGCCGTCCGCCTTCACCCATGTCCTTTATATGCGCGGAGAGGACGGGCCGGCGCCGGACCTCGCCGGCGCGGCCCCGCTGCTCGCGCGGCCCGACTATGTTCTCTACGCCGTGACGAAAAATCAGCCGGCCTCGCCCTGACCTCGGGTTGCAGCCTTCTCGGGGTTTCCTATATCTCGCGGCGAACAGGACGCTTTCTGGGGCGTCTATCCTCGCAAAACCATGGACTTGGGGACTGTCCGTTTCGACCGCTGAGCGAAGGGTTCGAAGTTACGGGACGGTCCGCTCAACGGAGACATAGATATGGGCAAGGTAATCGGCATCGACCTCGGCACGACCAACAGCTGCGTCGCGGTCATGGAAGGCAAACAGCCGAAGGTCATTGAAAACGCCGAGGGCGCGCGCACGACCCCCTCGGTCGTCGCCTTCACGGCGGATGGCGAGCGGATCGTCGGGCAGCCGGCCAAGCGCCAGGCGGTGACGAACCCTGAAAACACCTTCTTTGCGATCAAGCGCCTGATCGGGCGCCCCTTCTCGGACCCGATGGTCGCCAAGGATATCGGCCTTGTCCCCTACAAGATTTCAAAGGCCCCGAACGGCGACGCCTGGGTGGAAAGCCGCGGCGAAAAGTTCGCGCCCTCGCAGATCTCGGCGTTCATCCTCCAGAAAATGAAGGAAACCGCCGAGGCCTATCTCGGCGAACCGGTGACCCAGGCGGTCATCACCGTTCCCGCCTATTTCAACGACGCGCAGCGCCAGGCGACCAAGGACGCCGGCAAGATCGCCGGTCTTGAAGTCCTGCGCATCATCAACGAACCGACCGCGGCGGCGCTCGCCTACGGCCTTGAGAAAAAGGACGGCAAGAAGATCGCCGTTTACGACCTCGGCGGCGGCACCTTCGACATCTCCATTCTCGAAATCGGAGACGGCGTCTTCGAAGTGCTGGCGACGAACGGCGACACCTTCCTCGGCGGGGAAGATTTCGACATGCGCCTCGTCGATTACCTCGCGGACGAGTTCAAGAAGGATCAGGGCATCGACCTGCGCAAGGATAAGCTCGCCCTGCAGCGCCTGAAGGAAGAAGCCGAAAAGGCGAAGAAGGAGCTGTCGACCACCGCGCAGTACGAGGTGAACCTGCCCTTCATCACCGCGGACCAGACCGGGCCGAAGCACCTCGCCATGAAGCTTTCCCGCGCCAAGCTCGAAAGCCTCGTCGAGGACCTCATCAAGAAAACGGTCGAGCCCTGCCGCGCCGCCCTCAAGGACGCAGGGCTCACCGCCGCCGACATCGAGGAAGTCATTCTCGTCGGCGGCATGACGCGCATGC
>CAZGXT010000162.1:0-7030 GCA_964529675.1 uncultured Caulobacterales bacterium
CATCAAAGGCTCCTCCGACTTCTCAAGAAAATTCTTGAGCGATCCGGCGCGCTTTCAATTCCCCACCCTGACCGGCCAGCAGGTCAGCAGCGTTTTCAGCGTCGAGACGAAGGCGATCGGCTGTTCGAACATCAGGTGATGGTGCACGGTCGGCATCACGATGAAGGGCGAGCGGCCCTTCGTCTGCTGCTTCAGGTGCTCGAACCCCTCCCCCGTCGCGAATGCCGACGCCTCGCCATAGACAAAGGCGAGCGGGCAGCGCGCCGCGAGGAACAGATCGCGCTCGTAGTGGATCTCGAAATTCTTTCCGTGCGCGGGATCGAACTTCCAAGTCCACCCCGTCCCGCCTTCGGGGCGGGGCGCGCGCGTCAGGCCGTTCCGGGCGATGTAATCGACGAGATAAACCTCGCTCGCCGGCTGGTTCGGCAGAAACCGGAAGCGGGCGATCGGCTCCTCGATCGAGGCGTAGATGCGGTTCGCCTTCGTCTCGGCGTCAAGCGCGCGGCGCTTTAGGATCGTGTAACCCTCGTCCGGGTCCGGCTTGCCGATCGGGCTGTCGATCACGACCGCGCCGAGAAGGCGCTCGCCTTGTCGTTCGACCGCAGCGAGCGTCACCCAGCCGCCGAAGGAATGGCCGACGACGATCGGGCGCCCGCCCTTCGCCGCGCCTGAGTGATCGATGACCGCGAACAGCTCGTCGATCGATTCATTGACGTTATAGGTGGGGCGCCAGTCGCTGTCGCCCATCCCGGACATGTCGAACGCGACGACGCGATAATGGTCCGTGAAGGCCGGCGCAAAAGGCCGCCACCAGTTCCGGTGCGCGCGCCCGCCGTGAATGAACACCAGTCCCCGCCGCCCCGCCTCGCCCCACGCCGAATAGCGGATGCGCGCGCCGGCGACCTCGACTTCGCCCTCTTCAGACGGCTGCGCGATCGCGCGCGCGAACCAGTCCGGCGCCGGCGGCGCCACGCCGTTCATATGTTCGATGGGTCGGATGTGATCGGAAGAGTCTGTCATCTGGGTGTCCAGCGCGCCTTGTCGCCACTCCCCTAACCTCTCTTAGGCACGAGCGGGAGAGGGAACCGCGCGCCGCCCCAACCCGTGAACAACTCCCTAACGCCCGCCGCCTTTTCCCGGAATGAAACGGTTTAAAGCGAACCTTAACCCCGCCCCCCTTAAACCGGTGTTTTCCTGTTTCACCTGACCCGAGGGGCCGCTGCAGTGACGTCCAAAACCATTCTCATCGTCGACGACGATCCGACGCAGCGCCGGCTGATGCGCGCCGTGTGCGAAAAGGCCGGCTATCCCGTGCTGCAGGCCGAGTCCGGCGAGAACGCGCTCCAGCTTTTGCAGGGCGAACAGGGGCAGGACGTCGCGCTCGTGATGCTCGACCTCAGGATGCCCGGCCTTGGCGGCATGGAGACGCTGAAGCGCGCGAAATCCTATCGCGACGACTTGCCGGTCATCGTGCTCACTGCGCAGGGCGGCATCGACACCGTCGTCGAGGCGATGCAGAACGGCGCTGCTGATTTCTTTGTGAAGCCGGCGAGCCCGGAACGCGTCGTCGTCTCGATCAACAATGCGCTCAATCTCTCGACGCTGAAGGGCGAGGTCTCGCGCCTGAAGCGCAAGCGCGAGGGTTCGATGGCTTTCGCCGACCTCATCGGCCAGAGCGCAGCGTTGAGGAACGTGCAGCGCCTCGGCGAACGGGCGGCGGCGTCGAATATCCCGATCCTCATCACCGGCGAGTCCGGCGTCGGCAAGGAGATGATCGCGCGCGCCATCCAGGGCTCGTCGGAACGCGCAGGCCGGCCCTTCATCACCGTCAATTGCGGCGCCATTCCCGAAAACCTCGTCGAGAGCATCCTCTTCGGCCACGAGAAGGGCTCCTTCACCGGCGCCCATCAACGTCATATCGGCAAATTCCAGGAAGCCGACGGCGGGACCATTTTCCTCGATGAAGTCGGCGAACTTCCCGCTGACATGCAGGTGAAACTCCTGCGCGTCCTGCAGGAAAGCGAGGTCGATCCGATCGGCTCGAAGCGCCCCGTGAAGGTCGACGTGCGCGTCATTTCGGCGACCAACCGCGATCTGGCGGACGAGGTGAAAACCGGCCGCTTCCGCGAGGACCTTTTTTATCGCCTCAATGTTTTCCCCGTCCACGTTCCGCCGCTGCGCGAGCGTGCGGAGGACGTGCCGGCGCTCGTCGATCATTTCATCCAGCGCTACAATGCCGAGGAACGCCGCGACGTGCGGGGCGTGCAGCACGAAGTCCTCTCCGTGCTGATGCGCCAGCCATGGCCGGGCAATGTGCGCCAGCTTGAAAACACGATCTTCCGCGCTGTCGTGCTCGCAGAGACGCCGTACCTAACCGCGCGCGACTTCCCGCTGCTCGCGGCCGAATTCGAAGCCGCCGGCGTCGACATGGGCCCGCCCGTCCTCGATGATCTCGACGCCGGAGCGCCGGCGCCGGCCCCTGCGCCGCGCCCGCTCGCCGGCAACTCATCGACGGCGTTCGAGAATGTCGACGTCTTCGATCGCGACGGACATTTGCGCACGCTCGAGGCGATTGAACGAGACCTCATCCAGCTTGCGATCGACACCTATGACGGGCGCATGTCGGAAGTCGCCCGCCGCCTCGGCATGGGCCGCTCGACGCTCTACCGCAAACTCCGCGAGCACGGGCTTGAGGTGAAGCGGAGCGCGTAAGCCGCCGCTTTGCCTTGGGGTGCTTCAGTTACATCGTCATATGCGAGATCGTGGACGCGATTAATCTCTACGTCCTTGCCGTCGCCCATGACCGCGAACAGTTTCCACCGGAACGCGAGCGGCCTTAGCAGCGCAACGCTTCACTCCCCCAACGCCGACAGATAGAGGTCGAGGAGCGCCTCTTCCTCCTGCCTCTTGGCCTTGTCCATCTTCCGCAGGCGGATGATCTTGCGCATCGTCTTGGTGTCGTAGCCCTCGCCCCTGGCTTCGGCGAAGACTTCCTTGATGTCGCCGGCGATGGTCGACTTTTCCTCTTCCAGCCGTTCGACCCGGTCGAGGAACGACTTCAGCCGCTCGCCCGCGACCGTGGTCACGCCTGCCGCGATGTTCGCCGATCCGTCCGCCATGGCTCCACCTGCTTCCCGATACTGCCGGTCCCCGACCTAAAGCTGCGTCGGCGTGGGGCTGAAGCGGGTTTTCTCCACATGGGGAAAGATGGCGCCGCGGCGGAAAGAACTGCTTTCCCTCGCCGCCGCTTTCGCCTATGAGGCCCGCTTAGCCCGAATCAAAGTTCCTCCGCGCCGGTCGCGTTCCGCCCGGCGCCCGTTCACGCGAGCGCCGATGCCGAAACGCACCGACATCCACTCCGTCCTCATCATCGGCGCGGGGCCGATCGTCATCGGCCAGGCCTGCGAATTCGATTATTCGGGCGTGCAGGCGGTGAAGGCCCTGAAGGAAGAGGGCTACCGGGTCATCCTCGTCAACTCCAATCCGGCGACGATCATGACGGACCCGGAGCTCGCCGACGCGACCTATGTCGAGCCGATCACGCCGGAATTCGTCGAGAAGATCATCGAGCGCGAGCGGGCGAACTGCCCGGGCGTCTTTGCGCTGTTGCCGACCATGGGCGGGCAGACCGCCCTCAACACCGCGCTGGAGCTTGAGCGCAACGGGGCCCTGAAGCGGCACGATGTCGAGATGATCGGCGCGCGCGCCGACGTCATCGAAAAGGCCGAAGACAGGGAAAAGTTCCGCAAGGCGATGGATGCGATCGGCCTTGAAAGCCCGCGCTCCGTGATCGTCTCCTCGCCGCCCGTCGTCAATAACGGCGTCGTCGTCGGCTATGACCGCGTCACCGGCGTGGCGGAGGGGCAAAGACTGATCGACACGGTCGGCCTTCCCGCCGTCATCCGCCCGGCCTTCACGCTCGGCGGCACCGGCGGCGGCATCGCCTATAACCGCGAGGAATTCGAGCAGATCCTGCGGATGGGCATCGACGCCTCGCCCGTCGGTCAGGTGCTGATCGACGAGAGCCTTCTCGGCTGGAAGGAATTCGAGATGGAGGTCGTCCGCGACCGCGCGGACAACTGCATCATCGTCTGCTCGATCGAAAATCTCGACCCGATGGGCGTTCACACCGGGGATTCCATCACGGTCGCGCCGGCCCTGACGCTGACCGACAAGGAATTCCAGATCATGCGCAACGCCAGCCTCGCGGTGATGCGCGAGATCGGGGTCGAGACCGGCGGCTCGAACGTGCAGTTCGCGATCAATCCTGACAACGGCCGCCTCGTCGTCATCGAGATGAACCCGCGCGTGTCGCGGTCCTCCGCCCTCGCCTCGAAAGCGACGGGGTTCCCGATCGCGCGCGTCGCGGCAAAGCTCGCCGTCGGCTACACGCTTGACGAACTCGAGAACGACATCACCGGCGCAACGCCGGCCGCCTTCGAGCCGACGATCGATTATGTCGTGGTCAAGATTCCGCGCTTCGCCTTTGAAAAGTTTCCAGGATCAGAGCCCTACCTCACAACGGCGATGAAATCCGTCGGCGAAGCGATGGCGATCGGCCGGTCTTTCCCCGAGGCGTTGCAGAAGGCCCTCAGGAGCCTCGAAACAGGCCTTTCAGGCCTCGATCCGATCGACGTGCCGGGCCTTGGTCAGGGCGATGACGCCAACGCCTTCCGCGCCGCGCTCGCGAGCCCGACGCCTGACCGGCTCCGCGTCGCGGCCGAAGCGCTGCGCCAGGGCCTCGCCATCGAGCAGGTTCACGCCATCACGCATTACGATCCGTGGTTCATCGACCAGCTCGCCGCCATCATCGCCGCCGAAGCCGATATCGCCGCGAACGGCGTTCCCGCCGACCCCAGCGCGCTCCGCGCCGTGAAGGCGATGGGCTTTTCGGACAAGCGCCTCGCCGCGCTCGCCGGCGGAACAGAAAGGGAAGTCCGCAACCATCGCCGGGCGCTTGGCGTCACGCCCGTCTACAAGCGCATCGACACCTGCGCCGCGGAATTCGCCGCGAAGACGCCTTACATGTATTCGTCCTATGAGGTCCCGTTCGGCGATGCGCCCGCATGCGAAGCCAAGCCGAGCGATCGCCGCAAGGTCATCATTCTCGGCGGCGGGCCCAACCGCATCGGCCAGGGGATCGAGTTCGACTATTGCTGCTGTCACGCGGCCTTCGCGCTCGCCGACATCGGCGTTGAATCGATCATGGTCAACTGCAATCCCGAGACCGTTTCGACCGACTTCGACACGTCGGACCGTCTCTATTTCGAGCCTGTGACCGCCGAAGACGTGCTGGAGATCGTGCGCGTCGAGCAAACGAAAGGAACGCTTCTCGGCGTCATCGTTCAATATGGCGGGCAGACGCCGTTGAAACTCGCCAAGGCGCTGGACGATGAGGGCGTTCCCATTCTCGGCACGTCGTTCGACGCGATCGATCTCGCCGAAGACCGCGAGCGATTTCAGAAACTCGTCGCCGCGCTGGGGCTGCGTCAGCCGCAGAACACCACCGCGCCCTCGCGCGAGACCGCCGTCGCGGCGGCGGCGGAGGCGGGCTATCCGCTCGTCACGCGCCCCTCATACGTGCTTGGCGGGCGGGCGATGGAAATCGTGCGCGACGAGGAGTCGCTGAAACGATATCTCGCGACCGCGCAGATCGAAATCAGCGAAGAAGCGCCGCTGCTCCTCGACCGCTATCTCGACAACGCCCTTGAAGTCGATGTCGACGCGATCGCCGACGGCGAAGACGTGTTCATCGCCGGCGTCATGGAGCATATTGAGGAGGCTGGCGTCCATTCCGGGGACAGCGCCTGCTCGCTGCCGCCCTATTCCCTGCCCGATGCGATCATCCGCGAGCTGGAAGCGCAGACGGCGAAGCTCGCCAAGGCGCTTCGCGTCGTCGGCCTCGTCAATATTCAGTATGCGATCAAAGGCGACGAGATTTACATCCTCGAAGTCAATCCGCGCGCCTCGCGCACCGTCCCCTTCGTCGCCAAGACCGTGGGCCTCGCCGTCGCGGGCGTCGGCGTCAAGGTCATGGCCGGGGCGAAGATCGCCGATCTCAACCTCAAGCGGTCCGATCTCGACCATGTCGCGGTCAAGGAAGTCGTCTTCCCGTTCGCGCGGTTTCCCGGCGTCGACACCGTGCTCGGCCCCGAAATGCGCTCCACCGGCGAGGCGATGGGCATCGACCGCGACTTCGACCGGGCCCGCGCCAAGAGCCTCATCGGCGTCGGCGCGCGCATTCCGCTCGAAGGCTGCGTCTTCATCTCGCTTCGCGACGTCGACAAGGCGGTGATGGTCGGCGCCGCCCGGCGTCTCCTCGACATGGGTTTCTCGATCATCGCGACGGACGGCACCGCCGCCTATCTCCGCCAGCAGGGGCTCGACGTGAAGCGGGTCAACAAGGTGCTTGAAGGGCGCCCGCACATCGTCGACGCGCTGAAGAACGGCGAAGTGCAGATGGTCTTCAACACGACCGAGGGCGCGCAGTCGGTCAAGGACAGCCGATCGATCCGCACGACCGCGCTCGCCCAGAAGATCCCCTGCATCACCACGGCGACCGGCGCCCGCTCGACAGTGCGGGCGATTGAGGCGCTGCGGTCTGGCGCGTTGAGCGTGACGCCGCTGCAGGACTACTTTGCGTAGGTCGGGTGGCGGGGAAATCTGTTGTTGAGCCGCCGCGCCCGGCGGCCGTTAACCATAAGTATTAACCATGATTGTCTGTTGACTTTGATTTGAATTGGAGGTAAGAGTTTCGGTTCGCGCAGGGGCCATGACTCCTGCGCGATTTTGCGTTTTCGGCCGCGGGAAACCGCGGGGCTCTTTGACAATCTGGTTTGGGCGCGCGGTTCGACACTTGTTGGCCGCGCGCTACGAGGGAAAACCCGCCGGGATTGATCCCGTGCGGCCTCGAAACGGATGCCGGGTCCTCGCTGTCGGCAAGCCTTGGGATGACGCCGGAACCGGGGACGCGATTTTCCCTGATACGCCCTTGCAATGATCGTAACCGATCACTGCAGGGCATCCTCGC
>CAZGXT010000163.1:0-7005 GCA_964529675.1 uncultured Caulobacterales bacterium
CCGCAGTCCTCGCCGATCCGGGAACCGCGCTCGCCGGATTTACGCCGGTGATCGCGGGACCCCTGAAGACACGATGGTTCTCGACCTTTCACAACTGGATCAAGACCTGGTACGCCCCGCTGCTCTTCCGTCCCTTCAGCTTCTTCCGGGGCCTTCGCCTGCTCTTCGGCGATCACGCCATGTTCTTCCGCAAGGCTGATTTCGGGGCCGTCGGAGGTCTCGATCCGCAAATGATGATCATGGAAGATGCTTATCTGTGCGAGAAGCTGGCGCGCATCGGCCGCGTCCGGCTTATCGACCGGATTGTCATCACCTCCGACCGCCGCATCGCCGCCTGGGGCGGGCTGAAGGCCAACTGGACCTATTTCAAGGTCGGCTTCCTATGGACGCTCGGGTTTCACCGCGCGGCGGACCGTCGCTATCCGGACGTTCGTTAGCGCCTATTCGGCGCGCGCGGCGGCGCCCCATTCGCGCATCGCGGGAAGCGCCCACATCATGGCGCGCCACTCGTCGGCGAGCGGCGGCAAGGCGACCGGGCCGTAGGTCTGGAACCGCGAAACGACCGGCGCATACATGGCGTCGGCGATCGAAAAGCGGCCGAAGAGAAAAGGCCCGCCGGCGCCGAAATCGCGCCTGCAGGATTCCCAGATTTCCGCGATCCGCGCGATATCGCCGCCAATGCCATTAGTCATGTGGCGCATGCCTTCGCGCGAAAAATTCATCGGCCAGAATGAGCGCAGCGCCTGAAAGCCGGAATGCATCTCGGCCGAGACGGACCGGGCGATCGCGCGCGCTTCCGGCTCTTTCGGCCATAGGAGCTTTTCAGGAAATTTTTCCGCGAGATGTTCCGCGATGGCGAGCGAGTCCCAGATCGTCGTCCCGCCGTCGACAAGGCAGGGCACGCGCCCCGACGGCGAATATTTTTCGATCTCGCTCCTGGTCTCAGGACGATCGAGCCTTATGAGGCGTTCCGAAAACGCAACGCCGCTCGCCTTCATCAGCAGCCAGGGCCGCAGGGACCATGAGGACAGATTCTTGTCGCCGATAACGAGGGTGAGCATGAGGCCTATTTCCGTCCGCCTGGCGTGAATACTCTATTCCGCCGCTTCGATGCGCTTGGGCTCCGGTGGGCGCGGCGGCCCGGCCGTCAACACATGCGCTTCGGCGCGAACGAACTGCGGCAGGCGCACGCGCGCGTCGCGGCGGCGCGGGAAGCTGGCGCAGGCGACCGTTCCGCGCCCGGCCTGACTTGCGATCGCGAGCAGGCCGCCTTGCATTTCCATCAGCGATTTTGAAAGCGCGAGCCCCAGCCCGGCGCCTTTAAGCGACTTGCCGAAATGATCCTCGATCAGTTCGAAAGGCTGACCGAGCCGGGCGAGATTCTCTTTCGAAATGCCGGCCCCGTTGTCTGCGACGATGACGGTCACGCCGTCGAGATCGGCTTCAGCAGTCAGCGTCACTTCTCCGCCGGTCGGCGTGAATTTGATCGCGTTGGAGAGAAGGTTCAGCGACACCTGCTTCACCGCGCGCGGGTCCGCAAACACCGCGGGCGCATGCCCCACGCTAGCGGTCAGCTTGACGCCGGCGTCGGCCGCGCGCTTGGAGACCAGACGAACGCTCTCTTCGAGAATCCGTTCAAGTTCGATGCGTCTCGGCTCCAGCGTCAGCTTGCCCGCCTCAATGCGCGACATGTCGAGAATATCGTCGATGAGCTCGAGAAGATGCTGCCCGCTCGACAGGATGTCGTTCACATATTCCCGGTATTTCGAATCGCCGAGCGGGCCGTAGAGTTCGGACTGCATGATCTCTGAAAAGCCGTTGATGGCGTTCAGGGGCGTTCGCAGTTCGTGGCTCATATTGGCCAGAAACTCGCTCTTGGAGCGGTTCGCCTCTTCGGCGCGGCGCCGTTCAATTTCGTAGTTGCGCATCGTCTCGGAAAGATCGCGGCGCGAGGCTTCGAGGTCGCTCACCGTCGCTTCGAGCTCACGCTCTTTCTTCTTCTGCGCGCGCGCTTGGCGCTTCACGTCGGTGATGTTCGAGGCGACGCAGACGAGGCCGCCCTCGGCCGTGCGGCGGCGGGCGACGCGCAGCCAGCGGTCGCCCCCGACGTCGATCTCGACGCTCTGCTCGTCGATCGGCGCATCCGGGGCGAACCATTGCGCGATGGTCTCGCCGCCGGCCCGCGCCGCCTTGACGACGTCATCCGCCGACCTGCCGGCGGAGAGCGCCTTGGCGTCGATGCGAAAGATGGCGGCGAACCGGCGGTTCCATGCCGCAAGGCGGCCTTGCGAGTCCCAAAGGACGAATGCGTCGGGGATGCTCTCGATCGCATCTTTAAGACGCAGTTCAGCGAGCGCAGCCGCCGGCGTTGCGGTCGCCGCCGCCGAAAGATCGAAGACCGCGCCGGCGCGATTGAAGCGCGTCGCCTCTCCTGACGTGCGAAAATAGACACGCGACCAGCCGCCTTGCGGCTGACGCAGCCTGACCGCGCCCTCGGTGACGCCGGAGACGTCGCCTGACATGATGGCGAGGGCCATGCGCAGATCCTCCGGATGCACGATCGCGGTGATTTCGCGCAAGGTGAAGGTTCGGTCGCGTGCGCCGAGTCCGATGGGTTCGAGAAGGCTGCGTGTGATCGTCACCGTGCGCTGGCTTGACTCAAATCGCCACCAGCCGCCGCGGCCCGCGGTGAAGGCGGCCGTTGACTGCTCCAGCGCATCGACCGCGCTTGCAGCGAGCGCCGCCGCCCGGCTCTGACGAATGAAGGCCGCCATCAGCGATGCAATCGCGATGGCGATCGCCGAGAGAAGCAGGAGATAGAAAAACCACGGCGGCGTGCGCTCGAACAGGTCATGCGCGGGCGCGGCGACAAGCACGGTCTCGCCATTGTCGAGAGGACGCCAGGCGAGCGCAGCGCGCCCGGTCTTCAGCGGCGCCTCGGCGCGGCCGCGTTGGTCGAGCGTCAGGCCGCGCACGTCCGCCGCCTCGACGCGAGTTTCCTCACGGCGGCCGGCGGCGGCGATGATCTCTCCCTCGGTCGAGAGATGATAAACAACCGCCGCGCCCTGGGGCCGGCAGACGCTTATCGCCTTGCGGACCGGCTCGCCGGTCATCACCGCTACATTTGCGGCGATGGCGCATTCAGCGGCCGCCTCATTGACCCGCAGGGCGGTCTCGACCCGCCGCGCAGCCGCCTCGTCCTGGGCCTTGCCGAAAAAAAGCAAGGCGAGCGCGCCGACCAGCAGGCCCGTCAGCAGCATCAACCGGCGCGGCGACAGGGCGCCCGCCGTTGCGGCTGCGACGCCTGACTGCTCTGCTCGCGCCCCCATCAAACGCCTTCGCCGCCGTTGAAAAAAAACTGGATTGCACGACAAACGCGCGGAACAGCGCGCCGTCGATTTACCTTTTGGAAACTATTCTGAATTCGGCCGCGCTGTCACCAGCGAATCAGTCCGGCTGCGCGCCGGAAAGCCGAGAGGCCATTTCATAGAGGTTTGGGGACCGGTTTGGCGCCGCAATGATTTCCCTTAGCGCTGTTTCAACCTGCCGGCGACGTCCAGGCTCGAGTTTTCGCCAGCTTTCGAGCGCCGACATCAACCGCGCCGCGAGTTGAGGATTGGCCGCGTCAAGGGCGATGACCTTTTCCGCAAAGAAACGGTAGCCGGCGCCGTCGACACGATGGAACCCGGCGAGATTTTGCCCGGCGAAGACGCCGATCAGCGATCTGACCTTGTTGGGATTTCCGCTGTCGTATGCTTCGTGGCCGGTCAGCGCGCGCACTTCGTCCAGCGCATCCTCCGCCGGCGCCATGGCGCGCAGGGCGAGCCATTTGTTGACGACGAGCGGATCGCCGCGCCATTTCCGGTAGAAGCGATCGAGCGCCGCTTCCCGAAGCGGCGTGTCGGCGAGGGCAAGCGCCGCAGTCGCAGCCGCCTCATCGGTCATGTTAGAGGCTGTCGCCGCCTGGCGGTCGGCGAGTTCGTGCTCGCCGGCCTCCACGAGGAGGCTCAGCGCCGCATTGCGGAGCGCCCTCCGTCCAGCGCTGACGGCGGAGGGATCGTAGGGCTCGTTCGTCGCCAGCCCAACATAGAGTTCAAGAAGCAGGGGTTTGAGGGCGCCGGCCACGGCGCCGCGCACGCGCTTTCTCGCGGCGGTGATGCGCGCCGGGTCGATGACGTCGACATGCCGGACAAGATCAGGCTCGGTTGGAACCTTGAGGAGTTCCGCGGCGAAGGCAGGATCAGAACGCGCTCCTTCAAGGCTCGCCGCCAGAGTTTCTGAAAAACGCTTCAGCGCCGCCTCGGGGGCCGTCATCTCGCGGGCGCCGGCGAAGGCGAGGGCGAGATCGCGCCAAAGCGCATCGGTCGCCGACCAGCGCGCGAAAAGATCAGGCTCGGCGCGCGCAACGATCAGCCGGTCATCAAGGCTCATGGGCTGGGCGAGCGTCGCCGGCGCTGAGAAGCCGCGCAGCAGCGAGGCGACCGGTCTTTCACGAAAGGGGCCGAAGCGCGCCGTCTGTTCCCTTTCGCGCAGCCGGACAAGGCCCTCGTCGAGAACGGCGCCGGTGCGCGCGCCGATGAGCGCAAAGCGCACGGGAATGTCGCGCGGCGGCTTGTCCGGCTGACCGGGCGTCGGGCGCGTCGATTGCCTCAGGGCGAGCGAATAGCCGCCGGCGCTGTCGAAATTCTCGGCGACCGTGATTTCTGGGGTGCCGGCGTCGGCGTACCACCGGCGGAACTGCGTCAGGTCTTCGCCGCCGGCGTCCTCCATAGCCTTCACGAAGTTCTCGACGGTCGCCGCTTCGCCGTCATGGCGTGCGAAGTAGAGATCGCAAGCGGCGCGGAATTTCTGCTCGCCGAGGATCGTCTTCAGCATGCGGCATAACTCGGCGCCCTTCTCATAGACGGTCGCGGTGTAAAAATTGTCGATGGTGATGTAGCTGTCCGGGCGCACGGGGTGGGCCAGGGGACCGGCGTCTTCAGGAAACTGCTGCAGCCGCAGACGGCGCACGTCCTTGATGCGCTGCACCGGCCGCGAACGCATGTCCGCCGAAAACTCCTGATCGCGAAAAACCGTGAACCCTTCCTTCAGGCAGAGCTGAAACCAGTCGCGGCAGGTGACGCGATTGCCTGACCAGTTGTGAAAATATTCATGAGCGACGATCCCTTCGATCGCTTCATAGTCGGCGTCCGTCGCAGTTTCAGGGCTCGCCAGCACATAGGCGGAATTGAAGATATTGAGACCCTTGTTCTCCATTGCGCCGAAATTGAAATGCTCGACTGCGACGATCATGAAGACGTCGAGGTCGTATTCGCGCCCGAACGCCTTTTCGTCCCAAGCCATCGCGCGCTTCAGCGCGTCCAGCGTGTAGCCGCATTTGTCGAGGTTTTTTGCCTCAACAAACACCTTCAGGGCGATGCGGCGGCCGGAGCGCGTGACGAAGGCGTCCTCAGCCGCGACAAGGTCGCCGCCGACAAGCGCGAAGAGGTAAGAGGGCTTGGGATGCGGGTCGGCCCATTGCGCGAAATGCCTGCCGCCGGGCAGATCGCCCTCCGCCAGCAGATTGCCGTTCGAGAGCAGCACGGGATTGCGCGCCTTGTCGGCTTCGATCCGCACCGAATAGCGCGCAAGCACGTCAGGGCGGTCCGGGAAAAAGGTGATGCGGCGAAATCCTTCCGCCTCGCACTGCGTGCAGAACATGCCGCTCGACAGATAAAGACCCGACAGCGCCGTGTTCCGCTCCGGACTGATCGCCGTCTCGATATCGAGCATGAAATCCTGCGGCGGGCGCAGGATCGTCAGCGTCTTGTCGTCTCTCGAATAAGCGACGGCGGCAAGCTCGTCCTCGTCGATCGCGATCCTCAGGAGCTCGAGCCCCTCGCCGTTGAGGACAAGCGGGGCGCCGGCGCCAGCCTGCGGCGCCCGGCGGATCGAAAGGCGCGCCTTCACGATCGTTCGCGCGGCGTCGAGCGAGAAAGACAGGTCCACATGATCGATGCGATAATCCGGCGGCCGGTAATCGGCGAGACGCGTCGGCTTGGGTACGGCGCTAGCGCTCATGACGCTTCCATGACGGCGGCGAAGCCGATGTGGCGGCGCGCCCTCAGCTTGTAAAGGCCCCGCCGAACGCCTTGGAATTGTCGCGCGCGCGCCCTATCAGATGCGCCCGCCCGAGGAGAGGCCATGCGACATTTCCTGAACACCGCCGACTGGACGAGAGCCGAGCTTGACGCGATGCTCGCCGATGCGCGCGCGATGAAGAAATCCCCGATCGGCGATGCGCTGAAGGACAAGTCGATCGCGCTCCTGTTCCTCAACAATTCGCTGCGAACCCGGACCTCGTTCGATATCGGCGCCCGCCAGCTCGGCGGCCATGCGGTGGTGCTGTCGCCCTCTGGGGGCATGTGGCCGCTCGAATTCGAGGAAGGCGCCGTCATGGACGGCGAGGCCGAGGAGCATGTGAAGGAAGCCGCCGCGGTGCTCTCGCGCTACGCCGACATAATCGGCGTGCGTGCGTTCCCGAAATTCGTCGACTGGAACGAGGACCGCAAGGACAAGGTCCTGAACGCCTTCGCGCGCTATTCCGACGTCCCCGTCATCAACATGGAGACGATCACGCACCCTTGCCAGGAACTCGCGCACGTCATGGCGGTCGAGGACCAGCTGGCGCTCGAAGGCCGTCCGGGTACGGATGGAAAGAAGTTCGTCCTGACCTGGACCTATCATCCCAGGCCCCTCAACACCGCCGTCGCGAACTCCGCGCTGATGATCGCCGCCAAGTACGGAATGGATGTGACGCTGCTCTGCCCGACGCCTGACTATGTGCTTGATGAGCGCTACATGATGCAGGCTCAAAAGGACTGCGCGGCGAACGGACGGACGCTGACGGTCACTCACTCGATCCAAGAAGCGTACAAGGGCGCCGACGTCGTCTACGCCAAGAGCTGGGGCGCGCTGCCGTTCTTCGGAAACTGGGGCCCGGAAAAACCGATCCGCGACGCGCAC
>CAZGXT010000164.1:0-6988 GCA_964529675.1 uncultured Caulobacterales bacterium
GCATACCAAAGGGCGGCATGATCCTGATCGACGAGCCGCAGGCGAAAAGGATCTACGCAGCGATGGCGCCGGGCGTCGAGGTATCCGGCGGATCGGCGGCGAATTCAATCGCCTGCGTCGCCTCGCTCGGCGGCAAGGGCGGCTTCGTCGGCAAGGTGTCGAAGGACAATCTCGGCGAAATCTTCCGGCATGATCTGCGCGCGCTCGGCGTCGTTTTCGACGCCCCCGCGCTCGACCGCGGACCTGGCACCGGCCGATGCCTCATCAATGTGACGCCCGACGCGCAGCGTTCGATGACCACCTATCTCGGCTCCGCCGGGCTCGTGTCCGCCGCCGACATCGACGACGACATGATCGAACGCGCTGAGATCACTTTCTTCGAAGGATATCTTTTCGAGCAGCCGGTCGCGCGCGAGGCTTTCCTGAGGGCTTGCCGGGCGGCCAAGCGCGCCGGCAAACGCACGGCGCTGACGCTTTCCGATTCAAGCTGCGTCGAGCGTCAGCATACGGCGCTGATCGCCTTCACAAAGGCGAATGTCGACATTCTTCTCGCCAATGAACGCGAGGCGAAGGCGTTGTTCGGGACCGACGACATCGAGACGATAATCGAGAAGGCGCGCTCGCTGTGCCCGCTGACGGCGATCACGCTCTCCGAAAGGGGATCGATCCTGGCGCCGCGCGTCGGCGACCCGGTGAAGGTCGCGCCGGTGGCGCCGGACCGCCTTGTCGATACGACCGGCGCGGGGGACGCCTACGCCGCGGGGCTTCTCTTCGGCCTGGCGCGCAGCCTTCCGCTCGAAAAATCCGGCGCGCTCGGCTCGCTGGCGGCGGCGGAGGTCATCAGCCATTTCGGCGCGCGCCCGCAGACAAAGCTCAGAAAGCTTGCCGTCGAAGCAGGCCTGCTCGCCGAATGAAGCGCCGGGGCCTCATCGTCGCGGCGGCGGCCGTCGCCGGCCTTGCCGCACTCGCCTTTCTCCAGCGCGAGGCGCTCGTGCTGACGGCGCTCGCGCTGTCAACCGAGAAGCGCTCACTGGACGAGCAGATCGCGCTGCTTGCGCCAGGGATCACGGTCTTTCGGCCGGCGGCGGGGGCCGGCCCCTTCCCGGTCATCGTCCAGTTTCACGGCTGCTCGGGTTATCGCACCGACTGGATGAAGCGCTGGTCGCAAATTGCGACGGAGGCAGGCTTCATCGCGGTTGCGGTGGACAGCAACGGCGTGCGCGGCATCGACCGCGAGCTGGCGCTGAAAACCGTGTGCGCGGGTAAAAGGCTGATCGGCCAGGAACGCGCTGGCGACGTCGCGGCGGCTATTGAAGTCGCAAAAGCGCAGGACGGCGCGGATGCGTCGCGCATTGTGCTGGCGGGTTGGTCGCACGGCGCGTGGTCGGTGATGGATCATCTCGCGCTCGAGGGCGCAGGCATGGGGCCGGCGTCGCTGAAAGCGCGCCCCGCCCCGACGGCTGTCGCGGGCGCGGTGCTTTTCTATCCCTATTGCGGCGAGGGAACCTGGTCGCGGTTGCGCGCCTGGGCGCAAGCGCCCGCAACGCTGATGTTCGTCGCCGGGCGAGATTCCGTCGTTTCCCCTGCGGAATGCAGGGACGCCGCCAAGAAGCTTGAGCGCGAAGGCGTTGCGATCGACCTCGTCGACTATCCCGGGGCCGATCACGCTTTTGATGACGCGACCCTGCTCGGCGGGCCTTATGCCTATTTCTACGACGAAGCGTCGGCGAAGGATTCAGAGGCGCGCGTCAGCGCTTTCCTGACGGCGATCGCCGCCCAAAAGTAAAGGGCGCTCCGTTCGCCGGAGCGCCCTTCGCCGATCAGGCGGCCAATTCAGCCGGCGTTCGGAAAACACGCGGCGATCGCCGCTTTCGTGGCTTCATCCGCCGCTTCAAGATCAGCAGGCGACTCGATCTCGGCGATCGCCGCCGCCAGACCTGCGTCCTTCGCCGCCGCCTCGCCAAGGCAGCTGCAGCCCGACGGATCGCCGCCGTTTTCCTCGACATAAGCTTCGCAGGCTTCGGTCGTCTCATTGGCGAAGGCGGGCGCCGCGAAGGATAGGACCAACGCGGCGGCGAGCACTGGTTTCAGCATAGGTAGTTCCTTTCAGGTTGATGATCAGCGTGTGCACTCGTCCATCGCCGCTTTCGCCTCGTCCGAAGCCGCTTCATAGCGGGCCTTGGGGTCGGCGATTTCGGCAAGCTCCCGGAATTCTTCTTCAAGCGCCGGATTTGCAGTGATTGCGTCTTCAAGGCACTGGCACCCGGACGTGTCGCGTCCGTCGGCCTCCAGACGCGCAACGCACGCGTCCGCCCACTCGCCTGCCCACGCAACGGATACGAGCGCAGCGGCGGCTGCGCCTGCAGATACCCAGAATTTCATGTAAACCCCTGTTTGGCGTTAAGCTCCCAGCAACCCTGTTTCTGGCGCGGCGCTCGCCGCGCCGTCAAGGCTTCACCTGAGCCCGCGCCCGCGGGTCTCCAGACCCAAGCACGTTGAAATCCGGCCCGCCGCAGGCAATGAAATGCTTGGCGAATCAGGAATTCGGACATGGCTTCAATGCACGGCACGACGATCCTGACGGTGCGGCGGGGCGGCGTTGTCGCGGTCGCGGGCGACGGGCAGGTCAGCCTCGGCGCGACGATCGTCAAGGGCGACGCGCGCAAAGTCCGCCGTCTCGCCGGAGGATCGGTCATAGCGGGCTTCGCCGGGGGCACGGCGGACGCCTTCACGCTGCTTGAACGGCTCGAGGCCAAACTCGACCAGCACCCGCAAAACCTGACGCGCGCAGCCGTCGAGCTGGCGAAAGACTGGCGCACCGACCGCTATCTCCGCCGCCTTGAAGCGATGATGATCGTCGCCGACAAGGCGACGACGCTGGTCCTGACGGGCGCCGGCGACGTCATCGAACCCTATGAGGGCCTCGCCGCCATCGGGTCCGGCGGGGATTTCGCACGCGCAAGCGCACGGGCGCTCCTCGACGAGACGTCGCTCGGCGCTGAAGCGATCGCGCGCAAGGCGATGGCGATCGCCGCCTCCATTTGTGTTTATACGAATAATCAGCTGACGGTGGAAACGCTCTGACCGCGCTGTCGTGGTTAACCGGCAGAGAGCGAAATCGTTTCGCATTTACGAAAAGATAGTCACGTTTCTGAACGAAGCCTAAACGGTGATCACGTCATGATCGTTGCGCTGGCGTGCCGGGCGAGTCCGTCCGGTTCAAGTCGGCGGTTAGTGAGACGAATCATGAATACGCAATTCCTCAAGCGTCGCCTAAGGATGTTTTCCGCTTTTGCGCAGGATCGCAACGGCGGCGCGGCGATCGTCATGGGCGTCGCCATACCCGTTGTTCTCGGGGGCCTCGCCTTCGGGTCGGAGGTTGCTTACTGGGAGTTCGCCCGGCGCGAACTCCAGAATCAGACCGACACCGCCGCTTTCGCGGCCGGAACGCAAGTCAGAAGCGGCAAGACCGCCGACGACGCCGCAACAGCCGCCAGATATGTGGCGGTCGCAAGCCGGTTCAGGGGCGACACCGACAACATTACGGTCGAATACCCGCCGTCATCGGCGCCGCTCACGGCGGACGGGACCAATCCGAACGGCAACAATTCCTTCGTATACGTCACGATCGACGACACGATACCGCGACGTTTCACGAAATTCTTCTCCAGCGCGAGCGATGTCAGCATTTCGGCCGAGGCGATCGCGCGCATTGAGAGCGGCCGGCCGGCCTGCGTGCTGGCGCTGCATCCGAGCGCCTCGGGCGCAATTTCAACCGGCGGCTCAACGACCGTCACGCTCAGCGGCTGCGACATCGCCGCCAATTCGATTTCTTCTTCCGCAATCACGGCGACAGGCAACGGCTCCTCGGTGACCGCTGACTGCATCTCGGCGGTCGGCGACGTCTCGGTGAACAGCACTTACAATCTCGCCTGTCCTGAACCGATCGCTAACGGACCAGTGACGGCCGATCCGTACCGGAACGTGCCGATGCCGGCGGCGGCGAGCTGCACGTCCAACCACAATCTTAACCAGTTTCCAAATCAGGGAAGCGGAACGCAGCGCTGCTATTCAGGCAGCGCCGGCGGCGTCACGGTCAGCAACAACACGACGCTCGCATCCAATACGACCTATGTGTTCCGCAATACCGGCACGAACACGCTCACCTGGCGCATCAACGGCAACCGCACGGTTTCGGGAACCGGGGTGACGCTGGTTTTCGAGGGCAAGTGGACGGTGGAGGCGAACGGCAATTCGTTCCTCAATATCAGCGCGCCGACCACCGGAACCTATCGGGGCATCGCGATCATGGGCGATCGCAACAACGACGTCGATATCGACCTCTCCGGCAACAACGGCGCGAAGGTCGTCGGCGCCGTCTACTCGCCGAACCGCAATTCTCACATAAAATACACCGGCAGCAGCGTCGCCTACTCCGCCGGGCAATGCACCCAGGTCATCGGCGGATCGGTCGAGTTCACTGGCAATTCAAACTTCAGCACCAATTGCTCGGCGTCCGGCACGACGGCCATCATCGCCGGCCAGTCGATCAAGATCGTGGGATAAGGCATGACACGGATGATAAGATCATCTCCGGCGCGTGACTTCGCCAAGTCGGAGCGCGGCACGTCCGCCATCGAATTCGCGATCACCGCGCCGGTTCTCCTCATCGGCCTCATCATCGTCACGGATGTCGGGCTTGCGGTCAGCGACCGCATGCGCCTCGATCAGGCGGCGCGCGCCGGGGCCGAGTTCGCCATGAACAGCGTCGACGACGACGACACCATCGAGGACATGGTCAAGGCTTCGGCCACCGGCGCCTATGGCGACGACCTTGGCGACGTCGACTCGTCGAAGATCCCCGACGTCGACGCGGAAATGTTCTGCGAATGCCCGGACGCGCCCGGCGCTGCGGCTTCGTGCACCACGCTCTGCACCGGCGACGTCGTTCCATCCGCCTTTTGGCGCATCGAGGCGAGCAAGAACTACAATGGCGTGTTCATCCCGAGTTTTCCGATCGAGACGCAGATCACCGTCCAGACCCGCTGACATGAAATCCGCTGCGAACTTCCGGGCTTTCGGCCGCGACGCGCGCGGCGCCGCCGCGATTGAGTTCGCCATCATCGCGCCGCTTCTTTTCGCAATGCTGTTCGGCGTCTTTGAGGTGGGCAGGCTGATGTACGAACAAAGCCGCGCCGCCGCCGCGGCGGCCGCCGGCGCCCGCGCCGCCGCCGTCTTCGCAGGCGAAGACGACGACGAAATCGTCGAGGCGATCGAGAGCGCCGTCCAGGCGCGTTATCCCTCGTCCATGATCAGCGATCTTGTGGTCGATGTGAACCCGCACACCTTCGGCACGCAGGCGTTCCGGCGCATTGATGTGACATTCAACTTCAATTTCCTCATAAATTTCTCAAAGGAGTGGAGCGGCGTCACCATCACGGCGACGCGTTATGCGCCCGATTTCAGCTGAAGACTGAATAGGAACTCCTTGATGACGACCGGGCGGCCCGCGGGCCGCCCTTTCTTTTTCCGCCGGGCCCGCTACATCCCGACGCGCTGCTTCAGGCCCTGGCGATGACCGGTTTTTCCCCGCGCGAAATCGTATCCGAACTTGACCGCTTCATCGTCGGCCAGGCGGCCGCCAAGCGCGCGGTGGCGATCGCGCTCCGGAATCGCTGGCGGCGGCGCCAGGTCGACGGCCCGCTGCGCGACGAGATCACGCCCAAGAACATCCTGATGATCGGCCCGACCGGCGTCGGCAAGACCGAGATTTCGCGCCGCCTGGCGCGGCTCGCCGGGGCGCCCTTCCTGAAGGTCGAGGCGACGAAGTTCACCGAAGTCGGCTATGTCGGCCGCGACGTCGACCAGATCGTGCGCGACCTTGTCGAGGCTTCCATCGCGCTCATGCGCGAGCGCAAGCGCGAGGAGGTGAAGGCGCGCGCCCAAGGCGCGGCGGAAGCGCGCGTACTCGACGCGCTTGTCGGCGCGACCGCCGGCGCGACGACGCGCGCGAGCTTTCTTGAAAAACTCCGACGCGGCGATCTCGACGATCGCGAAATCGAGGTTGAGGTGCGCGAGGCCGCGCCCGCGCCTTTCGATTTCGCCGGGGCGGGCGGCCAGATGAACGTCATCAATCTATCCGACATTCTCGGCAAGGCGTTCGGCGGCCAGTCCAAGAAGCGCAAGCTCATGGTGCGCGACGCCTATCAGCCGCTGATCGCGGAGGAATCCGATCGGCTTCTCGACCAGGACGCGCTGACGCGTGAAGCGGTCGAGCTCGCCGAGAACGACGGCATCGTTTTCCTCGACGAGATCGACAAGATCGCGCGCGGCGGCGACGCGGCCCGCGGCGCGGACGTCAGCCGCGAAGGCGTGCAGCGGGATCTGTTGCCGCTGATCGAGGGCACCACCGTCTCGACCCGGCATGGCGCGGTCAAGACCGACCATATCCTGTTCATCGCGTCGGGCGCCTTCCACCTCGCCAAGCCTTCGGACCTGCTTCCCGAACTGCAGGGACGCCTGCCCATCCGGGTGGAGCTTGAGGCGCTAAGCCGCGACGACCTTCGCCGCATCCTCACCGAAACCGAGGCGAGCCTGACCCGGCAATATTCAGCGCTCCTCGAAACCGAGGGGGTGGCGCTCGAATTCGCCCCGGATGGGATCGACGCGCTCGCGGACGCCGCCGCCGCGGTCAACGCCGCCGTCGAGAACATCGGCGCGAGGCGGCTGCATACGGTCTTGGAGACGGTTCTGGAGGACCTGTCGTTCTCGGCCCCCGACAGGACCGGCGAAAAGGTCGTCATCGACGCCCCCTATGTCGAGGCGAGAATCGGCAAGATCGCCCGTAACGCCGACCTTTCCCGGTATATCCTTTAGGGCTCGGGGCGTGTCCCGCCCGCCACATCCGGCCCCCGGCCCGGTCTTTCCGTTTCGTTAACGCCGGGCTAAGCTTTGAGGTCAAAGCGTGGAGTGGGGCGGGTAGCCATGG
>CAZGXT010000165.1:0-492 GCA_964529675.1 uncultured Caulobacterales bacterium
CTGGCGACCGCGCCGAACAGGACCCTACGCATCCCGATACCCCACTTACTCAACACACGTTTCAGTTCTAGCAATTGCGGAGCAAGACGCAACGAATTCTTATGGTTAATCAAAGAAAAATCGACAGATCGGCGCTCATCGCGCCTGCTTTGATTGTGTAGGGTCGCCGTTCACCCCTTAGAGGGGAATTCGACTTCGGACTTGGGGCCGGACGCGGGCGCGGTCCTCTCTCTACGCCGCAGCGACGCCGAACAGCCTGCCGATGAAGAAGGTCGCCGCGCCCGCCGCCGCGCCGATCATCAGCATGCGGACGCCGCCGAGAAAAGCGTTTCGTCCCGAGAAGAGGCTCATCAGGGCCCCGACGCCGAACAGCGCGGCCCCGGCGGCGGACAAGGTTACCAACCCCGAGAAGGCGGAGCCCCCCGTGAGGGCGGTTACCAGCAGCGTGAAGGGTATCAGCAACGCGGCCCCGGCGGCGGGCACGGCCCCCCC
>CAZGXT010000165.1:502-6827 GCA_964529675.1 uncultured Caulobacterales bacterium
CCCCGACGCCGAACAGCGCGGCCCCGGCGACTGCGGCCGCAACAGTCACGGGAGAGGGCAGGCCGAGCAGGAATGGCAGAAGCGGCAGGACGGCCCCGGTCGAAAATGCGAGAAACGACCACAGCGCCGCGCCGCTCGCCGAGCCGAGGTCGTCGGGGTTGAGACCCAACTCCTCGCGGGCGAGCGCATCGAGCGCGGTCTTTGGGTCTGCGACGAGGCGCTTTGCGACGGCGCGGGCTTCTTCGAGCGGCAGACCGCGCGCTTCATAGATCAGCGCGAGCTCTTCGGCTTCCTCTTCAGGATAGGCCTTCAACTCCGCCGCTTCCTGCGCGATCTGGTGCTCAAACATTTCGCGCTGCGTCCTAACGGAAATGAACTCGCCGGCGGCCATCGAAAAAGCCCCGGCGAGCAGTCCCGCGACGCCGGTCAGGAAGACGACGTCGTTTGAAACGCTGGCGCCGGCCATGCCCATGACGAGACTGGTGTTGGAGACCAGGCCGTCATTGACCCCGAAAACCGCCGCGCGCAGCGAACCCCCGCCCGCGCCCTTGTGGCGCGCGCCGATGCCTTCGACGCTGGTCGGCATCGCATGTCCGGGCGGGCGGCCTGCATAAATGGAAAGGCCGCGCACCTTGGAAGCCGCCAGCGCGCCACGCATGCGTTTCGGACCGAAAACCGGGAGGAGACCAGCGACGATCATTGCGCGGAGCGACGGGCGGAATGCCGGCGCGCCTTTCGGCGCTATCATGGCGGCTTGGGCGGCGCTCTCCTCCGCCAGCTTCCTGAACAGGTCGGCCTTCGCCGGGTCTTTCTCTGCGCGGGCGACAGCGATCGTCAGCCAGCTCGCGGTCATCTCTTGACGCCAGCGTACAAGATCATGGTTGGGGCTCTGATGCATGCGCGCCGCCCTTTCGATTCGGTCCGAAAAGCGTACCATGGCGCAGCGCAAGAGGGGCTGTTCCTGATGAGTCGGGCGATTGCAGCGATGGCGTCGGCCATGGCGCTGATGACGGGTGCGGCGTTGGCGCTGCCTGAGGGCGCGGCGCCGCGCAAGGACGGGCAGGGGCCTTATGACCGTCTCGTCATTCGCGGCGCAACGATGATCGATGGGTCGGGCGCGCCGCCATTCGGGCCGGTCGATATCGTCGTTGAGGGAAACCGGATTACGGCGATCAAGGCGGTCGGGGCGCCCGGCCTTCCTGTTGACGAGAGCAAGCGCCCGGCGAAGGGAACGCGCGAAATCGACGCGACCGGCAAGTTCGTGTTGCCGGGATTCATCAATCTCCACGGTCATATTCACAGCTACGGCACGGGGCAGGACGTGCCGCCCGATTACATTTTCAAGCTGTGGCTGATGCACGGCGTCACAACCGTGCGCGAAGTCGGCAATGCCAAGGGCGCTGCGTTCTCGGTCGATCTGAAGCGGGCGAGCGCCCGCAATGAGATCGACGCGCCGCGGCTTTTTATCTACCCGTTTTTCGGGTCGTTCGGATCAGAGGAGGTGAACACGCCCGACGCGGCGCGTCGCCAGATCCGCGCCTTCAAGTCCGCCGGCGCCGACGGCGTGAAATTCTTTTCAGGTCCGGCGGAGATTCTCGCTGCCGCCTTCGACGAGGCCAGGCGCCAGAACCTCAAGACGACGATGCACCACGCGCAGCTTTCCGTCGCCCATGCCGATGTCCTTGACACCTCGGCGCAAGGGCTCAATTCGATGGAGCACTGGTACGGGCTTCCCGAAGCATTGTTCGTCGACCGAACGCTTCAGAACTATCCGCCGGGCTATAATTATCAGGACGAACAGCATCGCTTCGGCGAGGCCGGCAGGCTGTGGGCGCAAGGCGCGGGCCCGGGCAGCGATCGCTGGACTTACGTTCGCGATACGCTCCTTGAGCGGAATTTTTCGATCATCCCGACCTTCACGATCTATCTCTCCAGCCGCGACTGGATGCGCGCGCGCAACGCCGACTGGCATGATGACTACACCCTGCCGTCGCTGTGGCGCTTCTTTGCGCCCGACCGCGATGCGCACGGCTCATACTGGTTCGACTGGGGAACCGAAGAAGAGGTCGCATGGCGCGACAATTATCGTCGCTGGATGACTTTCATCAACGACTTCAAGAACGCGGGCGGGAAGGTCGGCGCCGGCGAAGATGCGGGCTATATCTATTCAACCTACGGCTTCGGTTACATTCAGGAGCTTGAGCTGTTGCGCGAGGCGGGATTTCATCCGCTCGAAGTCATTCGCGCCGCGACCCTCGACGGCGCGAAGATCTTGGGCGCCGACCGCGAGATCGGCTCGATTCAGGTCGGCAAAAAGGCCGACCTGCTTATTGTCGACGAAAACCCGGTCGCCAATCTCAAAGTGCTCTACGCGACGGGCCATATCCGCCTTGACCCGGCGACCAACAAGCCTCAACGCGCCGGCGGGGTTGAAACCGTCGTCAAGGACGGGCTTGTCTACGACGCCAAAGCGCTCGCCGCCAAGGTGCGGGCGATGGTCGCCGCGGAGAAGCAGAAGGCGGGCCTGCCGCCGGGTCCGATGCCGATCGTCGATTTCAAGTTTGAGAAGAGGGAGCCCTCCAAGTGAAATCCGTCCTTTTCGCCGCCGCCGGCGCCTTATTGATCGCAGCGCCTGCGCGCGCCGATGACCTCGCCGCCGCCGTCGCCGCCGACTATCCGACCGTGTTCGAGCTCTACAAGACATTCCACCAGAATCCGGAACTTTCTTTCAAGGAGAGCCAGAGCGCCGGGATCATGGCGAATGAGCTGAAGGCGCTGGGCTTTACGGTGACGACAGGGCTCGGCGACGCCTGGACGAAGGCAAAAGCCAAGGCCGACGCCGGCAAGGTGCACGAGGGCGTCGGCGGCTACGGTCTCGCGGCGGTTCTGAAGAACGGCGAGGGGCCGACCCTGATGCTGCGCGCCGACATGGATGCGCTGCCGCTCGAGGAGAAGACGGGCCTTCCCTACGCCAGCAAAGCGGTGTCTGCCGATTACAAGGGGCAGAAAGCGCCGGTGATGCACGCCTGCGCCCATGACAGCCATATGGCGATGCTGATCGGCGCCGCGCGCCGCCTGGTCGCCATGAAAGACCAATGGACCGGGACGCTCGTTCTTATCGGCCAGCCGGCGGAGGAGATCGGCCTCGGGGCGCTCGCCATGCTGTCGGATGGTCTTTACACGAAGTTTCCGAAGCCCGACTTCGTGCTCGCCGCCCACACGTCGGGCTGGGACCCGGCAGGCGTCGTCGCCTATACGCCGGAATACGCGCTCGCCAATGTCGACAGCGTCGACATCACGGTCAGGGGCGTCGGCGCGCACGGCTCGGCGCCGCATATGGGCAAGGACCCGATCGTCGTCGGCGCCGCGATCATCGGGGCGTTGCAGACGCTGATTTCACGCGAGACCAACCCGCTCGATTCCGGCGTCGTCACGGTCGGCGCCTTCCAGGGCGGCTACAAGCACAACATCATTCCCGATGAGGCGACGCTCAAGATCACGGTGCGCTCCTACAAGGACGACGTCCGGCGGAAGCTGATCGACGGCATCAAGCGCATCGCCCGCGCGCAGGCGCAGTCGGCGGGACTTCCTGAGACCTTGATGCCGGTCGTGAAGGTCGAAAGCGACTACACGCCTTCGACCTATAATGACCCTGCGCTGACGGCGCGCGTCGTCAAGGCGATCGAGGCGAGCCTTGGTGAGAACCGCGTGATGGAGCGTCCGCCGAGCATGGGCGGGGAGGACTTCAGCCAGTTCGGGCGCACGCCGGATGACATTCCGACCTTCATCTATTGGGTCGGCGGCGTCGATCCGGCGACCTGGCGCGCCGCAACCGAAGGCAAGATTGCGCCGCCGCCCGCGAACCACTCGCCGCAATTCGCGCCCGTGCCGGAGCCGACCCTGAAGACCGGCGTGCAGGCGATGACCGCGGCAGCGCTGGAACTGCTCAGGAATTAGGGTTCACTCGGCGGCGTTCATCGCAGGCGCGAATTGGAGCTCGGCAAGGCGCGCGTAAAGACCGCCGCGCGCCAGCAGCTCGCCATGCGTTCCCTGATCGACGACGCGGCCCTGATCGAGAACGATGATGCGATCGGCTTTGAGAACGGTCGCCAGACGGTGCGCGATGACGATCGTCGTGCGGCCCCTAGAAATGCGCTCGAAGGCGATCTGGATGAGGCGCTCGCTCTCGGAGTCGAGCGCGCTCGTCGCCTCGTCGAGGAGAACAATCGGCGCGTCGCGTAAGATCGCGCGCGCGATCGCAAGGCGCTGACGCTGGCCGCCGGAGAGCGTCGCCGCGCCCTGGCCGAGCGGCGTGTCGTACCCTTGCGGCAGGGCGCGAATGAAGTCGTCCGCATTGGCCGCGACCGCCGCGGCGCGCACGTCATCATCACTGGCGTCGTCTCGGCCGAAGCGGATGTTGTCGGCGGCTGTCCCCGCAAATAGCGGCGCGTTCTGCTGCACGATCGAGATCGAGCGGCGAAGCGCTTGCGGATCGACCCGGCGAATATCCGCGCCGTCAACCGTGACGGCGCCCGATTGCGGGTCGTAGAAGCGCAGCAGAAGCTGGAAAATGGTGCTCTTGCCGGCGCCCGACGGACCGACAAGCGCGGTCGTCTTGCCCGCCGCAAAGTCAAGCGAAACGTCCCTCAGGGCCGGCATGGTCGGCCGCGCGGGATAGGCGAAGGCGACATTGCGAAGGGCGATGGCGCCGTTGACCGGCGCCGGAAGCGACAGAACCGGCGGCTCGGCCCTGATGTCGGAGGTCGCGGCGAGCAGCTCCATCAGGCGTTCGGTCGCGCCCGCAGCGCGCATCACCTCGGCGTAGGTTTCCGTCAGCATGCCGGCGCCCGAGACGGCGACGAAGGCGTACATCACGAATTGCGTCATCGCGCCGGCGGTCAGCGCGCCGGACTGCACTTGCGTCGCGCCGAACCACAAGACGGCGATGAGCCCGCCGAGAATGAAGGCGAAGATGACGCCGGTCAGAACGGCGCGGACCGTGATGCGGTCGAGCGCGACCTGGAAAGTCTTTTCGACCGCGTCGTGAAAGCGCGCGCTCTCTTCCGACTCGCGGGTGAAAGCCTGCACGGTCTCAATTGCGCCGAGACTCTCGCTCGCTCGCGCCGAAGCGCCGGCGAGACTGTCCTGACTGGCGCGAGAAAGACGCTGCACCCGGCGCCCTGACAGAATGATCGGCGCCAGCATCAGCGGCCCGACCGCCAGCATCATCAGCGCGAGCTTCCAGCTGACGAAGAACATCAGGACGATCGCCCCGATCGTCGTCGCGGTGGTTCGCAGCGCGACAGAGATCGACGAGCCGACCAGCGTTTCGATGAGCGTCGTGTCGGTCGTCAGGCGCGACAGCACCTCGCCCGTTCGCACGTTGACGTAGAAGGACGGGCTCAGGCCGAGCAGATGATCGTAGACCCGCATTCTGATGTCGGCGACGACTCGCTCGCCGAGACGGCTCACGAAGTAATAGCGCATCGCGCTGGCGAGGCCGAGCAGCACCGCCACCGCGAAGCCTGCGAGGAAGTAGCCGGTGAGGTCGTCCCCGACATTAATCCGTTTACAGATGGCCTCGCCCGGGGCCGAGGCGAAGCCGCAGTCGACGACCAGCCGGAAGGCGGCCGGCAGAACGAGGGTCAGCGCCGAGGCGAGGACGAGAAACAAGGCGAAGGCCGCGAGAAGGCCCCTGTAACGCAGCACGAAGGGCGCAAGCCGCAGCAGCGGCTTCGCCGTTCGCGCCTTCGCCCGGTGTTCGGCGTCACGGGCGAGGTCCGCCGCGAAGCCGGACCCGCGATCCATGTCGGCCCGCGCCGCCGCGGCGTCAGTCTCGGAAATGTCGCTCATGGTTCAGGCCTTCGGCGCGCCGGCGCCGGAATCGCCGGGCGGCACGAACAGCATGACGGTCTGGAAGGCCGCCGCCGCCGCCGCCCCGCCTGAAAGGCAAAGCAGCATGCCGCCGATCGTCGGGCCGACCAGAATATTCGCGAACTTCACGGCGAACAGCAGAACGACAAGCGCGATCGCGGCGCGCGCGTAAAAGCGCAGGAGATCGGGGAACTCGTCGCCGCCCTGGAACTGCGCGGCGAAGCGCGGCCAGGCGATGTAGATATAGAGCCAGCAGCCGATCCCTGCGGCGATGATCGCCGGGGCGAGCGACCAGCCGCGAAAAAGCCCGGTGAGACTATCGCGGGCTTCGCCGAAACTCAGCGCAGCGAGCGCCGCCCCGATAATTCCGTAAACAGCGGTAATGCCGAGCGACATCAGCGGCTTGGCGTTCCGCGCGCGGCGGAACGGCCCATCCTTCGCCGGTATGCCC
>CAZGXT010000166.1:0-3951 GCA_964529675.1 uncultured Caulobacterales bacterium
CGGAATTTCTGGGGCTTGAACAGACGCGCAAGGCGGGCGCCCAGCATGAAATGGATGACGCCTATTTCCGGCGCATCGCGGCGATCGACTACACGCTCGCTCATGACGACGGGCAGATGACCTACGACCTTGAGCCGGCCGACGTCGTTCTCGTCGGGGTCAGCCGCACGTCGAAAACACCAACCTGCATGTACCTTGCAAACCGCGGCATCAAGGCTGCGAACATCCCGCTGGTGCCGCACACCGACCCGCCGGCCGAACTGGCGACCTTGAAAAACCCGCTGGTCGTCGGCCTCATTGCAAGCCCCGACCGTCTTGCACAGATCCGTCAGAGCCGGCTCGGGGGCATGAACGCGGCCGACCACGCCGACGGTTACTCCGACCTTGAAAGCATCCGCGCCGAAGTCCTGCGCGCCAAGCGGCTTTATGCAAAACACCGCTGGCCGATGATTGACGTGACGCGCAAGTCTGTCGAGGAAACGGCGGCGGCGATTCTCACCAAGCTCTCCGCGCGGCGCAACCGTGAGCCCGACATGGCGGACGACCCCGATGAATGAGCCGCTGATCGTTCTTGCCTCGACGAGCGCGATCCGGCGAAAAATTCTCGATGCGGCAGGCGTTTCCTATCGCGCCATGCGGCCCGAGGCGGATGAGGACGCGCTGAAGCGGTCCTTTCTGAAAGACGGTCTCGGCGCGGAGGCGCTCAGCCTCGCGCTCGCGCGCGGAAAAGCGTTGTCAATTACGGCGCCCGGGGCCTTCGTCATCGGCGCTGACCAGATCATGGAAATGGACGGCGTCATTTTCGACAAGCCGCGCTCCATGCGCGAAGCGGCGGACCGGCTGGAAGCGGCGGCGGGCAGGGCGCACCGGCTCGTCAACGCCCTCTCGGTCGTACGGGACGGGACGCCCGTCTTCGACCATCAAAGCGCGGCGGTCCTCACCATGCGGGCGATGGCGCGCGCCGAAATCGAGGACTATCTTGCAGCGGCCGGCGAGGGGGTGCTGGCGAGCGTCGGCGCCTATCAGGTCGAGGCGCTCGGCGGGCGTCTTTTCGACCGCATCGAAGGCGATTTTTTCACCGTGCTCGGGCTTTCGCTGTTTCCGCTCCTCGGGTTTCTGAAAGGGCAGGGGTTGTTGCCGTGGTGACGGCTCGTGCGCCCGTGCGCAAGGCCGGCGTCGTCGGCTGGCCGGTCGCCCATTCGCTCTCGCCGCTGATCCACGAAACCTGGGCCGCGCGCGAAGGCAGGCGGATCACTTATGAACGCATCCCCGCCGCGCCTGACGCCGCCGCGTTCGGGTCGGCGATCGAGCGGCTGATGCGCGACGGGTACAAGGGATGCAATGTGACGCTGCCGCACAAGGAACGCGCGCTCGCCCTCGCCGATGAAGCGAGCGCGGAGGCCCGCGCTGCGGGCGCGGCGAACATGCTGACATTCGGCGGGCGAAAGGTCATCGCCGACAATTCGGACATCGCGGGGTTCGCGGCGGCGCTTGAAGAAGCGGGCGTTAAGCCGGCGTCGGCGCTCATTCTCGGCGCCGGCGGCGCCGCCCGCGGCGTCGCGATCGCATTGAGGCGCGTCTGCGCCGCCGCGCGCATCTCCATCGTCAATCGCAGCGCCGACCGGGCGATCGCGCTCGCGCGCCTCGTCGACGGTAAGGCGCTTGACTGGTCTTCGCGGGCCGCCGCCCTCGCCGACGCCGACCTTCTCGTCAACACGACGTCCCTCGGCATGACGGGCGAGCCGCCGCTGGATCTCGATCTTGAGGCCCTGCCGCGCGGGGCCGCCGTCGCCGACATCGTCTATTCCCCGCTTGAAACGCCGCTGCTTGCGGCGGCGCGCGCCGCCGGCCGCCGGGCGATCGACGGGCTGTCGATGCTGATGCACCAGGCGGCGTTCGGCTATCGCGCCTGGCTGGGGAATGAAGCCGTCGTCGACGCTGATCTGCGCGCGCGGCTTGAAGCAGCGCTGAAGGCGAGGGCTGGGGCATGATCACCGTCGGGCTCACCGGATCGATCGGGATGGGAAAATCGACGGTCGCAGCGATGTTTGCTGACGAAGGCGCGAGCGTCTGGGACGCCGACGCCGCCGTCCGCCGCCTCTATGCGCCGGGCGCGCCAGGATTTCTCGCCGTCAGGGAGCGTTTTCCCGAAGCGGTCGGGGAAGGCGGCGTCGACCGCGAGAAACTCTCAAGCCTCGTCCTTAACGACGCCGTCGCGCTCGCCGACCTCGAAGCGATCGTCCACCCGCTTGTCGGCGCTGATCGCGGCGCCTTCATCGACGAAGCGGCGCGGGCGGGGGCTGAGATCGTCGTCCTCGACATACCGCTGCTGTTCGAGAAGGGCTCGGAGAAGTTTTTCGACGTGGTCGTCGTCGTTTCGGCGCCCGCAGACGTGCAGCGCGCCCGCGTGCTGGCGCGCCCCGGCATGACGGAGAAGAAATTCCGTTCGATCCTGATGAAGCAGACGCCGGACGCCGAAAAGCGCCGGCGCGCCGCCTATGTGATCGACACCGGCGTTTCGCTTGAGGAAACGCGGGAGCAGGTGAGGGCGGTCATGGAGCGATTGAAGAGCGAAGGGTGAAGGGCGATTGGTCCATAAGACCGTAACCTCTTTCACCAACCCCTCACCAACCGCACTGCCGTCCGGCATTCTGCTTTTTCAGCTCGTCCATCAGCGGCGCGAAATAGGAAACGATCGCCGAGCCGTCCATCCGGCGCGTTCCGGTGAAAGCTTCAAGCGCGTCGGGCCAGGGCTTCGAGGCGCCCATCTCCAGCATCGCGTTGAGGCGCTTGCCGACTTCCTTCGAGCCGTAGAACGAGCAGCGGTGGAGCGGCCCTTTCCAGCCGATCTGGTCGCAGGCCGCCTTGTAAAACTGGAACTGCAGGATGCGCGCGAGGAAATAGCGCGTATAGGGAACATTGCCCGGCACGTGATATTTCGCCCCGGCGTCGAAACCGCCGTCAGGCCGCGGCGAGGGCGGGGCGATCCCCTGATACTGCGTCCGCAGCGCCCACCAACCTTCATTGTAGGTTTCCGGCGTGATCTCGCCCGAGAAGACGTTCCAGCGATATTTGTCGACGACGAGTCCGAAGGGCAGGAACGCGATCTTGTCGAGCGCCTGCCGCATCAGGAGACCCATATCCTCCGAGGCCGGAGGAACCGCTTCAACAAGGCCGATCTGCTTCAGATATTCCGGCGTGATCGACAGCGCGATCATGTCGCCGATCGCTTCGTGAAAGCCGTCATTGGCGCCGTTCTGGAAAAGGACCGGCTGATCCTTGTAGGCGCGCTGGTAGTAATTGTGGCCGAGCTCGTGATGGATGGTGACGAAATCCTCCGCGCCGACGGTCGTGCACATCTTGATGCGGATGTCGTCCTTGAGGTCGATGTCCCAGGCTGAGGCGTGGCAGACGACTTCGCGGCCCGGCGGCTTGACGATCTGCGAGCGCGCCCAGAACGTTTCGGGCAGCGGCTCGAAACCGAGGGAGGAGAAAAACGCCTCGCCGGTCTTCACCATCTTCACCGGGTCATAGGTCTCGGCGCGCAGGAGGGCGTCGAGATCGATCGAGGACTTTTGCGGGCCGACCGACACGATGTCGCTGATCGAGCCCCATTCCTGCGCCCACATATTGCCGAGCAGGTCGGCGCGGATGGGCTCGCCCAGCGGAACGACGCCGTCGCCGTATTTTTCGTTGAGTTCGGCGCGCACGAAGCAGTGAAGCTGGTCGTAAAGCGGCTTGACCTGGCCCCACAGCCGGTCGACCTCCGCTTCAAATTCCTCCGGGCTCATGTCGTAGCCGGATCGCCAGAGCGCGCCCATGTCGGCGTAGCCGAGTTCTTTCGCGCCTTCATTGCCGATCTCGACCATGCGGGCGTAATCGCCCTTCATCTGCGCGGCGTAGTCATGCCCCTTCGTCCACACTTCGGCCGTATGCGCGGGGTTCCTGAGC
>CAZGXT010000166.1:3961-6755 GCA_964529675.1 uncultured Caulobacterales bacterium
GTTCCTCAGCTGGCGCATCAGCAGTTCGGTTTCGTCCTGCCGCACGGCGCCGCCGGAAAGATCCGCACCCGGATTTTTTCCCTCAGGGTCGCGAACGCGCTTCAGCGCCGCGGCGAGGTCGGCGGCGGCGAAGGCGCCCCCTGTCAGGTCGATCGCGCCCGTCGAATAAGTCGAGCCGAGGCGCGTCGTGATGTCGGCGAGCTCTTTCGCCGCCCCCTCGCGCGAGGAGGCCGGCGCGACGATCCCGAGCGTGATGAAGTCGAGCTTGCGGCGGATTTCGGCGGGAAGATCCGTTTCCTTGAAGGTCGCCGCCTCCTTCGCGAACTCGACGGACAGTCTCGTCAGTTCGGCGGCGCTGCGCGCGGCGAGCCAGTCGGTGTCGTCGGTGATGTAGGTCGCGTTGACCCACTGGATGCGCCCGGCCTCTTCAAACAGCTCGCGATAGGTCGTCTCCACCTTGTCGAGGAAGGCGACGGCGCGCGCGGTCTCGTCGCCTGCCGCCCTTGCGTCCGTCGTCGCGGCCGCTTCCGTCGGCGCCGGTTCGGACTTCTTCGCGCAGCCAGCCGCGACCGCCATCAGGCCGGCGCCGCCGAGCAGCGCCGCCAAGAGCGCAGGTGATCTTTTCTTCATGTCATGATCCCGCAGGTTGAGGTCCCCTATCGCCGCGAATCCTGCCCCTCGCGGGATGCGATTGCAACCGCGTCAGAGCTTTTCGGAAAGCCTGATCGCAGCGCGGCATCCCGCCTGGATGACAAGGCGCATCAGCGGATAGCCGGGCGCTGCTTCAGCGCCATGCGCCTCGGCGGTCGTCTTGTGGCGGAGTTCGTCTTCGCGGAACGCCGAAATGGTGTCGGCGAGCGCTGGCTCCGCGGCGCGCAGCTCTTCCGCCTGTTCGGCGTAATGCTTTTCGATGACATCCTCGACCGCAGCGGTCGCCGCCATCGCCGCTTTCTCGCCCATCAGCGCCGTCGCTGCGCCGAGCGCGAAGCCGGCGGCGTTCCACAGCGGCGACAGCAGCGTCGGGCGCACGCGCCGCTCGGCGAGCAGAGCGTCGAAGGTCTTGAGGTGCGCAGCCTCGCCGTCTTCCATTTCCTTGAGGCGCTGCGCGACATCGGCGCGCGCCGGCAGGCGGTCGAAGATCGCGCGCTGGCCGCGATAGATTTGCACCGCGCCGTATTCGCCCGCGTGATCGACGCGCAGCATTTCGGCAAGGCGCGCATCGCGCGCGCCGGGTCGCGGCGGCGGCGCGGTCATGCCGGCTCCTTGCGGTCGAGGCGCGCGCGCGGCTTGGCGGCAAGGCGCGCTTCGCCGACCGCGCGCGCAGCGGCGATCGCGCACAGCGCGAGCAATCCCGCCGAGATGAGGAGATTGTAACCGGCCATCGAAATCCCGAACAGCGACCAGGCCGCATCCGAGCACGACACAACCGGCGTAACGCCCTTGAGGACGTCTTGCAGCGCCCCGGGATCAAGCGCCGCCGCGCCGGCGCCCGAGCAGGTCGCAGGACCCGGCCAGAATTTGTGCTCGACGCCGGCGTGGTAGAAAGCGAGCCCCGCACTGATGAAATAGATGAGCGCGCAGGCCCCGGCCGCGGCGGCTGCGACGCGCTTGGCTTTGAACGTCATGGCGAGCGCAAGGCCTGCCAGCGCGACGCCGAGGCCCGCCCAATGGGCTTCACGCTGATCGAGGCAGAGCGCGCAAGGCGCAAGGCCGCCGATCCGCTCGAAGGCGTGCGCGCCGGCGAGCAGCGCCGCGCTGGCGCCCGCCGACACGATCAGCGCGCCGCGCGGTCCTGCTGGAATGGCGGTCAGCAAACCCATCGCGGGTGAGCATAAAGCGGAGGCCGCGCGGCGACCCCCGCGCAGATCGTCGCGGGGCCAAGTGGTCGCAAGTCTCAAAACAGCCCGCCAAGCCAATCCTTGAGGAACGCCGCAAGCTCGACCCCGAAGAACGCGGCGACGACCAGGAATGTCGCAACCCAGCCGAGGCCGATGACAAGCCCCAGAATGACGAGGAGGCCGTCGCGCTGGATAAGACCGAGCGCCGTGACCGCGACGCCGATCCCCGGAACGGTGTTGGTGCCGGGGAAGGGCGCAAGGATCGACAGCGCCGGAACGATCATCAGCGCGCCCGCGATGCGCGCGCCGGTGCGGCCCGTCGCCGCCGGCAGGCGCGGCCGCGCGATCCGCTCGAGCCAGCGGACATATTTTTCGCAGAAATCGAGAACCTTCGAAAACTCAGCGAGCTGCAAACGGCGCGCGCGGATCGCCTGCGGGAACCAGGGCGACTGGCGCCCCGCCGCCATCTGCGCCGCAAGCGCCAGCATCGGCACAGAAACGATCTGCGGCAGAAGGTAGACGAAGGGCGGCGTGCAGGGCAGGGCGAGAAGCAGGAGCAGGAGCCCGAAGGCGCGCTCGTCGAGCCGATCGACGATAACGCCAAGCTCTGCCTCCGGCGCGGCGACCGGCTCGGCCTCGTGACTTTCCCCGGCGCGCGCCGTTCGCCAGCGCGCGTCAAGATCGGCGATCATTTCCCGGAAGAGGTCGATAACGCCGTAGCGCGCATCGACGGCGTGCTGGACTTCTTCGGCGGGATCAACGGATTGCATAGGGCGAGGGATAAGGGATTGGGGATTAGGGATTAGGAAATATCGGACTGATTTCCTATCGCCGCCGCGGCATTTTTCTAATCCGCAATCCCTGATCTCTTCCCTTTCTCGCGCCCGCCGCTCTATAAGGCCCGCCTTACGCATCGCGGGCGTGGCGGAATTGGCAGACGCGCCAGACTCAAAATC
>CAZGXT010000167.1:0-6748 GCA_964529675.1 uncultured Caulobacterales bacterium
TCGTGCCGGACGTGCATGAGTTTCCCGGCCACATCGCCTGCGACAGCCGGTCGGAGTCTGAAATCGTCGCGCCCGTCTTCGACCGGGCAGGGCGCCTGATCGCCGTCTTCGATGTCGACAGCGACAGGAAGAACCAGTTCGATGAGGACGACCGGGCGGGGCTGGAGGCGATCATGCGCGCCTCATTTTCTTGATGAACGCTCTGTTTTTGAACGTCTTTCGGAGGATGACTGTTCTAATTTCCGATGATAGCCTCTGCTCTCTAAGCCTTGCGTCAGTCAGGGCCAGCAAGGGCGGAGACGATCCATGAAGCAGATGCAGGGCCTCGACGCGGCCTTTGTCGCCTTCGAGCAGCCCAATGCGCCGATCCATATCGGCTCAATCTCGATTTACGATCCGTCGACGGCCCCCGGCGGGTTCGTGCGCTTCAAGGACATCCTGAATTTTCTCCGTGGGCGGCTTTATCTCGCCAAATCGCTCCGCCAGCGGATGGTGAAGGTGCCGTTCGGCATCGACTATCCCTACTGGATCGAAGACCCGAATTTCGACCTTGAATACCATGTCCGCCACGCGGCGCTGCCCAAGCCCGGCGACTGGCGTCAGCTCTGCATCCTCACCGCGCGCACGTTCGCGCGCCCGCTCGACCTGACGCGCCCGCCTTGGGAGCTCCTGGTCGTTGAAGGGCTCGACAATGTCGAAGGTGCGCCGAAGGGGAGTTACGCGATCCTGTCGAAGGTGCATCACGCCGCCATCGACGGCATGTCGGGCGTCGACCTGATGAAAGCGCTGCACACCGCGACGCCGGAAGTCGACCCGATCCGCCAGCCCGATCCGTGGAAGCCGGAGCGGTTGCCGAGCCAAGTCGGCATGTTCGCGCGCGGCTATGTGCGCGGCTTCACCAACCCCTTCCGCCAGGCGCAGGTGGCGATCGAGTCGCTCCCCGGCGCGGTGCGCGTCGTCAAGGGTGCGATCAAGGGCGACTTTGACATCGCATCGACGCTGAAGACGCCGCGCACGCGGTTTAACGGCAAGGTGTCGGCGCACCGCGTCGTCGACGGCCGGTCTTTCGACCTCGCCGACGTCAAGGCGCTGCGCGCGCTGAGCGAAGGCGCGACGGTCAACGACGTCATGCTGTCGATCGTCGGCGGCGCGATGCGGACCTATCTCAGCGAGAAGGGAGAGCTGCCGGAAGAAACGCTCGCCGCCATGGCGCCGATTTCCGTGCGCGCGGAGACTGAAAAGAACACCATGGGCAACCAGGTGAGCGCGATGCGCGCGCCCCTTGGCACCCATCTCGAAACCCCCGCCGAAAGGCTCGCCTTCGTCCGGGATGAGACGCAAAAGTCGAAGGCGATGACGAATGCGATCGGCGCCCGCCAGATGGCGGAGATGTCGAAGCTGTCGCCGGCGCTCTATATGGGCATCGGCGCGCGGCTCTATTCGCAGTTCGGGCTCGCCAACCGCATCAAGCCGATGTTCAACACAGTCGTGACGAACGTGCCAGGGCCGCCAGTGCCGATCTATTCGACCGGGGCGCGGCTTGTGAACGTTTACGGCAATCTCTGCCTCCTCGACGGCGTGGCGCTCGGCCACGTGGTGCAGAGCTATGTCGACAAGATCACGGTGACGGCGACCGCCTGCCGCGACGCGATGCCGGACCCGGCGCGCTACGCCGACTGTCTGCAGGAATCGTTCGACGCCCATCTCGCGGCGATCGGGCGCGAGGCTGCGCCGGCGAAGAAACCAAAAAGGCGGGCGAAGGCCGCCTAGGGCTGCGCACGGGCGTTGCGCCCGCCCGCCGGCGCACACGATGCTGATCGCCGGAACGTGTAGGGAGTTGAGGGGATGGCGACGATGACCAAAGACGATGCGCGCGCAGGCGATCAGGCGCCGCGGCCGCCGTCGCTGTTCTGGACCCTCATGGAGGGCCGCGCGGCCTTCGAATTCGGGTCGTTTTATTCCCTGCGCCTGTTGATGCGCCGCCTGCCGAAGGGCGACGGGCACCCGGTTCTGGTTCTGCCCGGGTTCGTGGCGAGCGATGTGTCAACGCGGCCCTTGCGCGCCGTGCTGAAGGACCTCGGCTATGCGTCCTATGGCTGGGGTCTGGGGCGCAATCTCAAGTTCAATGATGAGCGCGAACGCGCGATGAGCGCGCTTGTCGACCGGATTTACGATGAGCACGGACGAAAGCTGTCGATCATCGGCTGGAGCCTCGGCGGCGTCTTTGCGCGCGAGCTCGCCAAGCGCGCGCCGGAGAAAGTGCGCTCCGTCATCTCGCTCGGCAGCCCGATCACCCGCCACCGCGACTATTCAAATGCGCGCCGCCTTTATGACGCGATCAACGGCCCGCCGGAGCGATCGCGCGCCGAGCAGCTCAACCGCCTCGGCGAAGCCCCGCCGGTGCCGACGACCTCGATCTTCTCAAGATCCGACGGCGTCGTCGCCTGGCGCGGTTCCCTGCAGGCGCCGGACGGGCGTAACGCGCAGACCGAGAATATCGAGGCGCCGGCGAGCCATTTCGGCCTCGGCGTCAATCCGCTCGTCGTTTACCTGATCGCCGACCGGCTCGCGCAAAGGGAGGGCGAGTGGAAGCCGTTCGACGCAAACGCCGGCTATCGCGGGCTTGTGTTCCGCCGGCACTGACCGCGCGCGGCTGAAAACGCCTTCAAAATTTCTGATCCCGCCCCACGCTCCGAAGGCCTTTCCTTTTGGACAAGGCTGTGGTCTGGCGATGCTGCACCTGCGTAAGCCGCCTTGCGTCAATCCGTGGTCCGCTCATGAATGTCGCCGCCCCCGTCCGTCACGGCCTGCAGCCGACCGCCGCGCTAAGCGTCGAAACCGCACTGTCGATCCGTCACTGGAACGGCTTCCTGTTCAGCTTTTCGCTCACCCGGCCGCAGACCTTCCGGTTCCGCTCAGGCGAGTTCGTCATGCTGGGCCTGCCGGGCGAGGCCAAGCCGATCCTCCGCGCCTATTCGATCGCCAGCCCCGCCTGGGCCGATGAGCTCGAATTCCTGTCGATCAAGGTCCCTGAGGGGCCGCTGACTTCAAGGCTTCAAAAGGTCCAGCCGGGCGACCCGGTGTTCCTCGGTCGCAAGCCGACGGGAACGCTCGTCGCCGATGCGCTGCTACCCGGCGCGCGGCTGTTCCTGTTGGCGACCGGCACCGGCCTTGCGCCCTTCATGAGCCTCATTCGGGACCCCGAAATCTATGAGCGGTTCCGCGAGATCGTTGTCGTCCATTCGGTGCGCACGGTGTCGGACCTTGCCTATCGCGACACGCTCGAAAGCCGTTTCGGCGATGACGAGTACATTGGGCCGCTCGCGAAGGAACAGCTGATCTACCGCCCGACCGTGACGCGCGAACCGTTCCCGACGCAGGGGCGCATCGGCGACCTCATCGACAGCCGCGAGATATTCGCCGGTCTGACGGGCGCGGCGGCGTTCAATCCGGCGATAGACCGGGTGATGCTGTGCGGGTCGATGGAAATGATCAAGGACCTTGCGCGCCGCTTCGAGGGCCTTGGCTTTGAGGAAGGCTCGAACGCCAAGCCGGGCCACTTCGTGATCGAACGGGCGTTTGTCGGTTAAGCGGGCGCCTGATCGACGAGCGCCAATCGCGGCACGACGGCGCCCGCGGCGATGAGCGCGCCCGGCGCAATAACAGCATTGGCGCCGATGCGCGCTTCATCGCCGACCAGCGCGCCGAACTTGTCGACGCCGGTGTCGATGACGCCCGCGCCCGTCTTGATGCGAATGCGCTTGTCAGCGCGCTCATTGCGATAATTGGCGATCATCGCGCCGGCTTCGATATTGGCGCCGGCGCCGATAATTGAATCGCCCACGAAGGACAGATGGGCGACCTTTGACCCCTTCAGCATGAAGACGGACTTCAATTCGCAAGCGGGCCCTACGATGCAGTTCTCATCGAGGAAGACGCCGTCGCGGAGATAGGCGGTGGCGGCGACGAGGCAACCCGGCCCGATGATCGCCGGCCCCTTGATGATCGCGCCTTTCTCAATCGTCGCCCTGCGATGGATGGCGACGCCGTCGGCGATGTCATAGCCGGAAAGACCCGCGATCGCGCGGGTGACGATCGCCTTCGCCGTCGCCGTGATCTCCCAGGGCGCAAGATCGAGCAGCGCGGCGAAGGGGCCGTCTGCGGCGGCCGGAATAAACTCGCGAAGATTGACGGATAAGGGCAACGGCCTAGTCGTCGTCGCCGCGATTGTCTTCGTTGGTCTCGCGGCGCAGGTCAGCCTTCGCCTTCTCGATGATGCGACGGACTTCAAGCGGGTTGTCGATGTCGGGAAGCTCGATCTTGCCGACGCCGGTGCCGCGCAAGGTCAGTTTGCCGTATCCGAAAATGCGGCCCCAGACGGATTGATGGAGGATGATCTCTTCGATCTTGTTGAGCGAGACTTCCTGGGTGTTGCGGGCGATGAAGCCGGTCTTGAAAACAAACCGGTAGGTCGTGACCGCGATCTCGGTCGTCCACAGGATGACGAGATGGTTTAGGAGGATGATCGCGCCGGTGACGAACGCGCCGAGGACGAACCACCAGCCGATCCGCAGGTCGGCGTAAGGAATCTGCTGCCCGAATTGCAGCATCGCATACATGACGATCGGGGCCGCTCCGAAGGCGAACCAGAGGACGGGGAAAAAGCTGAAGGTCCAGTTGAAGTCCACCCGGTGGACGATGCGTTCGCCCGGCGGCAGCGACTTTTCGACGTAACCTGCCATGACCCATTCCCCTCGCTTCCGCGACCTGACGCCCGCGCCCTCAAGACCTATATAAGGCTCAGCGGCGATCGGGAAAGCGCTTCGCGGCGTTGAAAGGCCGCCGGGGCCGCGATAAGACCCGCGCCTGTTTCATCGAAGCAACGTCCGACAACCGGAAAGGGCGCCCGAATGGGCGCAATCTGAGGCCGAACCCGCCATGGCGAAATACCAGTACATCTACTTCATGCAGGGCCTGACCAAGGCCTACACCGGCGGGAAAAAGGTCCTCGAAAACATCTATTTGCAGTTCTACCCCGACGCCAAGATCGGGATTGTCGGCGTCAACGGCTCCGGCAAGTCGACGCTGCTGCGAATCATGGCCGGCATCGACAAGGAGTTCGCGGGCGAGGCCTACCCCGCCGACGGGGCCCGCGTCGGGTTCCTGCCGCAGGAGCCCCAGCTCGATCCGTCAAAGACCGTGTTCGAAAACGTCATGGAGGGCCTCGGGCCCATCAAGGAGAAGATCGACGCCTTCAACGCCGTCTCGGCGCAGATGGCGGAGGATTACTCCGATGAACTGATGGAGAAGATGTCGAAGCTCCAGGAGGAGATCGACGCCGCCGACGGTTGGGATATCGATTCGAAAATTGAAATGGCGATGGAGGCGCTGCGCTGTCCGCCCGGCGAGTGGAAGGTCGACAAGCTCTCGGGCGGAGAAAAGCGCCGCGTGGCGCTCGCGCGCCTCCTCCTGTCAAAGCCGGATCTGCTTCTTCTTGACGAACCGACCAACCATCTCGACGCTGAATCCGTCGCGTGGCTTGAAAACCACCTGCGCGAGTATCCGGGCGCGGTGATCATCGTCACCCATGACCGCTATTTCCTCGACAATGTGACGGGCTGGGTTCTCGAACTCGACCGCGGCCGCGGCATCCCGCATGAAGGAAACTATTCCTCCTGGCTCGAAGCCAAGCGCAAGCGCCTCGAACAGGAGAAGAACGAGGAACAGAACCGCAAGAAGACGCTCGATCGTGAAGCCGAGTGGATCAGCGCCTCGCCGAAGGCGCGGCAGGCGAAGTCGAAGTCGCGCATCAACGCCTATGAGGATCTGCTCGCGCGCGCCGGCAAGGAAGAGATCAACATCGCGCAGATCCAGATCCCGCCGGGGCCGCGCCTCGGCCATGTCGTCATCGAGGCCGAGAACCTCAAGAAAGCCTACGGCGACAAGCTTCTTTTTGAAGACCTGTCCTTCAAGCTGCCGCCGGGCGGGATTGTCGGCGTCATCGGTCCGAACGGCGCGGGCAAGACGACGCTGTTCCGTATGCTGACGGGGCAGGAGACGCCGGACGGCGGCGATCTTCGTGTCGGCGAGACGGTAAAGATCGGCTATGTCGATCAGAGCCGCGACGATCTATCGCCCAACAAGAACGTGTGGGAAGAAATTTCCGGGGGCCTCGACGTCATCAAGCTCGGGGCGCGCGAAATGCCGAGCCGGGCCTATGTCGGCTGGTTCAACTTCAAGGGCGGCGACCAGCAGAAAAAGGTCGGAAACCTTTCAGGCGGCGAGCGCAACCGCGTTCAGCTCGCCAAGATGCTGACCGAAGGCGCGAACCTTCTCCTCCTCGACGAACCGACCAACGATCTCGACGTCGACACGCTGCGCGAACTTGAGCGCGCGCTCGAGGACTTCGCCGGATGCGCGGTGATCATCAGCCACGACCGCTGGTTCCTCGACCGCATCGCCACCCACATCCTCGCTTTTGAAGGCGACAGCCATGTCGAATGGTTCGAAGGAAACTTCGCCGCCTATGTTGAAGACAAAAAACGCCGCCTCGGCCCCGACGCCGACATCCCGCACCGGATCAAGTACAAGCCGCTGACGCGGTGACGGCGGCGGGTCATCGCCTGCAACGCCGTCGAGCGCGCGAAAACACGGCGGCCGAACGAAATCGGGCGTCAAGCCGCCTCGAGAAAGGGGTTGACGATCCTTACGCCCTCGATCTCGCGGCCGTGCTGCATATCTTCTGTGT
>CAZGXT010000168.1:0-6726 GCA_964529675.1 uncultured Caulobacterales bacterium
CCGGGATGATCCCGTCCTCACCCTGCGCGCCATGGGCGTGCGCATCGATGTAGCCTGGAACGATCGTCTTTCCGGCCGCGTCAATCAGGCGTGCGCCTGCCGGATAAGCCGCTTCGCCGGCGCCGACCGCGGCGATGCGGTCGCCGCGAATGACGATATGGCCGTTCTCGATGACGCCGCCGTTCGCGCCCGCCATGGTGACGATGCGCGCGTTGCGGATCACCGTGACGCCCTTCGGCTTGTCGGCGGGAACGCGCATCGACAGGGATACGCCTGACGTCGGCGGCTCGAACTTCTTCGGCTCCTTGTCGGCAGGATCGGCCGGCGCGGTCGGTATCATGTCCTTGACCGCCGCCGAATAGAGCGTCGGCCCGAGCGACCAGTGCACCGCGCCGGCGTTCGTCCAGCCGAGAAACGCAGCGCCGCCTGCGCTCGCCTTGACGACCGGAACCGCGCTCGCCGATTTCCCGGCGCCGATCTCCTGCGGGCCCGTCGTCATCGGCATCACATAGGCCGCCCAGTTTTCGCGGAAGGCGAGATGTCTTCCGTCCGGAGAAACCTGATAGTCCGCAAGGAGATCGCCGGACGCATGGACGCGGCGCGCCTCGCCGTTGACGTCGACGCTGATGAGTTTCAGCAGGCGGTCTTCGAAAACCGACAGGAAAAGGCGGTTATTGTCGTCGCCGAAATGCGGATTGGCGCCGTCCGCAGAGACGCGCGTCATCGCGCCGCCGCCGGCGGGAATGCGATAAACGCCAGGCGCCTCGGCGTAGCGGCCGGAGATACGATCGCCGCTCGCGCCCTTTTCAAACACGATCGTGCGCCCGTCGGGCGAGTAGCGCGGGCGCCGGTAGACGCCCGGCGTTCCGGTCACGGTTGAACCGCCGCCGCCGCTCGCCGAGACGGTGCGGATGATCCCCATGCCGTCATCCGTCCACGATACATAGACGATGCGCTTGCCGTCGCGCGAATAGGACGGGAAAAGCTCGAACCCCTGATCCGATCCGGTGAGCCGCCGCAGCGCGCCGTTCGGCAGCGATTTCACATAGAGTTTGCCGAGCGTCTCAAAGACCGCGCTGCGCCCGTCCGGCGCAATGGCGGCGAAGCGCGGCGCGGTCGTGTCGAACGCGTCCGGCGACACATCGACCGCCGGGCGCGGCGGATCGATGACGTCGCGGTCGTCAGCGACGCGGAAAGGGATGACGCTCGCCGCGCCGTCCGTCGTCACGCGGCGAATCTTGCCGCCCGCCCAGAACACGATGCTGCGCGAATCCGGCGTCCAGTCCATCGCCGGGTAGACGCCGTGCACGGCCCAGGTCTCCTGCACGTCCTGATCGAGCGCGTCGAAGATCTTGCGCTCCGCGCCCGTCGACAGGTCCTTCAGATAAAGCTTCGACTTCGCCCGCTCGCGCTTCACGAACGCCAGCCACTTGCCGTCAGGCGACGGCGTCGGGCGCACCGCGCCCCCGGCGCCGCCGGCGATGCGCGTCGTTTCTCCGGTGGCGATGTCGAAGCGGTCGATCGCGAAGACCTCGTCGTTTGAGTCCTGCGCGTATTGAAAGGTGTCGCCGGGCGTCGTGTTGCGCGAGAAGTAGATCGAGCGCCCGCCGGGCGCGAACACCGGTTCGCCGAGTTCTTTCTGGTGAGTCTCATTCGGCTTCTTGACGAGCTTGACGCCGTCGCCGCCGCCAAGGTGATACATCCATATTTCGCCCGTGCCGAGCGAGCGGCCGGTCGTGAAATGCTTGCGTCCGATGAGGTAGCGCCCGTCCGGCGACCAGTCCGGAGCATTCAGCAGGCGGAACGTTTCTTTCGTCACGGCGCGCTTGTCAGAGCCGTCGCGATTCATGATCCAGAGATTGTCGCCGCCCCCGCGGTCTGACGTGAATGCGATCTTCGATCCATCGGGCGAGAACTTCGGCTGCATCTCAAACGGAAGGCCTTCGGCGATGCGGGTCGGGGCGCCGCCGGCGGCCGGCATCGTGTAGATGTCGCCGAGAAGATCGAAGGCGATCGTGCGCCCGTCGGGGCTCACGTCAATGTTCATCCAGGTGCCTTCATCGACGTCGATCGACACCTTGCGCACCGTCATCGGCGGCGCCGCGACGTCCCACTTCTTCTCGTCTTTCTTGTCCTCGGCGAAAGCCGGACCCGCGATCGCCGCAAGCGCGGCGCCGGCGACAAGCATGCATCTCATTGGTGACGCCCCTTCGTTTCGATGCGCATTAAAGCCCGGCTGAGGGCGCGATCCTAGACCCCGCAATTGACTTCGCGCCCCGTGCAGCCTAGGCGACGTGCCCTTTTTCAGACGCTTGCGGGTTCCCATGGAAACGCCGGTTGCGACGCAGCGAGGCTCTCGTGCGGCGTGGCGAGCAGAACTCGCCGCGCTGCTGACGCTCGGCTTGCCGATGGCGGCGACGCAGATCGTCCAGTATTCCGTCCTCACGGTCGATGCGCTGATGATCGGGCGGCTCGGCGCCGAAGCCTTGGCGGCGTCGTCGCTGGGCCTTGTCGTGTTCTTCGTCGCGTGGCTGTTCGGGCTCGGACCTGCGATGGCGGTGTCGCCCCTCGTCAGCCAGGCGCTGGGCGCCGATGAAAACAACACCGCCGACGTCCGCCTGTCGGTGCGCATGGGCCTCTGGGCCATCGCGCTGATGACGCCAGGGGTGCTGCTCGTATTCCTGCTGACCGAGCACATTGCGGCGGCGCTCGGCCAACCCGCGCGTCTTGCCGAGCTTGCGGGCCCCTATGTCGTCGCGCTCGCGCCCGGCTGGGCGTTTGCGATGGGTACGCTGGTGCTGCGGAATTTTCTGGCGGCCATCGGAGAGACGCGCGCGCCGCTCGTGATCGTCTTATGCACGACGTTGGCGAACGCCGGTCTCAACTGGCTTCTCATTTATGGAAACTGGGGCTTTCCCCGGCTTGAGCTTGTCGGCGCCGGGATTGCGTCGTCGATCGTCAATTTGCTTGGGTTCCTGGCGCTGGTCTTCTTCATCCGCCGGGATGCGCGCGCACGACGTTTTGACATGTTTCATGAAGTCCTGAAGCCTGACTGGCCGCGCCTGCGTGAAGTCGTGCGCCTCGGCTGGCCGATCGGCGTTGCGATCGCTTTTGAGGGCATGCTGTTCAACGCCTGCGTCTTTCTGATGGGGCGCATCGGCGTTGATGAGGTCGCGGCGTACCAGGTCGCGCTCAATGTCGCGTCGATTGCGTTCATGGCGCCGCTTGGACTTTCGATGGCGGGCGGCGTGCGCGTCGGCCTCGCGGCAGGCGCGCGGGATCTGCCCCGCATCCGGCGCGCCGCGGCCCTGACGATCGGGCTGTCGATCGCGGCGATCATGGTCGTCGCCATCCCCGTCATGGCGTTTCCGCAAGTCGTCGCCGGATTTTACCTTGATCGCGCGGCGGCTGAGAACGCGCGCGTCATCGCGCTCATCTCGCAGTTCCTCGTCATCGCGGCGGCCTTCATGCTGTTCGATGCGACGCAGGTCGCCTCGGCGCAGGCGCTTCGCGGCCTTAAGGATGTGCGCTGGCCGATGATCATCACCGGCGTCGCCTATTGGGCGGTCGGCTTTCCGGTTGCGGCCTATCTGGGGCTGGGGTCGTCGTTCGGCGCCGTCGGCGTCTGGTGGGGGCTTCTTCTCGGCCTGTTCGCGGCCGCAGCGATGCTGGGAACGAGGCTTTACCTCCTGACGAGGCCGGCCCGGTTAACGGATTATCAGCCTTAACGCCGGATGAATGGCGGGTCATGCGGGGCCTTCGCGCCCGCTTTCGCGCCGGACGAAACGATGCCGCCTGCCGCCGCCGCCCTTGAACAAGAGACCTTGCCGGTCGCGCTCCGTCTCGCGCTCGCCGGGCGCCGCTTTAACGCCTGGTGGGAGGGCTTTGATTTCGACGAAACCGCCGAGCGCGCCCGGCTCCTCCGTGAGCGGACGGAAATTCAGCCTCCGGCGCGGCTCGCCCTGCATCAGGAAGTTTCGCAGTCAATCTGGGGGGAGGGGCGCTTTGATCCCGGCGACGCCGCCTGGACGATGCGCCATGCAAGGACGCTTGGGGCGAACCTCAAGGCTTCGGTGGTCATGCTCGGCGCCGGCGCCGGCGGTCCGGTGCGCGATCTAAAGAACGGCACGCGCTGGAAGCTCACCGGCTATTCGCGCGTCGCGGCGCGCATCAAGGCGCTCGACGTGTCGCCCTATGAAACTGCGCTCTCGCGCATCAACCGCGCGGCGGCGGACGCCGGGCTTTGCTTCTTCGAGCTTCACCGCGACGCCGACCCGGCGATGATCGCGATGTTCGCCGCCGAGCTTGTCAAGCCGAACGCGCCCTTCGTGTTTGTCGATTTCACCGTGGCGCGCAAGGGCGCGCGCCTCAAGTCCTGCTTTGCTGATCCCTGGGACGGCGCGCCGCGCCAGAGCGATCAGGTGTCGGAGATGCTGGAGCGCTCCGGATTTCGCGTCGCGGACGCCAATGATGAAACGCGCGCCTTTCTGCCGCTGATCACCCGCGGCTGGGCGCGCTGGCGCGGCGCCTACGCGCGCGCGCTGCGGCTGCCGCCGGGCGAGCGCGTCGAAAACCTGCGCGCGCTCAACGCCTATGCGCGTCTCTGGGCGGAACGCTTTGACGCCATCAAGACAGGTCAATTGCAGGTCACGCGCTTTCAGGCGCGTCGCAAGGGGTAGAACGCCGCCTCAGCGGCGGTACCGCCACCAATCGTCGACGCGCGCGAAGACGATGTAGAGCGCGCTGAGCAGGATGATGATCAGCAAAGCCAGCTGCAGCTGCGCGTCGACGGCATGCTTCTCATGCTTGGACGGCCGCGGCGGACCGCTCTCGATCGACGTCGTCACGTCGCCGGCGTCGTCGCCGACCGGCGCGTCGCCCCCGTCCGTCGGCTGGTCGGCGGGTTGATCGGCCGGCGCGTCTCCTGCGCCGTCGTCGACAGGGATGTCAGGCAGCGTGCCGCCGGCGCCCGGCTGATCGTCGCCCGTTGCTCCGCCTACGGAGGGATCGCCGTCCGCCGGCCGCTCGGTAAGGCCGGTTCCCTGCTCGATGTTTTCTTCGAGCTGGTCGAGTTCTTCGGCGCTGTCGCGGCCGATCGTCGACGCCGCGGCGCCGGCGCCGCCCGCCACGACCGCCCCCTGCACCGTGCGGCTGTCGCCGAGGCTGTCGCGGCGGGGCGTATCTTCGACGGGCGTGACGCGGGTGTTCTCGGAAATCCTCTTGGGATCGTTGACGATGGGCGGATTGACCGGCGTCAGGAAGAGCGCTCTTTCCGCCGCGCGCCGGCGGGTGAGACCCGTCACTTCGCGCAAGACGCCGCCGACGGTCGCCTTGTTGAACCAGGTCAGCGCTTCCGCCGCGCCGACCCGGTCGCCGCGGTTGAGCCGCTTGCGCGCGGTTGAGTTTCGGTAGGCGCCCGCGCCGACATTGTAGACAAAGGAAACCAGCGCATCGAACTCGTTCTGATTGAGCGACACGCTCGTCAGGTCGCTGACCGCGCGTTCGCGCGGTTCGAGGTCGCGCTTGAGCAGCTCCTCGGCTTCACGCTCGGAAATTTTCTGGTTGGGACCGGCGGTTTCCGTATGGCCGTAGCCGATCGTCCAGACGCCTGCGATATCCTGATAGGACTCAAGCTCGAGTCCCTCCCATCGCTTGATAAGCGCGATGCCGACTTCCGAAATCCTCATCGGCGACCCTTCCCCTACGCAAGGCCGATACCCAAACAACCGGGACCTTACCGGCTAAATCCGGCGGAAGGTAGGCTTGCAACTGAGACCTTGCGGCCACAGGGTGCTTCTAGCCCGGCGGGCCGGATGTGGTAGGGTCGGGCGTTGGGGATTGGCCGGGGATAGCGAGGGTTTTCATGCGTATCGCATTGACGTTGGCGGCTGTTGCGGCGGGACTTTCGGGCGCAGCTTTTGCGCAGAACGCCGCGTTGTCGCAGAAGACGGGCGTCCTCGAGTCCGTGAGCGCGACGGACGTTTCGGGCATGCTCGCCGAGTTCGGCTTCAAATCGGAGCTTCGTACGGCCGCGGGCGCCGCGTCGCCGAGCCTCATCGCTAAGACGGACGGCGGCGCGAAATTCCTGATCGGATTCTTTGATTGCGCTGACGCCGCCAGGCCTTCGGGCTGCAAGCAGGTGATGGTGTCGACCGCGCAGGCGTCGGGCGGGGTCGATTTCGACGACCTCAACGCCTTCAACGGCCAGTCGAGCGTGACGACCGTCGTCTATGAGCCCTCGAACCAGATCCTGATTTTCGGCCGCAACATCTTTGCGCCGGGCGGCATCGGCCGCGACAATTTCAAACTTCAGGTCGCGTTGTTCCTTAACGACATGCAGGGCTTCGTCGAGCAGCGCCGCTCCGGCGCGAAGTCGGTGTCGCTGATGAAAGCGCCCGATCTGAAGTCGAAGATTGATTCGATCGCCGGCGGCGATATTGCGCCCGAAGCGCGCCGCCTGATGATTTCGTCGGACGGATCAACAGAAGTCGAAGTCGCGATCAACAATTCCTTTGACGTGAATTTCGCCGCGAAAGAGTGACGGCGCGACCGGTTATGGGGTTCGCCATCCTGTTGAGCCTCGGCGGATCGGCCGCGTGGTCACGCTTCGGATTGACGCTTTTCTAAAATTTTCGGGTCGTCCTGAAGCCGCCGCGGCTGACGGGTCCGCTCGACGGCAGGCGAGGCGCCCGCGGCGGTCTTGGGATCCGGGCGCCGGACGGTCGC
>CAZGXT010000169.1:0-6709 GCA_964529675.1 uncultured Caulobacterales bacterium
ATAACGAGCGCGGTTCTGAGCGCGATGCAGGTGTCGACGTCGCCGTCCGCGGAGAAATAGCCGATCGCGCCGCCATAGGGCCCGCGCGCTTCGCGCTCCAGGCTGTCGATGATCTCCATCGCGCGGATCTTCGGCGCGCCGGTGACGGTGCCGGCCGGAAAGCCGGCGGCGACGGCGTCGACCGGGTGCAATCCCTCGCGCAATTTGCCGGCGACGTTCGAGACGATGTGCATCACATGGCTGTAGCGTTCGATCGTGAAGGTCGCGGTCGGCGTCACGGTGCCGATCTCCGCCGAGCGGCCGACATCGTTGCGGCCGAGATCGAGGAGCATCAGATGCTCGGCGCGCTCCTTCGGATCGGCGAGAAGGTCGCTCGCGAGGGCGGCGTCTTCTTCAGGCGTGCTCCCGCGCGGCCTTGTGCCGGCGATCGGGCGGATGGTGATCTCGCCCTTCCGTACACGGACGAGAATTTCCGGACTCGATCCGACCAGCGCGAATTTGTCAAAATCAAGGAAGAAAAGGAACGGCGAGGGGTTGACGCGCCGTAGCGCGCGATAAAGCTCGATCGCCGGACGTGGGAACGCCGCCTGGAAGCGCTGGCTGAGGACGACCTGAAAGATGTCGCCGGCGGCGATGCGCTCCTTCGCGCGCGCGACCATCTCCAGAAAAGCGGGCTTCGGCGTGTTGGAGATCGGGGCCGCGATGGCGTCGGCGTCGACGACCGCCGCCGCCTCGCGCGGGATGCTGAGCGGGGCGGCGAGATCGGCGACCGCGTCGGCGATGCGCTCGCTCGCGCGGTCGAAAGCGGCCCGCGCCGAAACGCCGTCTTCGGGCCGCGCGCTGGCGACGAGCACGATCTCCTGTTTCAGATTGTCGAAGATCGCGATCAGCGTCGGGCGGATGAAGACTGCGTCCGGCACGGTGAAGGCCGCGCGCGGCCGTTCGGGCAGGCGCTCCATCTGCCGCGCCATGTCATAGGAGAAATAGCCGAAGACGCCGGCGGCCATCGGCGGGGCGCCGGGGGGAAGCGCAATTCGCGAGGCGTCGATGAATGCCTTGAGGCTCTCAAGGGGTTTGAGCTTTTCGAGCTTGAAGTCGGCGGCGTCGGCGGCCGCGCGCGCGTTCAGTTCGGCATGGCCCCCGAACGCGCGCCAGATCGCATCGGGCTTCATGCCGATGATCGAATAACGGCCAAGCTGTTCGCCGCCTTCGACGGATTCAAGCAGGAAGGCGTTACGCCGGCGGCTGGCGAGCTTCAGATAGGCCGACACCGGCGTTTCAAGATCGCTGACGATCCGGCGCATCAGCACCGCCGGCGCGCCGAGTTCATAGCCGCGCCGGAATTCCTCGAAATCCGGCGTCAGGGTCATTGAACGTCGCCAAACTGCCTGTCGAGCTGCGTCTGGCTGATCTTGACCTTGGCGTCTTCGCGAACGGCCTTTGCGTAGGCGTCGATCAGCTCCTGATCGATCTGCTGGCCGATAAACCGTCCGAAGGCGGAGATTTGCTCCGGACCGACCGGCGCCGCCCCGAAATTGATCGCATTGACGACAGCGATCACTTGCGCGCCGTTCCCGGCGCGCCCGGAGACGGCCGCGCCCTTCGACGCCGCGAACACCTGATCGAGTAGGTCCTGCGAAAAGGTCTCGTTGACGCTGCGGCGGGTGAGGCTTGCCGAAACCGGCGCGCGATTGAACGGCGCGGCCGCCTCGGCAAGCGGCGTTCCCTTGGCGAGCGCGTCATTGATCTTCGCGACGACGGCGCCAAGGCGCGCGTCGCGCTCGCTCGCGCGCCAGCGCGCCTCAACCTCAGCGGCGATCGTCTCGAGCGGGATCGGCGCGGGCGGAATGATTTCGGTCAGGGAGATGAAATAATAGCCTGACTTGTCGGCGAGCTCCGTCGCCTCCGATTCCTCGCCTTCGTCGAGCTTGAAGGCCGCTGCGAGAACCTCCGCGGGGACGCCGTCGACAATGCCGCCGCCGCGATTGAAACTGAAGGAGTCGACCGGCCCGACGACTTGCGCCGACGCGCCGAGTTTTTGCGCCGCTTCCGCAAGCGGAACACCGGAGTCGCGCTCGTTCTCGATCTCCTCGATCTTGTCGAAAAGCCGCTTCTTGGTTCCCTGGTCGAGGAAGGTCTCCTCGATCTCGGCGCGAACGTCTTCAAAGGCGCGGGTCTCGGCCGGCGTCACATTGGCGATCTGCATCACGTTGAAACCGAAGACGCCCTTGACCGGACCGATGACGGCGCCGGCGCCGGCGTCTGCGGCGAAGACCGCGCCCGAAACAGCGGGATCGACGATATCGGATTTGAGGACCTCGGATCGCGTCACCTGCTCAAGGGTCTGGCCGTTTTCGCTTGCAAACGCCTCAAAGGGTTTGCCGCTCTTCAAGGCGTCGACCGCCGCTTTCGCGGCTTCCTCGGCGTCGAGCGTGATCTGGTAGAAGGTGCGCCGCTCCGGAGTCTCGTATTTCGACTTGTTGGCGTTGTAGATTTCGAGAAGCTTCTCGTCCGTCGCTTCGGCGCGGTCGACGAAATCGGCGTTGTTGAGAATGACCGTCGTGAAGCTGCGATATTCCGGCGCCATGAATTGCGACTGGTTCTTGTCGTAATAGTCTTTGATGACTTCAGGCGTCGCCGCCGGGGCCTCGCCCGCGGCGTCTTCGCCGATCGTCACATAGCTCACGTCGCGCGCCTCGACTTCGCGCGCGACGAGGCTGTCGACGATCGCCTTCGACGCCGGTCCCCCGCGCGCCACGCCGCCGAGCAGTTGCGCGCGCAGCATCTCCATGCGGATGCGCTCTTCAAACTCGCGGATCGAGAATCCGTATTCGCGCAGGATGAGGTCGAGCGTCTCGTTGTCGAACTTGCCGCTGGTCGGGCTCCTGAACTGCTCGCTCGTCTGCAGGAACTTGCTGACCATCGGGCGGGTCACGATGAGGCCCATCTTGAGCGCTTCCTGGTCGAGCGCCGCCTGCGTCGCCATCGACTCGACGATCTGGTTCGGCGCGCCTTCGGCGATCGCCTGCTCGCGCGTGTAGGCGCCTTCGGACTGGTTGCGCCGGTTCGTGACGTAGCGGTCGAATTCCCGGCCGATTTCCAGCGCGGAAAATCCCTTTGACCCGACGCTGAGCGCATAATTGCTCGTCATCTGCCGCATTTCGGGCACGCCCCAGGCGACGAAGGAGACAATGAGCGGAAGGATGATGATGATCGCAATGACGCTTTTCAGCGTCCCGCGAATTTGTTTCAGCATAAGTCAGTCCCGGCGGTTGGGCCCCGGCGCGCAAGGCGGGGCGGCGGAGGCGAGGTCCGGCCCTTGTAGGCGCCGCCGGCCCCGGGAACAAGAAGGGATTCTGGACAAGCATCTGGGCTTCCCTTAGGCCCAAAGCGTCATTCGGGAGACCATATGAAGCCGCTGATCGCCGGGAACTGGAAAATGAACGGCGTGTCATCCTCGGTGCTCGAAATTCAAAAGCTGATCGGGCATTTCTCAGGCGCCATGCCCTCGGCGCTTGATATTGCGATCTGCCCGCCGGCGACGCTGATCGGCCTCTTCGCGGCTGAGTTCAGCGATGAGGGCATCGCCATCGGCGGGCAGGACTGCCATCCCGAGCCGGCCGGCGCTCACACCGGCGAAATCAGCGCCGAAATGCTTGCCGACGCCGGCGCCGCCTTTGTCATCGTCGGCCACTCTGAGCGGCGCGCCGACCATGGGGAAACGAATGCGCTCGTGCTGCGCAAGGCGAAGGCCGCGCGGCGCGCCGGTCTCATCCCCATCATCTGCGTCGGCGAGACTGAAGCGGAACGCCGAGCGGGCCGCGAAAAAGACATCGTCGAAATGCAGCTCGCCGAGTCGGCGCCGCCTGGCGAGGAAGAGGTCGTCATCGCCTATGAGCCGGTGTGGGCGATCGGCACGGGCCTTACCCCGACCGACGATGAAATCGCCGAAATGCACTCCTTTATTCGCCAACGTGTCGGCGACGGGGTGCGCATTCTCTACGGCGGTTCGGTGAAGCCGTCGAACGCCCGGGAAATTCTGGCGCTCGCAAATGTCGACGGCGTGCTGGTCGGCGGGGCGAGCCTCAAAGCGGACGACTTCGCGGCCATCATCCAGGCGGCGGGATGATCCGTAAACCGCCCATGGGACCCTATTTCGCGCTAGCCGTTCTGCTCGGCCTCTTCCTGATCGGCGGCTGCGCCAGCTGGCGCGCCGAACAGGAAGCCCCGCCTGTCGGCGCGTTCATCGAAGTCGGCGGCGAACGCCTCCATGTGCTCGACATCGGGCCGAAGGACAGCGCCTTCCCGCCTGTGGTCCTCATCCATGGCGCCAGCGTCAATCTGCGCGACATGAAGCTCGCGCTCGGCGACGACCTTGCGAAGACGCGCCGCGTCATCATGATCGATCGGCCGGGCAGGGGTTATTCGACGCGCCCCGACGACGGCTGGAAGCTCGACCGACAGGCCGCGCTCATCCACGGCGCGGTCGAGGCGCTCGGCGTCGAGACGCCGATCGTCCTTGGGCAAAGCTTCGGCGGCGCGGTTGCGCTTTCCTACGCTCTGCAGTTTCAGGACGAGATGAGCGGTCTCGTCCTCCTTGCGCCGGTCAGCCATGAATGGCCGGGCAGCGTCGCCTGGTACAATAATGTGTCCGGCTGGCCGGTTCTCGGAACGCTGTTCCGACGCCTTGTCATTCCCGTTTATGCGCCGCTCTCGGCGAAGGGCAGCGTTATGAAATCATTTGCGCCTGACGCGGCCCCGGAGGGCTATTACGAGGAGGCGGGCATACCGCTCCTGTTTCGCGCCCGGGACTTTCGCAATAACGCCAGCGACCTCCGGCATTTGAAGCCGCAGATCATCGCCATGAGCGGGCGCTATGGCGAAATCCGCATTCCTGCCGCGGTCCTGACCGGCGCCGACGATCCGACCGTCAGCCCGTCGATCCATGCGGCCGCGCTCGCGCGGGAAATTCCGGGCGTTTATCATCAAGTGCTGCCCGACACCGGACACGCCCTCCATCATGCGGAGACCGCCAAAGTGCTCGCCGCAGTCGACCGGGTGAGTGCGGCGGCGTCGAAGTCGAGCCGAACCGTCTCCATTGCGCGGTAGTCCGCTGGTGACGGCGGCGGCGGCGCCCGCTATCTAGACCCCTGGGCTGTTGTCAGAGGGGCTGTCATGCGTCTTGTTGGGAAAATCCTTGGCGGTTTGTTGCTGTTCATCGTCGTCGCGCTCGGCGGCGCATCCGTGTGGTTCTGGTTCTATCCTGTCACCGTCACCAACTACGTCAACAAATTCACGATCGAATTCGCGCTCGAAACGCCAGAATTGCTGACCGGTCTTGGCGTCATCGACAACACGCCGCTCGATTTTCACAGCGGCAAGCTCGCCGATTACACAAAGGCGCAGGAAGACAAGCAGCTCGCGCGCCTGAAGAAATCGCGGGAGGGCATGAACCGCTTCAACCCGGAGAAGCTCAAAGGGCAGGAGAAGCTCACCTGGGAGATCGCGACCTGGTTTCTCGACGACATTATCGCGCAGGCGGAGTTTGATCACAGCGGCTACCGCGTGAACCAGATTTCAGGGCCGATGGTCGACCTGCCGCAATTCATCACCGACACGCACGTCATCAAGAACGAAAGAAGCGTCACGCGCTACATTTCGCGGCTCGGCGAGTTCGGCCGCGTCATCGGCGAGGTCAAGGCGCGCGTTGAAGAGGACCGGGCGGCCGGCGTTACGCCGCCAGATTTCGTAATCGACAAATCGCTCGTCGGCATGCGCGCTTTCATCGAGGGCGGAGCGGAAAAAAATCCGCTGGTGACGACGCTTCCCGACAAGCTCGACAAGATCGAAGGCATGACGCCGGAGAAGAAGGCGGTTTTCATCGAGCAAGCGACGAAGGCGGTGAACGAGAAGGTCATACCCGGTTACGCCGCCATGATCGCGCTCTTCGAGGACATGGCGAAGACGGCGAACCATGACGCCGGAATCTGGCGCATTCCGGACGGCGACAGGATTTACGCCGCGGCGCTGCGCAACAATACGACGACCGATCTTTCGGCCGGTGAAATTCACGACATCGGCCTTGCCGAAGTCGAGCGGATCGAACGGGAGATGACGGCGATCCTCGACGCCGAGGGCGTTCCGGCGGTCGACGAGACGGGCGCCGCCATCGCGTTTGCGGCGCGCATCGCGCTCGTTTCCGAGCGCCCCGGCGAACTATTCCCGAATGACGATGCTGGCCGTCAGGCGATGATCGACTATCTGACGCAGCTCAATGTCGACGTCATGAAGCTGGCGCCGGAATATTTCATCACCATTCCGCCCCAGCCGGTCGAAGTCGTCCGCGTGCCGGAGTACTCGCAGGATTCAGCGCCAGGCGGCTATTACAGTCCGCCCGCGCTCGACGGTTCGCGCCCCGGGCGCTTCTACATAAACCTGAAAGACACCAGCGACAATCCGCGCTGGACGCTGCCGACGCTCCTCTATCACGAGGCCGCGCCCGGCCATCACTTCCAGCTGTCGGCCTCGCAACTGATCAAGGGCGTGCCGCTACTGCGCAAGGTTTCTCCGTTCACGGCCTATTCCGAAGGCTGGGCGCTTTATGCGGAGAAGGTCGCGGCGGAAGACATGGATCTTTATGCGACGGATCCGTTTGGCGATCTCGGGCGCCTGCAGGCGGAGATTTTCCGCGCGGTGCGCCTTGTCGTCG
>CAZGXT010000170.1:0-6690 GCA_964529675.1 uncultured Caulobacterales bacterium
CGCCGCGGACGACGGGGGCGACGTCGTCCGCGGCGCCGGTTCATCGCGTCCGCCTGAACGGGAGAGAGAAGGCATGGGCGCGACCGCCGCGTGTCAGAGAGGGCGCGCCCGTGGATGTCGATCGCCGGCGGGCGTCACGCGGCTGACTGAATAACGCGCCGGCCTTGCATTTCCGTCGCAGGTTCGAAGAATTTTTCGACGGAAATCTTCGCCCGCTTCGTCTACCGTTCCGGCGGGGCGCGTCATTTTTCAGGAGTTTGCATGAAGTTCACCGTTTTCCTCGCCGCCGCTGCGGTCCTGTCGGCTGAGGCCTTTGCGCAAGGCGAGGCGGCGCCGCCGCCGGACCTTCCTGCTGAGGCGCCGCAGGCCGAAGAACCGCCCGTCGTTCATCAGGACGGCGCCGGGCGCCTGACCGCCTTCGCCCGCAGGACGCGCGCCGACAAAGGGTGCGCCGCCGCCGCGCCTGCGTTCCGTGTCGTCGCCGCGATGGGCGAGGGTAATGACGCCGCGCAGCATGAACTCGCCGAATGCCTGCTCGAAATGCAGGGCGCAAGTCCAACGGAGACCGCGCTCTTCCGCGAGGAGGCGCGCTTCTGGCTGACGCGGGCGGCCTATGCCGGCAACGCGCGCGCGCAGCGCCGCCTCGTTCTTGACATGGCGGCGCCGGCGAATGCGCTGCACGATCCAGAGGCGGCGCTGCAATGGGCGCTCGTCTATGAGAAGAACCCGACCGCCGATCTCTACGGGTTCAAGGAGCTGCCCAAGACCCTCATCCCGGGATTGAAAACGTCTCTGCCGCCCGAGGCGGTCGCTGAGGCGGACGCCTTTGCGACGAGCTTCGTCCCGATCATGCTCGCAAAATTCGAGGCGCCAAAAGCCCAGAAGCCGGCCGGCGACCGACGCCCGCCGCCCGGCGCCCGGCCAAGGCGGCCGGGGATCGGCGGTTAGGGCGCGCCGGCGCTGCTTCCTTCAAACAGCCAGACCATGCCCTGCCGGTAGGCTTCGCCGATCGAGGCGGCGTGGACGCCGTTCTCGATCGTCGCCGTCTTCAGCAACCACGGCTTGTCCGGCGCGGCCCGCCAATGATCGAACCAGCGGAGCGCCGGCTCGCGATAGTCGGGCCGGTCGCGCTCGCCGCTGGCGTAGAAGAGTTTGAGGTCATCGCGCGCCGCCGCCGGCGGCGGGCCGAAAAAGATCTCCTCCCCGGGCGTCAGGCTCGCATTGCTGGCGATGCGTCCCCAGAAGAGATCGGGCGCCGTGAAAGCGGAATAGAGAACGAAAGCGCCGCCGCGCGACTGGCCGACCAGCACGCGGCGAGCGGGGTCCGCGCGGTAGCGGCGTTCGATCTCCGGAATGAGTTCATCGGCGAGAAAGCGCTGGAAAGCCGCCGCTCCCCCTTCCGGCGCATCGGCGGCCGGCGGGCGGAAATCAACGCCGCGCCTATTCCCCTTTTCTGGATCGAACGATCCATAAGCGATGCCAATGATGATGGCCGGCGGAACCGGCTCGTCATAGGTGAGGAAAAGATGCGTCGGCGCCAGCAACGGGTAGAGGGAATCGCCGTCCGTCAGATAAACCGCCGGATAGGACGCCGCGGGATCATAGCCCTCGGGAAGCTTGACATAGATGTGCAGCGCGCGCCCGAGCGCGGCTGATTCCCAGCGAAAATAATCGCCGTCGATGGCGGCGAGCGGCGGCGGCGCAGCCGGCGACGCGGCTGGCGCCGATGAGGCGCAGGCCGCAGCAAGAAGCGCGAACGCAATCGCGCTGTTGCTCCGCAGAAGACTGACCATGAAAACCTCAGCGAACTCGCTTCTCTAACCACTACCACGAGGCGCATGAAAAAACCGCCCCGCATTTCTGCGGGGCGGCTTCGGCCTTTGTTTCCTCCCTGGAACTTCGGGCCTTATTCGGCCGCCTTGAACTGCGCGGTTTCGGTCGATTCCGACATCGCCGTCGTCGAGGACTGCCCGCCTGAGAGCGTCACCGCGACGAGGTCGAAATAGCCCGTTCCGACTTCGCGCTGGTGGCGCGTCGCTTCATAGCCGATCTTCTCGGCGGCGAACTCCGCCTGCTGAAGTTCAGAATAGGCCGCCATGCCGCGGTCCTTATAGCCGTGGGCGAGCGTGTACATGCCGTAATTGAGGGCGTGAAAGCCCGCGAGCGTGACGAACTGGAACTTGTAGCCCATCGCGCCGATCTCGCGCTGGAACTTGGCGATCGTCTGCTTGTCGAGGTTCGCTTCCCAGTTGAACGAGGGCGAGCAGTTATAGGCCATCATCTTGCCGGGATGGGCTTTCTGGACCGCTTCGGCGAAGCGCTTGGCGTCGTCGAGATCGGGATGCGAGGTCTCCCACCAGATAAGGTCTGCATACGGAGCATAGGCGAGCCCGCGCGCGATGCAATGATCGACGCCCGTTCCTTCCTTCAGGCGATAGAAGCCTTCGGGCGTCCGGCCCTGGTCGAAATCGATGAAGGGGTGGTCGCGCTCGTCGACGTCGGAGGTGATGAGCCTGGCCGATTCCGCGTCGGTGCGCGCGACGATCAGCGTCGGCGTGCCGCAGACGTCAGCGGCGAGGCGCGCGGCGTTGAGGTTGCGCTCATGGGCCTTCGTCGGAATGAGAACCTTGCCGCCGAGATGGCCGCATTTCTTTTCCGAGGCGAGCTGGTCCTCGAAGTGAACGCCGGCCGCGCCCGCCTCGATATAGGCTTTCATGATCTCGAAGCAGTTCAAGGGCCCGCCGAAGCCCGCTTCCGCGTCGGCGACGATGGGGAGGAAATAGTCGCGCTTCACTTTGCCTTCGGAGTGTTCGATCTGGTCGGCGCGGCGGAAGGCGTTGTTGATGCGCCTGGCGAGTTCGGGCCCCGCATTCGCCGGATAAAGCGACTGGTCGGGATAGACCTGGCCCGCGGTGTTCGCGTCGCCCGCAACCTGCCAGCCGGAAAGATAGATCGCCTTCAGGCCCGCCTTCGCCATCTGCACGGCCTGATTGCCGGAGAGCGCGCCGAGCGCGTTGATGTAAGGCTCCGTCTTCAGCGCTTCCCACAGCCGGTTCGCGCCGCGCTCGGCGAGCGTGAAGGCGATGTCAATCGAGCCCCGGAGGCGGAGCGCTTCGGCCGCCGAATAATTGCGCCTGATCCCGTCGAACCGCCCCTTCGGCGCGTGCGGAATGATGTCGTCAAATGTAACCACGGAAATTCCTTTCGCATCAGCGGCCGGAAGCGGCCCCCACTGAGGCTTCAGAAGAGCATTTTTGCGCTTGCGAAGGAAGCAATGCCGCGTCGCAATGTGTAAAGTTACACAGTTAATCTTGTAGTTTTGTGTATTTTGTGTTATAAGATCAATCAAATACCGGAATTGAGACGATGGCCGGCGACCGTCAGCGTCGAAAACTCTATGTTGGTCCGCAAGTTAGGCGGCTCCGGCGGGAGCGCGGCCTGACCCAGGCGCAGATGGCTGCTGACCTCGAAATCTCTCCCTCTTATGTCAACCTGATAGAGCGGAATCAGCGGCCGGTCTCCGCTGACCTGCTTATCCGGCTTTCCGCCGTTTACGGGCTTGATCTTTCCCACCTCGCCGGGGCGGATTCCGACGCGCTCTTCGGTGAGCTGGCGGGCGCCTTCGCCGACCCGATCTTCCGACAGGCCGGCGCGACGCGGGAGGACGCCTTCGACCTCGCCGCCGGCAATCCTGTCCTTGGCGAGGCGGTCGCTAACCTCTACCGGGCCTGGCGAACGGCGCAGGCCGAGCTGGTCGAGGCGCGGGCCGGGCGCACGCCCGTCGAAGCTGACCCGGTCGAGGAGGCGCGCGGCTTCATCCAGGGGAGTCGCAATCATTTCGCGAGCATCGACGCGGCGGCCGAACGCATCGCCGGGGAGCTGTCCGCCGCCGGAACGAGCCTTTTCGATGCGCTGGTCGCGCGCTTTCAAGCCCGGCACGACCTCACCGTCCGCATCCTTCCTGACGACGTGATGGTGGGCGCTTTCCGGCGGCTGAACCGACACGCCGGCGAACTCACCCTGTCAGAGCGGCTCGACCTGGCGAGCCGCGTCTTCCACCTCGCCCTGCAATTGTCGCTCATCGAGTTGCAGACGCCTCTGGACCAGACCGTCAACGCGGCGCGGTTCACGTCCGATGGCGGCCGCAGGCTGTCGCGCGCGGCGCTCGCCAATTACGCGGCCGCGGCGATCATGCTGCCCTATGAGGCGTTCCTGAAATCCGCGACAGCGCTGAAATACGATGTCGAAGCGATCGGCCGGCGCTTCGGCGCGAGTTTTGAGCAGGTCGCGCACCGGCTGACGACCATGCAGCGCCCGGGCGCGGAAGGGATCGCCTTTTTCTTCGTGCGCGTCGACGCCGCCGGCAACATGTCGAAGCGCTATTCGGGAGATGTTTTCCCGTTTGCGCGCTATGGCGGCTCCTGCCCGTTGTGGACCATTCACGAGACGTTCCGCCTGCCGCGCCGCATCCTGACGCAGATCATCGAGCTGCCCGACGGGTCCCGCTATTTCTCGATCGCGCGCACAGTGCAGGGCGGGGCCGGCGGCTTCAACGCGCCGGCGGCGGAGCGCGCGGTTGCGCTCGGCTGCCGCCTCGAAGACGCGGGCGCGCTCGTTTATGCGCAGGGGCTCGATCTCGCCGCGGCGCCGGCGACGCCGATCGGCCTCACCTGCCGCCTGTGCGAACGCAGCGACTGCGCGGCGCGCGCCCACCCGCCCCTCAGACGCCGCCTCGTCATTGACGAGCACAATCGCCTCGCCGCCCCGTTCAGTTTCGCGTTCGACTGACCGGGCGCCTTGATCCCCTGCGTGCAGGGTCTTTAGGGTCGCCGCCATTCAACAGGGGTATCCGCCATGACGCTTCGCGACGCGCTGACGCTTTTGCTCGCCGCTTCAGCCCTGACGCTCGCCGCTTGCGCCGCCAACGGGGCCGCGCCGGCGCCGTCGGCCGTGAGCCCTGCGGAAGACCAGAGCGCTGCGATCAACGCCTGGTTCGAGGAAACCTGGGAAGCGTCGGTCGCGCGCTCGCCCGAACAGCAGACGTTTCTGGGGCGCAAGACCAATTACGACAAGTGGGACGATCCTTCAGATGCGGCGGCGGAGGAAGAACACCGCATCCAGATGGCGAAGCTCGCCGAGATGCGGGCCGCCTTCGATCCCCAGCGGCTCGACGCGAACGCCCGGCTTTCCTATCGCCTGTTCGAATATGAGGCCGAGCGCGCCGAAAAATTTCATCGCTTTCGCAATCACTGGTACCGCTTCAGCCATTTCCGCGCGCCGCATTCAAGCGCGCCCGCCTTCCTCATCAACCAGCACCGCATCGACACCGTCGCTGACGCCGAGGCCTATATCGCGCGGCTTGAAGGGCTGAAGGCGAATTTCGAGGGGCACCGCAAGGTCGCCGAAGACCAGTTTGCGCGCGGCATCTACGCGCCGAAATGGTCCTATGCGAAAATGATCGAGACGGCGAAGAACGTGATCGCCGGCGCGCCCTTCGACAACAGCGGTCAGCCCTCCGCGCTCCTCGCCGATTTCAGGGACAAGGTCGGCAAGCTTGACGCCGACGCCGCGACGAAACGGGCGCTGAGAAGCCGCGCGGACGCGGCGCTGCTCTCGTCGGTGAAGCCCGCTTACGAGGGCCTTGTCGCCATGTTCGAGCGGCAGATGGCGCAGGCTTCAAACGAGGACGGCGCGTGGAAGCTTCCTGACGGCGACGCCTATTACGACGCGCAGCTTGAGCGCATGACGACGACCGCGATGACGGCGGACGAAATCCATGCGCTCGGCCTGAGAGAAGTCGCGCGCATCCACGCCGAAATGGACGCGATCCGCCAAAGGGTCGGCTTCACGGGCGATCTTAAGGCGTTCTTCGCCTATATGCGCGACGATCCGGAGAAGCGTTTCACCTATCCCGACACCGAGGAAGGTCGCGCGCGCTATCTCGCCGAAGCGACGGCGTTGATCGATACGATGCGGGGCCGGCTCGACGAGCTCTTCATCACCAAGCCCAAGGCCGACATGATCGTGAAGCGGGTCGAGCCCTTCCGTGAAAAATCCGCCGGCAAGGCGTTCTACCAGCGCCCGGCGCCGGACGGGTCCCGCCCCGGCATCTACTACGCGAACCTTTATGAGATGGCGTCGATGCCGGTCTACCAGATGGAGGCGCTCGCCTATCACGAGGGCATTCCCGGCCACCACATGCAGATCGCGATCGCGCAGGAGCTCTCCGGCGTGCCGAGCTTCCGCCGGTTCGGCGGGTTCACCGCCTATTCCGAAGGCTGGGGCCTTTATTCGGAATGGATCGGCAAGGAGATCGGCTTCTATTCCGACCCCTATTCCGATTTCGGACGCCTCGCGATGGAGCTTTGGCGCGCGGGGCGCCTCGTCGTCGACACCGGTCTTCACCGCAAAAAGTGGACGCGCGAGCAGGCGATCGCCTGGCTGGTCGAAAACACGCCGAACGCCGAGGGCGACGCCGTCACCTCGATCGAGCGCTATGTCGTGATGCCGGGACAGGCGACCGCCTACAAGGTCGGCATGCTGAAGATCCAGGAACTGCGCGCGCGCGCCGAAAAGAAGCTCGGGAAGAAATTCGACGTGCGCGAATTCCACGACGAGGTGCTGAAATACGGCCCTGTGCCGCTGGCGATCCTTGAGGAAAACGTCGACGGCTGGATCGCGGCGAAAAAG
>CAZGXT010000171.1:0-6632 GCA_964529675.1 uncultured Caulobacterales bacterium
GATGCCCAACGACGGCGACCTGACGGATCTGCTGCTGGACTGGGTGCCGGATGAAAAACAGCGCGAGCAGGTGCTGGTCGGCAATCCTGCCCGGCTGTACGGGTTCTAGACCACTATCTGAAACACCCGCAAGTTTTTGCCCCAGAAGCAATTTCTGGCGTTTAGAATGACCGTGTCCGCTTGAAACCAGCGGACATCCGTATCCCATTAAAAAAATAAAAACCCGACGGGTTTCCCCGTCGGGCTGGATACAGAATCTTTCGATTCTTTATTGTAGCAACGGCTCTCACCCCGGATAGCCACAACGAGAGTCAGTATCTTGGAGGAAATTATGCCTGTCAAGATGAGCGAACCCTTAACCATCGGCCTTGATATCGGTATTGCGTCGGTAGGTTGGGCAGTACTCGCCCCCCATAGAATCGTCGCCCTCGGCGTGCGCTGCTTTGACAAGGCAGAGACCGCAAAAGAAGGGGAATCCCTCAATCTTGCACGTCGCCAAGCACGCCTGATGCGTCGCCGCCTGCGTCGGCGGGCATGGCGCCTGACCAAGCTGGCCAGGCTGCTCAAGCGCGAAGGTCTGATCGCCAGCGTTGATACTTTAAAACAGCAGCCGGCTAAAGGTTTCAAAACCCCTGACCTCTGGCAACTCCGAGTCGAAGCGCTCGACCGAAAACTGGAAAGCGAGGAATGGGCTCGGGTGCTGTATCACATTTGCAAACATCGCGGCTTTCACTGGATCAGTAGAGCCGAGGAGAAAAAGGCCGAATCCGACACCAAAGGGGAAGGTGGCAAGGTCAAGCAGGGACTGGCAGGCACCACCAAGTTGATGAGCGAAAAAAACTACCGCACAGCGGCAGAAATGGTTGTGCACGAATTTCCCGAAGCAAAACGCAACAAGCAGGGGGAATACAGCAAGGCGTTATCACGAGTGCTGCTCTCTCAAGAGTTAACACTCCTCTTCGAAAAGCAGCGCGCTTTCGGCAATACCCTGACATCAACAACTCTCCAAGAAGCGTTGCTCGGAAACGGCGACCGTAAAAGCGGCTTGTTTTGGGCACAGAAACCCGCGCTATCCGGGCAGGACTTGCTGAAGATGCTCGGCCATTGCACCTTCGAGCGAACCGAATACCGAGCCCCCAAGGCGAGTTACTCCGCCGAGCGCCATGTCTGGCTGACGCGCCTGAACAACCTGCGAATTGCAGTCACCGGCGAAGTCCGCGCACTGAATTCCGCAGAGCGGCAGGTCGCATTACCTCTGCCTTACCAGCAAGCCGGGGATTTCACCTACAAACAACTACGCACTGCCTTGGTCAAGGCTGGATTGCTGCCGGAGACCTTCAAGTTCATGGGTTTGCGCTACCCCGCGCCCGGGCAGAAAGAAGAAGGCAAAACCAAGGATCCGGAAGGCGAAAAGCTGGTCAAACTACCCGCCTGGCAGGAAATTCGCAAAACGCTAAAAGATCACGGCCTTGAAACGGAATGGCAATCTATAGCAGGCGCCGCGCAATCAGGCCAGCCGGAATTGCTGGACCGGATTGCCTGGGTGCTCAGTGTCTTCAAGGACGATGAAGAGGTTGACCGGGAGCTGAACAAGCTCGACCTGCCCGCAGCAGACAAAATGATTCCTGCGTTGCAAGAAATTCGCTTCGACAAGTTCAGCAATCTCTCCCTCAAGGCCCTGCGTAAGATCGTTCCACAAATGGAAAACGGACTGCGCTACGACGAGGCCTGCGAGAGAGCCGGCTATCACCACAGCCAATTGCTTGAAGCCGGCGCAGGCGAGAAAAAATACCTCCCGCCGCTCTACTCCGGTCGCGACAAATCCGGACGCATGGTATTCAGCGAGAACATGGATGTGCCTCGCAATCCCGTGGTGCTCCGCGCGCTTAATCAGGCGCGCAAAGTCGTCAATGCCCTGATTCGAACATACGGCTCTCCTTATGCTGTTCATATCGAAATGGCACGCGACTTGTCCCGGCCACTGGATGAGCGGCGAAGCATCGAGAAAGAGCAAAAAGAGTTTCGCGAACGCAATGAGCAGAACCGCAGCGAGTTTGCAAAAGAGTTCAACATCACCGGTAATCCGAAAGGTGGTGAATTTGAAAAATGGCGGTTATATCGAGAGCAGCACGGCAAATGTGCATATTCGATACAGGCAATTGATTTAAATAGACTTTTAGAACCCGGCTATGTCGAAGTCGATCATGCATTGCCTTATTCGCGCAGCTTCGACGACAGCAAGAACAACAAGGTTCTCGTATTTGCCAACGAAAACCGCAACAAAGGGAATCAAACACCCTACGAGTACTTGGGAGGCGCCGAAAACTCGGAACGCTGGCGCAATTTCGCCGCCTATGTCGAAGGCAACAAATCCTATCGACTGGCCAAGCGCAGCCGCCTTCTTCGCAAGGATTTTGGCGGCAAGGAATCCGAGGGCTTCCGTGAGCGTAACCTCAACGATACCCGCTATATCTGCAGGTTCTTCAAGAACTATGTCGAACAAAATCTGAAGCTGTCGGATGACAGCACATCAAAACGTTGCGTCGTTCTTAGCGGCCAGTTGACCTCGTTGCTGCGCGCACGCTGGGGCCTGCTGAAGATTCGTGGTGACAGCGACCGTCATCACGCCCTTGATGCAGCCGTGGTCGCGGCCTGCAGCCGCGGCATGGTCAAGCGCATGTCGGATTACGCCAGGCGCAAGGAACTGGCCCAGGTACGCGAAGGATTCGTTGACATGGAGACCGGCGAAGTCGTGAATCTCGCGATGTTTCAGCAACTGCGGGAACACTTCCCGGAGCCGTGGCCGCATTTCCGTGATGAATTGAAAGCCAGGCTGTATATCGACGATCCCGTCCAATTGCGTGAAGAAATCGAGTTGTTAGGCACCTACCCCGAAGATTCACTGGCTAACCTTAAGCCATTGTTCGTATCGCGCGCCCCGCAGCGGCGCAACAGTGGTGCCGCACATAAAGATACGGTCTATGGTCAGCCCGAACGGCTGAAAAAAGAAGGTGGCGTTACCCAGAAAATCGCTGTCACAGCGCTGACGTTGAAGGATTTCGACAACCTTATTGATCCGCACCGTAACGAAAGACTTTATGCCGCGCTGCGTCTTTGGGTGGAAGGCCGTGACGAACGGGAAAAACGGGCGAAGGAAATTGAGAAATCTGCCCGCGAGAACAAACGTGCCCTGACGCGAGATGAAAAACTCGAAATAGACAGATTGCGTGCACTTCCACGTAAGCCCGACAAAAACGGCAATCCCACTGGACCAGTAGTCAGGACCGTGACGGCCGTCATCGAAAAGCTATCGGGCATCCCGATACGCGGAGGTATCGCCAAAAACGACACCATGCTGCGCGTAGATGTGTTTCGGCATAAGAAAAATGGCAGACATCACTTGGTACCATTTTACGTACACCATGCCACGGCAAAAGAGCTGCCCAACAAGGCAATTGTTGCATTTAAGGACGAAACTGAGTGGACAAAAATCGAAAGCAAAAACTTTGACTTTTGCTTTGCCATTTACCCTAACGACTTGATTAAAGTTCAGCTCAAGAAAGAGTCGCATATTGGTTATTACGCGAGTTGCAATCGCTCAACGGGGGCAATTAATCTTTGGTCTCATGATAGAAATTTGAAAGTCGGAAAGTTAGGAATGCTTGAAAGCATTGGCGTCAAAACAGCGTTATCTATAGAAAAATTTCATGTCGATGCATTAGGATCCATCTACCCAGCTCCACCGGAGCGACGTCGTGACCTGGCGTAGCGTAATGATCTCCCGCCCGGCCAAGCTGCGGCGTGAACATTTCTCCCTGGCCATCGAACAGGACGAAACCGCTTTTGTACCTTTTGAGGACATTGCGGTCATCGTCCTTAATCATCGCGAGATATCGCTTACCCACCCCGTGCTGTCGGCTTGCGGCGAATACGGCATCAGCCTGTTTGCCACCAGCGATACGCATCACCCCAGCGGCGTATTCCTGCCATTTCTCACCCACTCCCGTGCCACCCGCTGGCAACGTCTGCAACTAGCCCTGCCCCGCCCGGTCGCCAAGCAGACCTGGGCAAGCATCGTCCGCCGAAAGGTCGCCAATCAGGCTGCCTGCCTGCAGATTGCCGGGCTAGATGGTGCGGATCGGCTTACCGCATACGCACAGCGCGTGCGCTCCGGCGACAGCGGCCGTATTGAAGGCCAAGCCGCGGCATTTTATTTCCCCCGCCTGTTTGGCGCCGGTTTCCAACGCAGCCAGGAGCGCTGGATTAATGCCGCACTCGATTACGGCTATGCAGTTCTCCGCGGCACTATCGCGCGAGGACTGGTTGCCCACGGACTGCTGCCGTCGCTGGGACTGTTTCATGCCAGTGAGCAGAACGCATTCAATCTTGCCGACGATTTGATCGAACCCTTCCGCCCTCTGATTGATCTCTACGTCATACAAAATCGCAATCCTGACAACGCCGAACTGACGCCGGGCGACAAGGCCGCATTGATCGGTCTGCTGAATGTGGATGTCGGGATGCCCACCGGTGTCATGTCGGCACTCAACGCAATTGAGGCTACTGTGGAAAGCCTGGCAGCCATCTATGAATCCGGCGAAGCTGGAACCCTCGCCCTTCCGGTTCTGATCGGCCTGCGCGAGCACAGGCGCGACATGTAGCCATGAGCGCGGAAACACGACGATATATGCGCCTCCTCGTGTTTTTTGATCTGCCTGTAGTTACTCGCGCCGAGCGTCGGGCCTACACTGTTTTCCGGCGGTTTTTGCTCAATGACGGCTACGACATGATTCAGTTCTCGGTGTATGGCCGCATCGTCAACGGGAATGATGCCGAGCAGAAGCACCTAAAACGGCTGGTGGACAACCTGCCACCCGCAGGATCGGTGCGCTGCTTGACCGTGACCGAAAAGCAGTTTGCCTCCATGAAACTGCTGGTCGGGATGCCGCTTTTCCAGGAAAAAGCCGTAAAGGCCAACCAAATGCTGCTCTTTTAAGGGCAGAAATCCAAAAAGAAAAGCCCCGATTTCTCAATTGGGGCAAGGACTTACGTTACGTCTATTGTAGCTATCCGGGGTGAGAGAGGGAGCTACAACTTGATGAGAACGACCCTTCCACCGCGCGTGATTGTAGCTATCCGGGGTGAGAGAGGGAGCTACAACAAAACCCCGCGAAACAGCCGGCGCCCCCCAATTGTAGCTATCCGGGGTGAGAGAGGGAGCTACAACGCGGGGGTGCGCCTCCCGCCACACATCTCGATTGTAGCTATCCGGGGTGAGAGAGGGAGCTACAACCGAATTCGCTACGCCCTTCTCGCCGCCGCAATTGTAGCTATCCGGGGTGAGAGAGGGAGCTACAACCGATGCCGGTGAAACCCATACGCAGCGCGGATTGTAGCTATCCGGGGTGAGAGAGGGAGCTACAACAAAGGCACGCTGGGGCAGGCACAGCGCGAAATTGTAGCTATCCGGGGTGAGAGAGGGAGCTACAACCTGAGCTACAGGTTCAACAACGCGACCCGCATTGTAGCTATCCGGGGTGAGAGAGGGAGCTACAACTGTGGGGGTCAAGGAATACACATGGCGCACATTGTAGCTATCCGGGGTGAGAGAGGGAGCTACAACTCACCTGCTGCAATTGTGGCATCCCGTTCGATTGTAGCTATCCGGGGTGAGAGAGGGAGCTACAACCTCGACCCCGACAACCACGACGACATGGGCATTGTAGCTATCCGGGGTGAGAGAGGGAGCTACAACGTGGGGGTGTGCAGTGCATGCGCAGACCACATTGTAGCTATCCGGGGTGAGAGAGGGAGCTACAACCTGGGCAAACCATTCGGGGTGCGACGGCCTATTGTAGCTATCCGGGGTGAGAGAGGGAGCTACAACTCGCGCACCGCGTTTATGGCCTGCTCCTGGATTGTAGCTATCCGGGGTGAGAGAGGGAGCTACAACTCGTATCGCTCACGGATTCTCCTTTTCAGTATTGTAGCTATCCGGGGTGAGAGAGGGAGCTACAACTGCCCTCGGTGCCGGACATGATCCGCATCCATTGTAGCTATCCGGGGTGAGAGAGGGAGCTACAACCAATCCGCTCCGCTCTCCTCTAGCCGTTGTATTGTAGCTATCCGGGGTGAGAGAGGGAGCTACAACGAGAAACTCGACCAGGCGATCGAGCGCGTGATTGTAGCTATCCGGGGTGAGAGAGGGAGCTACAACCAATCCGCTTGCGGCAGTACAGCTCCTTGAATTGTAGCTATCCGGGGTGAGAGAGGGAGCTACAACGACCGCCAGAATCAGATACTTCCGGCCCGTATTGTAGCTATCCGGGGTGAGAGAGGGAGCTACAACCTCCCCCGGCACGCTCGGCACCGGGGGAAAATTGTAGCTATCCGGGGTGAGAGAGGGAGCTACAACAGTCCAAAGGAGATATTACTTTGAACCATAATTGTAGCTATCCGGGGTGAGAGAGGGAGCTACAACACTGCTGCCGCGACGTTCCCGGCAATATTTATTGTAGCTATCCGGGGTGAGAGAGGGAGCTACAACGATAAATTGAAAGGGTAAAAAATGAAGATCATTGTAGCTATCCGGGGTGAGAGAGGGAGCTACAACGGGTTCCCGGTCACGGGAT
>CAZGXT010000172.1:0-6599 GCA_964529675.1 uncultured Caulobacterales bacterium
TAGACCGGATGCTTGGCGTCCCGCGCAAGCCTCTCCGTCTGAAGGACCACGCCCGCCCGCATCCCGCCGGGGAAACCCTTCCCGCGGCGAAGGCGGAGCTTTGCGAGGTAAAGGTGACTGGTGAGTGACAGATGGTGACCATAGGAGCGCAACCCCCAACCCCGCTCATCCCCGCGCCAGCGGGGATCCAGAGCCGCAAGGTACAATCCTCCGGGGCCCCTCATCCCCGCTGGCGCGGGCACGAGCGGCCGGGGTTTGCCCGCTCGCCTCTGACTATTCGTCACTCACCATTCACCATTCACCTCAGATAAAGCACCATGACCCTTCTCACCGCCATCGGCCTCATGAGCGGAACGTCGCTTGACGGGATTGATGCAGCGATCCTGAAGACGGACGGCGTCCGCGCGGTCGAACCCGGCGCCTCATCGTTTTTTCCTTACAGCCGCGATCTGAAGATCTTCATCCGCCGCGCGATCAAGGCCGCCCTCGAAGGGCGCGACGGCGCCGCTGACATCGGCAAGGCCGCCGCGGAAGTGACCAACGCGCATGTCGAGGCGGTCGCCATGCTGCTTGAAAAGGCGGGCCTGAAACGCGACCGCATCGACGTCATCGGCTTTCACGGGCAGACGATCCTGCACCGCCCCAAGCGTGGACCCGAAAGCATCGGACGCAGCTGGCAGATCGGCGATGCGCGCCTCCTCGCCGAGGAAACGCGCATCGACGTGGTTTCGGATTTTCGCGGCGCGGACATCGCGGAAGGCGGCGAAGGCGCGCCGCTCGCGCCTATCTATCACGCAGCGCTCGTCAGCGCGCTCGCGCGTCCGCACGCCGTCGCCGTTCTCAATATCGGCGGCATCGCCAACATCACTTACGCGCCCGCGGCGGGCGGCGACCTCGACATCCTCGCCTTCGACTGCGGACCTGGCAACGGCCTCATCGATCAGTGGGCGGAGCTTAAGACCGGCGCGGCGATGGATGAAGGCGGCGCCCTCGCGCGCGAAGGCCAGGTGCATTCCGACATTCTGCGGATGATGCTGCTCAACCCCTATATTCGCCGGCGCCCGCCGAAATCGCTCGACCGCTATGATTTCAAGCTCGACCCGGCGCTTGGGCTTTCCGCCGCCGACGGCGCGGCGACGCTGACCGCTTTCACGGCGGCCTGCGTGCGGGCCTCCGCGGCGCATCTGCCGGAGCCGCCGGGCGAGTGGATCGTCGCCGGCGGCGGACGGCGCAACCCCGCGCTGATGACAGCGCTCCAGAAGGCGCTTGAGGCGCCGGTGCTCTCAGCCGAGGACGTCGGCTGGCGGGGTGACGATCTGGAGGCGGAGTGTTTCGCCTATCTTGCTGCGCGCTCGCTGAAGCGGCTGCCGCTGACCTTTCCGCGGACGACGCGCGCGCCGCGCCCGCTCTCCGGCGGCGTTTTCTGGCGCGCGCCGGTATGAGTCGGAACTCTTTGCCGCGCCGGCGCGGCCCGGTCCCACGCTGCGCGAAAAGGGCTTTTTCGCTGGCCACTCAGGGCTTTCCCCTGCTATCCCGCGCAACAAAAGCGCCTCCGGCGATTCGCCCGGGACGCGCGCAAAAACTGCTGAAGAGGTCCCGCCGATGGAAGCGATCCGCGCCGAATTCGAACGCACGCTGGAATATATGATCAATGCGCTGCCGAATGTTCTTGGCGCAATCGGCCTCACCGTACTCGCCTTGATCCTGGCGCGCGTCCTGTCCGAATTCGTCCGTAAGCGGGTCGACAAATCGAAAATCGGCATGGTCGCCAACCGGGAAGCGCTGGGACCGGGCCGGCCCTCGCTCGGCAAGTCGCTCGGCTCGGCCGTTTTCTGGCTCATCCTCCTGATGTTCATTCCATGGATTCTGGCGGTGATCGGGCTTTCGGAAACGCTGGCGCCGATCAACACCATGCTGACGCAGGTGATGGATTATCTGCCGCGCGTGGCGCTCGCCGCCTTTACGATCGCGATCGGCTTCGTGATCGCGACGGTGGCGCGCCGCGCGGTGACGAGCCTTCTCTCCGCCGCGCCGATCGACCACGCGGCGCGTCAGGCCGACATCGGCGACCTCATCAAGGGGACGGAGATCGCGCGCGCGATCGGCCTCATCGTCTACGTCTTCATTCTCATTCCGACCTTCATCGTCGGCCTCGAGGCGCTCGACATCCAGTCGATTTCGCAGCCTTTGACGTCGATGCTGCAGACGATGATGAATGCGATCCCGAGCATCATCGCCGCGGTGCTGGTGCTGTTCGTCTTCACGCTGTTCGCCCGGGCGGTGCGCTCGCTGGTCATCTCGTTCCTGTCAGGCATGGGCTTTGACAGTTTCTGGCGCCATCTCGGCGTCGCGATCGAGCATGACGACGAAGAAGAAGCGCTGAAGCGGGTGACGCCCGGCGCGGCGATTTCACCCACCGTCATCGTCGCCAATATCGCGATGGCGGGCATGCTGATCGTCGGTGCGATCACCGCCGCCCAGCAGCTTAACATCGAGCCGGTCTCGACAGCGTTGTCGGAGGTGCTCTCGGTCGGCGCCAAGATCCTCCTCGGCTCGGTCGTCATCCTCGCCGGCATTCCCGTCAGCCGGTTTGTGGCGACGACGCTCCGGCGAGCGGGCGATGCGCGATCAGAACTCGTCGCAACCGCCGTTCAGTGGGGCATCCTCGTCCTCGTCACCGCAATCGGCGTGCGGGAAATGGGCCTCGGGTCGGACATCATCTTCGCGGGCTTCGTGCTGATCCTCGGGTCGGCTTCGCTCGCCGCGGCGCTCGCCTTCGGGATCGGGGGGCGCGGGGCCGCAGCGCGCTTCCTGGAGCGCCTCGACCGCGAGCGGGATGAGTGACATTGGGCGCGCCCGACACCCTAGCGCGCGGTGATCCGGCCGGGATGATGACGCGTACTTCTTGCGTTGCGTTCCCTCGATAGCGGTCCGGGGCTTCTCCCCCTCCTGGATCGCGCGCGACCCCGGCCGCCGTCAGCCCGCCCGCTGGCGGCGGCTTTTTAAGCCGCTACTCCAGCGCCTCCGGGGCCGGGGCGAGCAGCGACGCGTGATCGACAATGTAGCGCCATCCCTCAGGCGTCTTCACGGACACGTCGAGAAAACGCCCGTTCCAGACCGTCTCCTCGCCGCCGCCAGTCGGCATCGCCGCCATCGTCCAAAGTCCCCAGGCCGCGTGGCTCGACTTCGACAGAGCATGCTCGCCCTTCTGCATCAGGGCCGCCGAAAACCCGTCATAGACGTCGAAAGAGGCCTGCCAGGTCGCGGCGATTTCGTTGCGGCCCTTCTGCACGGCGCCCGACGGATCGTAGCTGTCGGCATCCTCCGTGTAGAGCGCCGCAAGCGCTCCGGCGTCCTCCGCGACAACCGCCGCGACGAACGCGTCCTGCAAGGCTTTCGGACTTTCCTGCGCAAGAGCGGGCGCAGCTGCGCACGCACACGCGACGACAAGCATTATTCTCATGGCGCAGTCCCTCCGAGGCGTCTCGTCTTCCTCGAGACCTTTTTACTCCGTCAGCTGGGGACTTGCCAAAAAGAAACGCGGCGGGGATTCCCCCGCCGCGTTCCGATAGCATCTTCAATTCGCGCTTAGGGTGCTGGCGTAAAGTTGAGCTCCACGATCCAGTTGCCGTTGGTGCGGACTGCGAGCGGACCGCCATTCACCGACAGGAACGACTGGCCGGTCGAAGCGCCGACAGCCGTCGCCTGCAAGCCGAGCAGCGGTGGGCGGGGATCGTCTGCCCGCGGGAAGTCGTTCTTCGCTTCAAGGACGGCGAAGACATCGAGCGTCGGGTCAGCCCTCAGCAGGGCGCGCACATTTCTTGAAGTCGCGCGCGTATTGGGAAGGAAGAAGGGGGTCGAGTCGGCGTCTTGACTGATGAAGTTCGCCTCCGTGTAGATCGGCGTAACGAGAGACGCGGTGCCATCGCCATTGAGGCGGCCGAGGTAAACGCCGACGCTCTTCCAGGAACTGACGACCGAAGCGTCAAAGACGCCCGTTCGGAACGTCGCCGTCGTCAACGTCGCCCCGCCGTTCAGGAGCGCAAGTACGGCGGCGTTCGAGAACCGTTCTGCGTAAATGACATCGCTGACACCGATCGCCGCACCGGTGCCGATGTTAGTGATGGCGCCAGCGTTGCGAAGCGTGAGGTCAGTGTTCGTCACGACGTTGATGTCGGGTACGTTTCCGCCACGAGCGTTCACCGGGACGGATTGCGACGGATTATCTTCCAGAGCGCTTTCGAGCGAGGGCGACGACCGGAATTCCTCTGGATAACCGTGCTGGCCGAGGATGCCGCCGATTTGCGCTGTGATGGAGATGTTGCCGGTCGCCGCCGGGTCTCCGTCGAGCGCCTGCAGGGCGAGGTTATAATTGCCCTGCGGCACTGGCAGCACATATTGATCGGAAATGATCGAGTTCGTCAGATCACCGACAAGCACTGCACTGCCGTCCGGACTAAAGGCGCGCGCCTTGCCGGCGTATGCGCTGACGACCGTACGACCGTTCGCGCCGACTTGCGTCGCCGAAATATTGCCGCCTAGAACGCCGAAGCCGCCTTGCGTGTAGGAACCGCTGATGATGCGGTAGACGCGGCTGAAGCGGATATCGCCAGGTCCGATCGCGGCCGGCCCCGTGGCCGTGCGACCCTCCTGATAAACGAAAGACGACCACGCAATATCGTCTGTGTGAAGCGTACGTCCGCCCTCTTCCGAGAAACGGTCGTCGATGTCGATGAACGGGAACATCGTCGAAGCTGTGCCGTCGACTCTCGATATCTGGTTGATGAAGCTGTGCGCAAGGCCGTGGCTATGCCCGAATTCATGAACCGCGACCGTCTGAATGTCGGTTCGCCGCTGCGGCTCGCCCGCCAGCGTCGAGGTCGGCGTCAGCTCCCAAACAATCGCCGGCGCGAGCAAGTTATTGTACTGAACGTCGTTGTCGAGGATCGTGCCCGCAGCATAGTCGCCCGCAGGAAACTCGATGTCGCCGTCGCTATCGAAGTCGTGACATGTCGAAACGGACGTCGCGCCCGTGTCAAACACATCGCTGTCGCCGTCGCCGTCAATGTCGTCGCCCGCGACGAACGTGGCGCCCGCTTGCAGCGAAACCGACGGCGAGGAAGCGAGAAAGCCAGACCCGGCCGGCGTTTCGAAGGTCAATTCATTGATGAAATCGAACCGGCGCACGCCGTTTCCAAGCGTCACAGGCGCGCCGACGACATTCATTTCGATATAAGATGTCGGAATGTCGTTCCACTGGTCGAACGCAACCTGCATTTCACCTGCCCAGACGGACGCCGGAATAAGCGAGCCGCCGACGCCGATCGCGGGGATGTCGTCAACGGTATAATTCACGCTGGTGCAGCGATCGTCCCAGAAGACCGGGACGATTTCGACATCTTCAAAGCCAGGGATGAAATTCGACTCGCCTGTAAAATTGAACGTGTCGAGCTGACCGCCGGCCTGCGCCTGCGTCGCGGCAATCGCGAGCGCGCTGGCGCAAATAAGGATTCGCTTCATGGATGACTCCGGTTTGAACTGGTGAAGATTTCTCAGGCTTATTCGGTAGTTTCGCGCAGACGGGACTTCGCAGCCGTCGCGCGCACACGCTTCATTGCCTGTCCGACCGTTTCAGCGCCTTCCCCGCCGGGGAGGGCTACCGAGGGTCCGCCCTTGCCCTTGAACACGGGCGCTGCGCCTTGGCTTACGCCGACGACGGCGAGACCTTGCGCCGGACCGCTGTCCAGAAAGAGCATGTGTTCCGATCCAATCGGAAACATCGGCGTGTTCGCCGTCGATTCGCGGAGCAGGAATTTACCCGAGCGGAATATGCCTCCCTGCGTCACAACATCCACTGTTGACCCGGCGGACCCCAAGACGTCTTCGGTCACACGGAACGTTGTGACGGTCATGAGTCCGTCAGTCGCGCTGTCGACGGCTCGCGAAGACACGGCTTCTCCGACAACCACGACATTTGCGTCGGCGACAAGTTCTTCAAATGTCAGTTGCAACATAGTTGTCGCGGAGGCGCTGGTCACGGCGACGGCGAAAACGCCGGCTGCGACCAGACCCACGTAATGCTTCGTCTTTAGCATGCTGGTCTCCTGGTTACGCTGCGATGAGGGCGGAGCCTCCCCGAGCCCTCAACAAAGCGCTGACGATATGGACTCGGCCCAGAGCTGTAAAGGCGACTTTTATCGAATTTATCTCGAACAGAATATCACAAGTATCGTTTGCTCTTTAGTCCGATAGAGTAATATCAAGTTGCGATGACTTCGACTCATCGCAATTTGGCAAGCGCGCCCGCAGCGGAGCGCGGAAGCCTTGCAGTGATCGGTATCGATCACCGCAAGGGCGAATAAGCGCGCGCGTAAAAACCTTAACATGGCGCACCGCACTCAAGAAAGGCGATATCCTAGTGAAGAAACCGGCGAATTGACTCGCATTTTGTTGCGAGTTCGATCGCAGGATTAGATGATAGGGTCTAGTTGGCGCGACCTGAGGAACGGCTTCGTGCACATCGGATCGTGGCAGATGTATAGAGGGTGATGTCGAGAATTCGCGGGCGCCGTCACGCCGGCGAGCGTTCATGCGCGGCA
>CAZGXT010000173.1:0-6583 GCA_964529675.1 uncultured Caulobacterales bacterium
CCGACTACGTGAAGAACATGATCACGGGCGCTGCGCAGATGGACGGCGCGATCCTCGTCGTGTCGGCGAATGACGGCCCGATGCCGCAGACGCGCGAGCACATCCTGCTCGCCCGCCAGGTCGGCGTTCCGGCGCTCGTCGTTTTCATGAACAAGGTCGACATGGTCGACGACCCCGAGCTTCTCGATCTCGTCGAGATGGAAGTGCGCGAGCTTCTCTCGAAGTACGAATTCCCCGGCGATGACATTCCGATCATCCGCGGCTCGGCGCTCGCCGCCATGGAAGGCCGCGATCCGGAAATCGGCGAACAGGCGATCCGCAAGCTGATCGAGGCCGTCGACAGCTATATCCCGACGCCGAAGCGTCCGATCGATCAACCCTTCCTTCTCCCGATCGAAGACGTGTTCTCGATCTCGGGCCGCGGCACCGTCGTCACCGGCCGCGTCGAGCGCGGCGTCGTCAACGTCGGCGACGAACTTGAAATCGTCGGCATCCGCGCGACGGCCAAGACGACCTGCACGGGCGTTGAAATGTTCCGCAAGCTGCTCGACCGCGGAGAGGCGGGCGACAACGTCGGCGTGCTGCTGCGCGGCATCGACCGCGACGGCGTCGAGCGCGGCCAGGTTCTCTGCAAGCCGGGTTCGGTCAATCCGCACACGAACTTCGTCGCCGAGGCCTACATCCTGACGAAGGAAGAGGGCGGCCGCCACACGCCGTTCTTCACCAATTATCGCCCGCAGTTTTACTTCCGTACGACGGACGTGACGGGCATCGTGACGCTGAAGCAGGGCGTCGAGATGGTCATGCCGGGCGACAACGTCGAGATCAACGTCGAGCTGATCGTGCCGATCGCGATGGAAGAAAAGCTCCGCTTCGCCATCCGTGAAGGCGGCCGTACGGTCGGCGCCGGCATCGTTGCGAAGATCTTGAAGTAAGGAATGAACGCCGCGGGGCCGCTTCGGCGGCTCCGCAGGTTCTTGAAGAGTTGAACAGACTGCGACGGAAACGAAGGCGAAGACCCCATGCAACAGAATATCCGCATCAGGCTCAAAGCCTTTGATCACCGCGTGCTGGACGCGTCGACGCGCGAGATCGTCAACACCGCCAAGCGCACGGGCGCGCAGGTGCGCGGGCCGATTCCGCTGCCGACGCGCATTGAGCGCTTCACCGTCAACCGCTCGCCGCACATCGACAAGAAGAGCCGCGAGCAGTTCGAGATGCGCACGCACAAGCGCGTCCTCGACATCGTCGATCCGACGCCGCAAACGGTCGATGCGCTCATGAAGCTCGACCTGTCCGCCGGCGTCGACGTCGAAATCCGCCTCGGCGCCTAAAGGGAAGAACGCCATGCGTACAGGATTGATCGCGCGCAAGATCGGCATGACCCGCGTTTACGGCGGCGAGGGTGAGCACATCCCCGTCACCGTGATGCAGATCGACAAGGTCCAGGTCGTCGGCCAGCGCACCAAGGAAAAGAACGGCTACACCGCGCTCGAACTCGGCGCCGGGGCCGCGAAGGTCAAGCGCCAGACGAAAGCCGACCGCGGCCGCTTCGCAAAGGCGAATGTCGAGCCGAAGGAAAAGACGGTCGAATTCCGCGTCGCCGACGACATGCTCGTCGATGTCGGCGCGGAGCTGTCGGCCGGCCATTTCCTCGTCGGCCAGAAAGTCGACGTGACGGGAACGACGGTCGGCAAGGGCTTCGCCGGCGCGATGAAGCGGCACAATTTCGGCGGCTTGCGCGCGACGCACGGCGTCTCCGTTTCGCACCGCTCGCACGGCTCGACCGGCCAGCGCCAGGATCCGGGCCGCGTCTTCAAGAACAAGCGCATGGCCGGCCACATGGGCGACGTGCAGTGCACGACCCAGAACGTCGAAGTCGTGCGCGTCGATGAAGCGCGCGGGCTCATCCTGGTCAAGGGCGCAGTCCCCGGACCGAAGGGCGGATGGGTGATGATCCGCGACGCAGTCAGAACGCCGGCGCCGAAAGATCTGCCGAAGCCTGCCGCCGTCAAGGGAGCCCAATAATGAAACTCGACGTCGTCAGCATCGACAGCGCGAAGGCGGGTTCGATCGACCTTGCGGACGAGATCTTCGGTCTCGAGCCGCGCAAGGACATCCTGCACCGCATGGTGGTCTATCAGCTCGCCAAGCGCCAGCAGGGCACGCACAAGTCGAAGCCCCGCAACGAGGTCAAGGCGACCTCGAAGAAGATGTACAAGCAAAAAGGCACCGGCGGCGCGCGTCATGGCAACAAGGCAGCGCCGCAGTTTCGCGGCGGCGGCACGGCCCATGGCCCGCGTCCGCGCAGCCATGCGATCGGCCTGCAGAAAAAAGTGCGCAAGCTCGCTCTAAAGCACGCACTTTCGGCGAAGAAGGCCGCGAACGAGCTGATCATTCTCGATAGCGCGGCGCTGACGGAGATGAAGACGTCGGCCCTCGTCGAGCGCTTTGCAAAGCTCGGCCTCAGAAGCGCGCTCATCGTCGATGCGGCGGTCGACAACAATTTCGGCGTTGCGGCGCGCAACATCCCGAATATCGACGTGCTGCCGGCGATCGGTGCGAATGTCTACGACATCCTCCGTCGCGAAAAGCTCGTCCTGACGAAGGCGGCGGTCGCCAGCCTTGAAGCGAGGCTCAAATGAAAAAGCCGGCGAAAGCAACCAAGGGCGCGGTCTCGGGCGCCGAGCGCCATTTCGACACGCTGATTTCTCCGGTGATCACCGAGAAGTCGACCATCGCCTCGGAGAACAGCCAGGTCGTCTTCCGCGTGCCGCTCGAGGCGACAAAGCCCGAGATCGCGGCTGCGGTCGAGGCGCTGTTCAAGGTGAAGGTGAAGGCTGTCAACACGCTGCGCACCAAGGGCAAGAACAAGTATTTCCAGGGGCGGCCCTATACGCGGTCGACGGTCAAGAAGGCGGTCGTGACGCTCGAGCCCGGGCACACGATCGACGTCACGGGCCGGATCTAAGGCGAGGCTCAGAGAAAAATGGCGCTCAAGAAATTCAATCCGACAACGCCCTCGCAGCGCGGCCTTGTCGTCGTCGACCGGGGCGAGCTCTACAAGGGCCGTCCGGAAAAGACGCTGACCGAAGGCCTGAAGTCGAAGGGCGGCCGCAACAATCTCGGCCGCATCACGATGCGCCGGCGCGGCGGCGGCGCGAAGAACCTTTATCGCGTCGTCGATTTCAAGCGGCGCAAGGTCGACATCGAAGCGAAGGTCGAGCGGCTGGAATATGATCCGAACCGCACGGCGTTCATCGCGCTGATCAAATATCTCGACGGCGATCTTGCTTACATTCTCGCGCCGCAGCGGCTGAAAGTCGGCGACCGCGTGATTGCGGGCGACAAGGTCGACGTCAAGCCCGGCAATGCGATGCCGCTGCGGTCGATCCCGGTCGGCACGATCATTCACAATGTCGAATTGAAGCCCGGCAAAGGCGGCGCGATCGCGCGCGCGGCCGGCAACTACGCCCAGCTCGTCGGCCGCGACGGCCCGCTTTCGCAGATTCGCCTCCAGTCGGGTGAAGTTCGCCTGGCGCCGTCGGAATGCATGGCGACGATCGGCGCGGTCTCGAACCCCGACCACCTCAACGAGACGGTCGGCAAGGCTGGCCGCCAGCGCCTGAAGGGCAACCGCCCCTCGGTGCGCGGCGTCGCCATGAACCCGATCGACCACCCGCATGGCGGCGGCGAAGGCCGCACCTCGGGCGGGCGCCATCCGGTGACCCCGTGGGGCAAGCCCACCAAGGGCCGCAAGACGCGCAAGAACAAGCGCACGCAGAAGATGATCCTGCGCTCGCGCCATGCGCGCAACAAAGTGAACTAAGGGGCAGGAGAGAAGAATGCCACGTTCAGTCTGGAAAGGCCCCTTCGTCGACGGCTATCTCCTGAAGAAGGCCGACGAAGCGCAAGGCGGCGCCCACAAGGGCGGCATCAAGACCTGGTCGCGCCGGTCGACGGTGCTGCCGCAGTTCGTCGGGCTCACCTTCAACGTCTACAACGGACAGAAGTTCATTCCCGTCCACGTCACTGAGGACATGGTCGGCCACAAGCTCGGCGAGTTCTCGCCGACGCGCACCTTTTACGGCCACGGCGCCGACAAGAAGGTGAAGAGGAAATAGTCATGGGCAAGGCCAGGAACGAACGCCGCGTTGGCGATGATCAGGCGATGGCGAAAGCCTCGAATCTGCGCATCTCGCCGCAGAAGCTGAACCTCGTCGCGCAGATGATCCGCGGCAAGAAAGTCGACAAGGCGCTCGCCGAGCTCGAGTTTTCAAGGAAGCGCATCTCGAAAGAGGTCAAGCGCTGCCTTGAGAGCGCGATCGCCAACGCCGAGAACAACCACAATCTCGACATCGACAGTCTGGTCGTCGACCGCGCCTATGTCGGCAAGAACATGGTGCTGAAGCGCTGGACGCCGCGCGGCCGCGGCCGCATGGGCCGCATCTTCAAGCCGTTTGCAGAAATCACCATCGTGGTGCGTGAAGTCGAGGAGGCCGCCTAATGGGTCAGAAGGTCAATCCGATCGGCTTGCGCCTCGGCGTCAACCGCACCTGGGATTCGCGCTGGTTCGCCAACAAGGCGACCTATGGGGACCTCCTCCATGAGGACCTCAAGATCCGCGAGTTCCTGCACGAGAAGCTGAAGCAGGCCGGCGTGTCGCGCATCATCATCGAGCGCCCGCACAAGAAATGCCGGGTGACGATTTACACCGCGCGCCCTGGCGTCGTGATCGGCAAGAAGGGCGCCGATATCGAGAAGCTGCGCTCTGAATTGCAGAAGCTCACGAAGTCGGAAACGGCGCTTAACATCGTCGAGATCCGCAAGCCGGAGATCGACGCGACGCTCGTCGCCGAGAACATCGCGCAGCAGCTTGAACGCCGCGTCGCGTTCCGCCGCGCGATGAAGCGCTCGATGCAGACGACGATGCGCATGGGCGGCCTCGGCATCCGCGTGAACGTGTCGGGCCGTCTCGGCGGCGCCGAGATCGCGCGCATGGAGTGGTATCGCGAAGGCCGCGTGCCGCTGCACACGCTGCGCGCCGACATCGACTACGGCACCGCGACGGCGCGCACGCCTTACGGCGCGATCGGCGTCAAGGTCTGGATCTTCAAGGGCGAGATCATGGAGCACGATCCGATGGCGCAGGAAGCGCGCATCGTCGAGGCTCAGACGGGCGGCGTCGCTCCGCAGCGCCGCGAAGGCGCAAGGGCGTAAGGGCGAAGCATAAGGGACGAGTTGGAGAGCTGACATGCTGCAGCCGAAACGCACGAAGTACAGAAAGCAGTTCAAGGGCCGGATCAGCGGAAACGCGAAGGGCGGCACGGAGCTGAATTTCGGGTCGCACGGTCTGAAGGCCGTCGAGCCCGAGCGCGTCACCGCGCGCCAGATCGAAGCGGCCCGCCGCGCGATCACCCGCGAGATGAAGCGCGCCGGCCGCGTCTGGATCCGCGTGTTCCCGGACGTGCCGGTTTCGAAGAAGCCGACCGAAGTCCGGATGGGCTCGGGCAAGGGCGCGCCCGAACTCTGGGTCGCGAAGGTTAAGCCCGGCCGCATCATGTTCGAACTCGACGGCGTGACGGACGAAGTCGCCAAGGCCGCGCTTCTGCTCGGCGCGGCGAAGCTGCCGATCAAGACGCGCATCGTGAAGCGTCTCGGCGAATAAGGGATCAGGGTCATGAAAGCCTCAGAAGCGCGCGACCTCACCGAGGACCAGCTGAAGGACAGGCTCCTTCAGCTGAAAAAAGAGCAGTTCAACCTGCGCTTCCAGCGGGCCTCCGGCCAGCTTGAGAAGACCTCCCGCGTCGGCGAAGTCCGCAAGGATATCGCGCGCGTCAAGACAGTGCTGCGCCAGAAGGCGCTGGCGGCGAAACAGTAGGACGGACGTAACATGCCAAAGCGCATCCTGCAGGGAACGGTCGTAAGCGACAAAGGCCAGAAAACGGTCGTCGTCAGCGTCGAGCGCATCGAGAAGCACCCGGTGCTTCTGAAGACTATCAAGCGCTCGAAGAGATTCCATGCGCATGACGAGGAAAACAAGTTCAAGACCGGCGATCTCGTGCAGATCCAGGAATGCGCGCCGAAGTCGAAGCTGAAGCGCTGGGAAGTGATCGGGCTCGGCTCGAAGGGTTGATGGGTTAACGGCGGGCGCGCCCGCCAGGAAATGAGGACGGACCGAAAGGTTCGTGGAGGGTCGACATGATCCAGATGCAGACCAATCTCGACGTCGCCGACAACTCGGGCGCAAAGCGCGTCCAGTGCATCAAGGTGCTCGGCGGGTCGAAGCGCAAATACGCCCGCGTCGGCGACATCATCGTCGTTTCCGTGAAGGAGGCGATTCCGCGCGGCCGCGTGAAAAAAGGCCAGGTGATGAAGGCCGTCGTCGTGCGCACCGCGAAAGACATCAAGCGCAAGGACGGATCGGTGATCCGCTTCGACCGCAACGCCGCCGTGCTCATCAACAACCAGAAAGAGCCGGTCGGCACGCGCATCTTCGGGCCGGTTACGCGCGAGCTTCGCGCCGCGAACCACATGAAGATCGTCTCGCTCGCCCCGGAGGTGCTGTAGTCATGGCCGCCAA
>CAZGXT010000174.1:0-6545 GCA_964529675.1 uncultured Caulobacterales bacterium
GCCGCTCATGGCGAGGCGCACTGCGCGCGGCACCAGCAGCGCTGGCGCCAGTCGTCGGGCGGCGTCGGCGCGGCTTGCGCCCACAGTCCGCGTCGAGCGGCGCGCGCCGCGCTCGCGGCCTCCGCGCTCGCCGGGTCGCGGATCCAGCGGCGCCGGTCGATCAGCATGGCGTGACCGTCCCCGAGCAGCGCGAGGTTGAGATTGGTCTGGCCGGCGAACACGTGACACACCGGACGTCCGTAGCGATCGATGACGTAGCACTCGGCGCGCAGCGCCGACTTGCGCGGCGCAAGCGCGGCGAGCGCGGCGCGGGCCGCCTCGGCGTGGGTCTGCGCCGGCACGCTGGCGGGCGGGCGCTTGCAGCCGCGCCGCTCGCGATAGGGATTGCGCGCGTGCGCGGTCTCGGGCGCGTCCAGGTCGGACAGGCGCAGGTGAAAGCGTCCGCCGCCCGGTCCGCGCAGCGTCAGCGTATCGCCGTCCAGGACGCTCTCCACCGTACCCTCGATGATGAAATTGACCTTCGCGCCGCGCGCGTCGGTGGCCGCGCCGGACGCGCATGCCCAAACGACGAGGAGCGGCACACAGAAGCCAGACCACATCGACCGGGAGCAAGTTCGCGCACGCATGATGGCGCAACTATACGTGAGGCACGGCGCGCGACGCGCGGCGACTGCCGGGTCCTTTCCCTAAATTTTTTCGGGATTTTGCCGCGCCGTCCTACGCGCTAGTCCGTAGTGACCGCGCGCGAACGGTGGGCATACCATGGGCCATGCGCAGCACGTCGGCCTCGCCCGCTTCCGCCCCCGCGTCGATATCCGCAGACCGCCGCGCGCCGCTGTGGGAGGCGGGCTTTCGACCCTTCTTCCTCGGCGCAATGGTGTACGGCGGCCTGGCCATGGTGGTCTGGATGGCGAGCTTCGGCTTCGGTCTCGCCCTGCCCGGACTCGGTGCCCACGCGAGCCTGTGGCACGCCCACGAGATGATCTACGGCTACGGCGCCGCCGTGGTCGCCGGCTTCCTGCTCACCGCGGCGCGCAACTGGACCGGCCAGCCCACCGCCACGGGTCCGGCGCTGGCCGCGCTGTTCGCGCTGTGGGTGGCGGCGCGCATCGCGTGTCTCGTGGACGTCGACGCGCGCGTCGCGGCGCTGCTCGATCTCACGTTCAATCTCGCGCTGCTGGTGGCCGTCGCGCGGCCCATCCTGCGGGTGCGCCAGTGGCGGCAGATGGGCATCCTGACCAAGCTGCTGCTGATCGCGCTCGGCAACGGCGCGTTCTATTCGGGCACGCTCGGCATGCTGGACAACGGCATGTGGCTCAGCGTGCATGCCGGCCTGTACGTGCTCATCGGTCTCATCCTCACCATGGCGCGTCGACTGATCCCCTTCTTCACCGAACGCGGGGTGGGCGAGCCGGTGAGCTTGCATAATTCGCGCGCGCTGGACGTCGCCTGCCTGGCGGCCTATCTCGCCTGGTTCGTGCTGGTGCTGACCGGCGCGACGCCGCGCGCGGCGGGCGCGGTCGCGCTGTTGCTGACCGTGCTGCACGGCGTGCGACTGCACGGCTGGTGGACGCCGCGCATCCTCGAGCGCCCTCTGCTGTGGTCGCTGCATCTCGCCTACGGCTGCATGGTGCTGGCCTTCGCGCTGGCGGCGGCGGCCGGCTTCGGCATGCTGCCCTTCACGCTCGCGATGCACCTGCTGGCGCTCGGCGGCATAGGGCTCGTCACGGTCAGCATGATGGCGCGGATCGCCCTCGGCCACACCGGCCGCGACGTGCACGCGCCACCGCGCGCCCTCAGCGGCGTGTTCGCGCTGCTAGTCGCGAGCATGGTCGCGCGGGTCCTGCTGCCGCTCGCCTGGCCGAGTCATTACGTCGCGCTGGTGGTCGCGGCGCAGGCCTTGTGGATCGCCTGCTTCGCCTGCCTGTGCGTGCTCTACGCGCCGCTCCTGCTCGCGCCCCGCGCGGGCGCGGGCTGAGCGCGCGACCGGCCGTGGCCAGGAAGGCTGCCCCCCGGCCGGCTGTTCATCCCGTCATTCCCCGCGCCATCGTGCCGGCCGCGCAGCAGGCGCCGCTCACGCCACGAGCAGTGAGGCAGGCGTTCGCGGCGCTGCGCGCGGCGGGCGCGACGCTCGCGGTGGCCGGCACCGCACGCGACGCGCCCGAGGCCCTGCTCGCCGCGGGCTACGCCCCGCGTCACCTGGTGGAACTCTTCGACACGCGCTTCTTCCTGTCCAACCTGCGCCAGAACCCGGACCTGCGCTTCTTCGTCGCGTGGGTGATGCCGCCGGCGCCACCGCGCCGCGCGAAGCTCCACGCCCGCATCCTCTACAAGGACGTGTCGCTCGTGTGGCGCTCGGCCTCGCACGTGGTGCGCTCGGCGAACGAGAACTGGGTCGGCAAGGGCGACGTCACGCAGGTGGTCGAAGACGGCTACGTGACCGAGAGCTCGGCCGAGGAGACCACCGACCTGCCGCTCGAACTGCAGGACGCGCTCGAGACGCTGTGCCGCCAGTCCGCGGGCGGCGTCCGCGATCGGCGCGCGGTGGAACTCGTGCTGCGCAACGGGCCCGACGACCGCATTCGCCCCTACGCCGACTTCAGCGCGCCGCGCCGCCGCGCCATGGCCAACCCCGCGAACCTGGTGAACGGCGGACTACCGGTAGCGTGGTTCACGCGCCCAGGCGATCCGCGGAGCCTCGAGTTCGCGCCTGGCTTCGCGCCCGACTTTCGTCGCGGCATGCTCGAGACCTCGCGCTACGGAAGCACGCTCTACGGCGGCGAAGTGCGGCGCTTTCGCATCCTGTCCGCCAATCGCGAGATCCAATATCTCTTCATGGCCGCGCCGCGCCAGGCCTGGCTCATTCCACCGCAGGCCACCACCACCGAACTGTCGTCTTTCGGCGTACGCACGGTGGACGTGCTGGCGCACGAAGACCTGTGCGTGCCGGGCTACGAGTATCACTACCTGGACGAATCGGTCGAGCCACCGGTCTTCGTGAGCCAGATCCCCGAAGGCTTCGCCGGCGCGCCGAGCGCGGTCGACCCGTCGCGCGCGGATGCGTCGGCGTGGCTGGAGGCGTTACCCGTGATCCGCGAGTTCCGGCGGGTGTTGTTGTAGGGCGGGTTTCAACCCGCCGTGCATGGCGCATCGTTGGAACCCGTGCATGGCCGATTGAAATCGGCCCTACAGGAAGGGATTCAAGCCGACCCTCGGGACGCGCCCCGTTCAGGATCAGTCCCGTCGCCTCAGCGCGTCACCACGATGCTCTTGAAGGTGTGGTCGATGTTGGCGATCTCGCCGTCGGGGTAGAGAGTGAAGCGCACGGCGGTCTTCTCCTCGCCCTTCTTCTCCAGCACGACCTTGTCGTACCACACGACCTTCAGCACCGGGTTGACGCGATCGACGCGCAAGGTCGCGGTCACCGGCTTGTCGGTCTCGGTCGCGTAGTAATGCAGGTTGACCACGTACTCGCCGGCCACCACGCCGCGAATGGTGACGACTTCCTGGTTGAGCGGATTATTCAGGGTGCGGCCGTCGATCTCGAGCGTGTCGTTCAGCATGCCGCGATCGTCGCGGTCCAGGTGCACGAGGCCGGCCTCGCGGTTGCGGAACCACACGATGCTGCCCTTCGGATCCTCGACCCACAGGTCGACGTCGTCGGTGCTGCCGTCTTCCCAGTTGAGCGTGATGATGTACTCGGCCTTGGGATCGATGATGCCCTTCTTCGCCACCGGGTTCATGAACATGACCGCCAGCACGAAGAAGAAGGTCAGCGCCTGGATCATCTTGAACAGGATCGCCGTGATCGGATCGAAGGGCTGCTGGAACTTCGAGCGCGATCCGGAACGCAGGGCCATGGCGGCGATCCGCGGCTCAGGCGGCCGTGTCCAGGCGCGGCAGGATCTCGACCTGCGTCAGGCGCACCACGCATTCGAGCAGTTCGTCCAGCCCGCGATTCAAGAGGTAGTAGGGCGCGGACAGGAGCGTGGCCGTGACCAGGCTGACGAGCGTGGTGTTCAGCGCGATGCTCATGCCGGAGCTCATGTCGCGCAGGATCTGCTGCATGGAGCCGGCGTCGATCACCGGGTGCTGCGAGACCGAGGACAACATCCAGATGAAGCCGATGAGGGTGCCGACGAAGCCGACCTTGAGCATGAGGTCGATCATGAACCAGCCGAACTCGTGCTCGCCGCGCATGCGTCCGGCGTAGGCTTCGAGCAGGTCGCCGCTCGCGCTCGAACCGTTCTCGCCGTTGCTGTTCGGCGCGGTGGCGCGACTGCGCACGATGTCGCGCACGTAGTCGGTCAGCATGCCGGCCGGCAGGGTCGCGCCGGCGGCGGTCGCGATGCCGGTGGGCGAGAGCGACAGCGCGCCGCCGTCACCGGCGAGCTGTTGCTCGGCCACGGTGACCCGCGCGAGTTCCTGGGACAGGAGCCAGGACCGGTGCAGTGCGTGGCCGGCACCGACCACGTACATCACGATCAGCGCGCCGGACACGTAGCTCTTGTCCTCGTGCAGCATGGTCTGCAGGAGCCCGGTGTCGATCACCACCACCAGGCCGAACACGGTGATGCCGGTCAACAGCAGCCAGAACAGCACGAGAAAATGTTCGATGCGACGCATGCCCTGCTCCCCTGGCGCCCGCGAGTCGAGTGACGAAGTGCGCCGCATTGTATGCGGCGCCCGGGGTGCGGGATAGCCGCGCTCAGGCGCGGCGCGCGCGGCTCAAGGTGTCGGCCAAGAGGCCTTCGCCGTGCTCGTCCAGGATCTGCACGATGGCGCGGGACAGCGCCGCCAGCACCGAGTTGGCGAACAACAGCGGAATGGCGATGCCGAGACCGAGCACGGTCGCGATCATCGCCTGGCCGATGCCATGGGCGACGAGCTTGGGATCGCTCGCGCCCGAGGCGGTGATGGTCTGGAAGGTGATGATCATGCCGATCACGGTGCCGATCAGACCGAGCAGCGGTCCAGCCGCCACGGCGAGTCGCAGGAAGCCCTGGAAGCGTTCCAGGCGCGGCACTTCGCGCAGCACCGCCGCCGAGATCGCGAGCTCCGCCATGTCGGGCTCCGCGGCCTGCTCTTCGCGCGCCGCGGCCAGCACGCGGCCGAGGGGATTGCGCGGGCTCGGCTGGCCGGGATTGCGCAGCTGCCAGGCGACGGCGGCGCGCACCGACAGCAGGTAGACCACCTGCCCGAGCCAGGCCAGCGCGCCGAGCGCGCCCAGGCCGATGGTGACGTAGCCGACCATGCCACCGAGCTCGATGCGCTCGAACCAGTTGGGGCGCTCGACCACCATGTTGAGCAGCGCGCCACGCGCCGGGTCGACGACCGCCTCGACATAGCCTTCGCTGGGCGCGCGTGCGAGGTCCGCCGCCGCTTCGCGCAGCGCGGTCGCGGGCTGACGCGCGTAGGGCATGAAGGCCTTGTCGCTTGGCAGCCAGGCGAGATAGCGATCGCCCGCGCTCGCGATGAAAGGGCCGACACGCAGCACCTCGGTCGGCGTGGCCGCCTCGGCGCCCGGCTCGCGCAGTGGCGCGGTGTAGCGCGCGACCTGGCCGCTGGCGGTCATCTCGCGCTGCAGTTCCAGCCACAGGCGCTCCAACTCTTCGATGGACGGCAGCGCGCGCGCGCTTGCCAGGCGCCGCAGGAAGGCCGTGCGGTCTTCGCCGCCCGGCGCCACGTCCAGGTACTGCGAGGCGATCAGCGACTGGCTGAGTTCGCCGAGCGCGTCGCTCGCCACCTGGCGGGTGACGCCGAACAGCTCGCCCAGGTTGCCCTGGTGCTCTTCGAGAAGCTGCTGCAGTTCGACCACGCGCTTCTCGTTGTAGTCGAACTTGGCCGACAACGCGTTGGTGGTGGCGTCCAGCGTGGCGCGCCGGCTCTGCACGTCGTTCAGCAGCGCCTGCTGGCGGTTGTATTCCTTCTGGAAGGCGGCTTCGCGCGCGGCGTTCTGCTTCGCTTCCTCGGCGCGGAGCGCGGCGGCTGTCTTCGCCACCTGCTCGAGGTTGACCTCGGCGACGGCCGGCAGCGCGAGCAGGCAGGCGAACAGCAGGGCAAGGGCTTTCGGCAGTCTCATTGCGTGTTCAGCCGCGTGTCGATGGCCTGGAGATAGCTCTTCGCGTACTTGCGCATGTCGTCGGCCTGGGCGGCCTGCTCGAACACCCCGCGCGCCTCCTCCAGCTTGTTCTGGTTGAACAGCGCGATGCCGAGATCGAGCTGGGTCGAGGCGCGGTTCTTCAAGCCGCCCTTGGCGAGCGCCTTCTGCGCGGCGGCCTCCGCGGCCGGCCAGTCGTTGCGCTGCAGGTGGATGGCCGCGATGCGCGCGCCGATGTTCGCGTCGCCGGAGAGATCCATGGCCTTCTGCAGCGGCGCGATGGCGCGATCGTATTCGCGCGCGGCGAGCCAGGCGGTGCCGATCTTCTGGTAGACCGCGGGTTCGGCCTTGACCTGCTTCTGCTCCACCGCACGGGTCAGGAAGCTCGCCGCGCGGTAGGGGATCTTGGCGTACAGCATCTGGTCGACGAGACGCAGGTATTCCT
>CAZGXT010000175.1:0-3514 GCA_964529675.1 uncultured Caulobacterales bacterium
GCACATGGCCTGGCTGAACTCCGCGTCCGGCGTGGCCCACACGGTGAGGCCCTTGTTGGGAAACAGGATCTCGCAGTCGACGCCGTCGCGGTCCAGCGCCGCGAGGCGCTCGTCGGGCGTCAGGCCCGATTCACTCCGTTCGAGGTCTTCGCCCTCGAGCTTGAAGCTGCCGATGCGGATCGGGCGAAAGCCCTCGGTCTTCTGCAGCTTGGAACCGTCGCCGCCGAGCACGATACCGGGCAGGCGCTCCTGGTACTTCGCGTCCATGCGCGCGGAGAGAAAGTCGTTCGGCTCCTGCACGTGGCAGTCGGCGGAAACCATGAAGTACTTGTTGGCGGCCTGCGGACGCGGTGAGCGTGGCCAGCCGTCGCTGCCCGGCGTGGCCGCGCGCCACTCGTTGTTCGGATCGACAGCAGCCATGGCCTTCCCCTCCAGTAAGATGCCGCGTATGGCGCCATGGTACGACGAACGCCGGGCGCGACGCAGCCCGCGCGCGGCAATGGTGATTCGTCTGTTTCGTGGCGCCCATCGTGACCGACATCCACTCGCGCATCCTCGCCCTGCTCGACCGCGCAGACTCACCCTATCGAGTGCATGAGCACCCACCGGTGCGCACGATCGACGAGGCGCGCGTGCTGGCGCCGCACCTGCTCGAGGGCCTGGTGAAGACCATCGCCTTCGAACTCGACGGCACGTCGAGGGTGGTGCTCGCGGCGGTGACCCTGGACGCGCAGGTGGACTATGCCGCGCTCGCGCGCTGCCTCGGCGTGAACCGCCGCGCGCTGCGCCTTCTGCCCGCCGCGCGGGTCGAGGCGGAACTCGGCTTCGAAGTCGGCGGGCTGGGGCCTTTCGCGCTCGAGGAATGCTGCGAGGTGGTGCTGGACGACGCGGTGCTCGCGCAGCCCTGGCTGCGCTGCGGCGCGGGCCTGCGCACCCGCACGCTGGAACTCGCGCCCGAGGACGCGCGACGCGCGAGCGACGCGCGGGTCGCGCCGATCGCGAAGCGCGCGACGATCTAGGCGTCTTTTGCAGGCGGCGGCGCGCCGTCGTCACGCGGGCGCAGGTTGAACATGCCGAACTCCGCATTCGGCACCTTGGGCGCCGGTCGCGCGTCCGGCGCGCTGCGCGGCGCGGGCGGCGCGGCACGCGGTGGCATGGGCACCGCCCAGGCGACCAGCAGGAACACGCCGCCCGCGGCGAGCAGCGCGAGGATGTTGCCGAGTTCGCCGAGCGCGCCGAAGTCGAACAGCACGAGCTTGGCGGCGGCCACCGCCATCAGTCCTGAGCCGGCGCTCCAGGTGCCGCGCTGCGCGCGGCGTCCGCCCCAGGCCGCGAGCGCCGCGCCGAGCATCGCCCAGGTCAGCGACACCACCGCCGGCAGGCGCATGCGCGGCAGATCGAGCACGGTCATGACCGCGTCCTCGACCGGCGCGAAGGCGCGCAGCAGCATGGCCTGCAGCACCAGCGCGAGCGCGATCATCACCGCCAGCAGCCGCCCGTCCGCGCCGCGTTGTTCGCGCAGCAGGCGCGCGAGACTCGCGAGCAGCAGGGCCGCGCTGAGTTCGTAGGCGACCGGCCAGCCACCGCGCGCGATGTAGCAGGTGGTGACCGCCGCGAGGCCGTAGGCCGAGATCCAGAACAGCGCCGGCAGCACGAGCTGCGTCCAGCGCGTCTCCATCCAGGCGAGCATCGCGCCGTACACCGCCACCGCCAGCAGCGCGAGCGTCACCACCGTCAGCAGCAGGAACACCGCGCGGTCGTCCACCAGCGGCGCGAGGCCGATGCACCAGTGCCCCGTGACCAGCGGCAGCGCGAGCAGCGCGAGGATCGCGGTGCTGTCGTCGCGCCGCGAGTGGCCGGCGAAGCGCTGCGCCGCGAAGCCCAGCGCGGCGAGGTCGAGCGCCGCGAGCGTGAGCGTGGTGGCGAGACGCGCCTGGTCCGCGGCCCACGCCGCGGAGAACCACGCGAGCAGGAGCGCGATCCGCGCCAAGGTGCCGGCGCCCGCCCAGCGACCCGCGCGCCACGCCGCGAAGGCCAGTGCCGCGATCGCCACCAGGTTGACGAACTCGGCGGTGAGGTCGATGTGCGCGCGCAGGAGTTCCACCACCACGCTCGCGCACAAGAGCAGCGCCGCCATCAGGTGCATGAACTGCGAGAAGCCGGGCGCGCGCTCGCGTCGCAGCCAGGCGCACCAGGCCATGAGTCCCGCGGCCAGCAGACGCTCACCGAACCAGCCGTTGATCAGCACCATGCCGTGGCCGCGCTCGAACATCGACTGCAGCACGTAGAGCGCGGCGAGCAGGGTGAGCATGAAGGCGGCGAAGCCCTCCAGCGCCGCGGACAGTTCCAGGCGCACCGCGAGCGTCAACACCGCCGCCATGACGAACATGCCGAGCAGGGTCATGGGCAGATCGTCGAACCAGGCCAGCGCCGAGGCGGTCGCGAGCAGCAGCGCGACGACGGCGTGACGGCCGGCCTCGCGCCGGTCGCCGAACACGCAGAGCGCCGCCACCGCCCACAGCGCGGCGAGGCCCAAGGTACCGAGCGCGGCCTCGGGCGAGGTGCGCGGCGCGATGCAGTAGGTGAGCGCAAGCGCGACGGTCGGCAGCGCGATGAAGTAGCCGTGATCGAGGCGTTCCAGCCACGGCGTGAGCGGGCCGGCGATGTGGCGGCCGTGGTAGCGCTCGACGAGCGGCATGGCGAGATGCAGCGCGACCATCATCAGCAGCGTGGGTTGCATCACGCCGTAGTAGGCCGGCCGGTAGTACTGCGCCGCCCAGCCGAAGAAGAGTCCGCCGGCCAGGGTGAAGATGAAGCTCAGGTGGATGAGCGGCCGCCAGCCGCGCGCCATCACCATCGCGAGCACCAGCACCGACAGCGCGCCGTAGTACCCGTAGACGACCAGCGGTCCGGGATCGCCGAGCGCGAAGGCCGGCGCCGCGTAGGCGCCGAGCATGCCGAGCATGGCGAGCGAGACCGCCTCCGCGCGCACCGCGAACCACCACACCGCGGCGGCGACCAGGATGAGCAGCGTCGCGCCGGCCACGTCGTCGATGTAGCCGAAGAAGGCGAAGGCGCTGTAGGCGGTGAGATAGGCGACGCCGGCCGCGGCGCCCGCCAGCGCGAGCTGCAGACCGCGCCGCGCGGCATTGCCCTCCAGCCGCCAGGCCAGCAGCGCGAGCAGCGCGCTTGCCAGCACGCCGCCCGCGAGCTTGTAGTCCGGCGGCACGGCGACGTGCAGCAGCACGAAGCGCATGAGTGCGCCGACGCCGATCACGACCAGCGCGCCGCCCACCTTGGCCGGCCAGTTGTCGGCGCCGAGCCAGCCGAGCAGGCCTTCGCCCGAGCGCCGCAGACGCGTCGCGCCGTCCTCGCTTTCCCAGGCCAGGAGCCCTAGGAACAGGAGCGCGATGACGAGGGTGTAGGCGAGGCCGATCATGGCGTGGGCTCCGGTTGCGGGCATTCGCATTGTATTGCGGCTACCGACGGCTACAGGGACAGACCCCGAACGGGG
>CAZGXT010000175.1:3614-6472 GCA_964529675.1 uncultured Caulobacterales bacterium
CCGCCATGTCCGACACGCCCGCCGCCACCGACGACCAGAGCGCGATGCGCGCCGACGAGCGTCGCCTGGTGGAGGCCATCGGCGCGCAGATCCGCGAGTTTCGCAAGCAGTTGGACGTGACCATGGCCGAAGTCGCGCACCGCGCGGGGCTCTCGGTCGGCATGCTGTCCAAGATCGAGCGCGGCGTGAGTTCGCCGTCCTTGAGCACGCTCACCACCATCGCCGCGGCGCTCAACGTGCCGGTCACGGCCTTCTTCCGCCGCTACGAGGAGCAGCGCGACTGCGCCTACGTGCGCGCCGGCGAGGGCCTGGTGATCGAACGCGCCGGCACCCGCGCCGGCCACGAGTACCGCCTGCTCGGCCACAGCATCCGCAGCCACATCACGGTCGAGCCCTACCTGGTCACGCTGACCGACGAGTCGGAGGTCTTCCCGCTGTTCCAGCACGCGGGCGTGGAATTCATCTACCTGCTGGCCGGCGAAGTGCTCTACCGCCACGGCCGCAAGACCTACCACCTGAAGCCCGGCGATTCGCTGTTCTTCGACTCCGAGGCGGCCCACGGGCCGGAAGAGCTGATCAGCCTGCCGGTGCGCATGATCGCGGTCCTGAGCCGGGCGCGGGAGCACGACTGAACGCCCTCGAGGGCCTTGCCGGGATTTTCCTATTGGGATAATTTTGTTCCCAGAATGCAATTTCCCGAGAGGCAGCCCCATGTGCGGCATCGTCGGCCTGTTCGCCAAGACGCCTGAATTCGAAACCCAGCTCGGCCACTACCTCGCGCCCATGCTGCTGGAGATGACCGACCGCGGGCCGGACAGCGCCGGCGTCGCGGTCTACCGCAACCCGGTGCCGGACGGCCAGGTGAAGCTGACCCTGCTCGCCACCGCGCCCGACTTCGGCTGGGGCGACTTCGAGTACGGGCTGCGCCAGGCCTTCTCCGGCGTGACCGGCCTGTGGTTGAACGGCAACCACGCCATCCTGACCGCCTATGCCTGGAGCGCGGAGCTGATCGCCTGGCTGCGCGCCAACCACCCTACGCTGCGCATCAACAGCTCGGGACAAGTGATCGAGATCTACAAGCAGAAGGGCCTGCCGGCCGAGGTCGCGCGCAACTTCGGCGTCGGCCAGTTCGTCGGCACCCATGCGCTCGCCCACACCCGCATGGCGACCGAGAGCGCGGTGACGACCGAGCACAGCCACCCCTTCTCCACCGGTGAAGATCTCTGCCTGGTGCACAACGGCTCGCTGTCCAACCACAACCGCCTGCGCACCCAGCTGATGCGCCGCGGCATCCACTTCACCACCGACAACGACAGCGAGGTCGCCGCCGGCTATCTCACCTGGCGACTGCGCGAGGGCGACAGCCTCGAGGCCGCGCTGGAACGCGCGCTGGTGGAACTGGACGGCTTCTACACCTTCGCCATCGGCACGCGCGACGGCTTCGCGGTGCTGCGCGACCCGGTGGCCTGCAAGCCGGCGGTGATCGCCGAGACCGACCAGTGGGTGGCGATGGCCTCGGAATACCGCGCGCTCGCGGTGCTGCCGGGCGCGGATCAGGCCGACAGCTGGGAGCCGGCGCCCGGCCGCATCTACAGCTGGAGCCACTGACATGAGTCAACGCTACGACCTCGCGCAGGGCAGCACGCGCGAGCTGAACAGCTGGCTGCATCACTACAACGGTACCGGCGAATCCGCCGCCTGGCAGGTGGTGAACCCGAACGGCGCGCACAATCTGGCCGTCGGCCTGGACGCGCCGCTGACCGTCGATATCGAGGGTCACGTCGGCTACTACTGCGCCGGCATGAACAAGTACGCCAACGTCACGGTGCACGGCAATGCCGGCCCGGGCGTGGCCGAGAACATGATGTCGGGCTTGGTGCGCATCACCGGCAGCGCCTCGCAGTACGCGGGCGCGACCGCGCACGGCGGGCTGCTGGTCATCGAGGGCGACGCCAGCTCGCGCTGCGGCATTTCGATGAAGGGCGTGGACATCGTGGTGCACGGCTCCATCGGCCACATGAGCGCCTTCATGGCGCAGAGCGGGCGACTGGTGGTGTGCGGCGACGCCGGCGACGCGCTCGGCGACTCGCTCTACGAGGCGCGGCTCTACGTGCGCGGCAACGTCGCCGGGCTCGGCGCCGACTGCGTCGAGAAGCCGATGAAGGACAAGCACAAGCTGGAACTCGAGAAGCTGCTCTGCGAGGCGGGGATCACCGGCGCCGACGCCGGCGAGTTCCGCCGCTTCGGCTCGGCGCGCAAGCTGTACAACTTCAACGTGGACAATGCCGATGCCTACTAAGCGCCGCCGCAAGCACGACAACGACAAGCAGGAGCTGCACTCGCGCCTGCGCGAATCGGCGACCTTTCCGCGCAGTGTCATCGCAGAGATCCAGCGCGCCGCGCGCACCGGCATCTACGACATCCGCGGCTTCGGCGCCAAGCGCCACGTGCCGACCTTCGACGATCTCCTGTTCCTCGGCGCGAGCATGTCGCGCTACCCGCTGGAAGGCTATCGCGAGCGCTGCGACACCAACGTCACGCTCGGCACGCGCTACGCGAAGAAGCCGATAGAACTCAAGATCCCGGTGACCGTCGCCGGCATGAGCTTCGGCGCGCTGTCGGCGCCGGCCAAGGAAGCGCTCGGGCGCGGTGCGACCATCGCCGGCACCAGCACCACCACCGGCGACGGCGGCATGACGCCGGAAGAGCGCGAGCACTCGAAGATCCTGGTCTACCAGCTGCTGCCCTCGCGTTACGGCATGAACCCCGACGATCTGCGCCGCGCCGACGCCATCGAGGTGGTGGTCGGCCAGGGCGCGAAGCCCGGCGGCGGCGGCATGCTGCTCGGCCAGAAGATC
>CAZGXT010000176.1:0-6424 GCA_964529675.1 uncultured Caulobacterales bacterium
TGCGCCGCCTCGCTGGTGAGCAACCCACTCTGACGGGCGAAGAGCAGGCGGCCTATGACGCGCTCAAGGCCGAATACGAGACGCTGCACGAGGGGCACGACGGCGCTGAAGAGCTGCCCGACGAAATCGACCGCCGGCTCGGCGAACTCGAAGCCGGGATCGAAGCGTTCGACCACCGTCCCTGGCGTTTTCCTGCTGAAGAAGTCGTTCGCGCGGGCGCCTTCGTCAATCTCGACTCGTCGGGCGCGTTGCGCATCGAACGCGGCTTCGTGAAGCCCGAAGATGAAGCGCCGACTGAAGAGGTGGGCGCTTCGGACGAAGGCGCTATGAATCACACCGATGACAACGGTTCGAATGGCGCCGCATCGCCCTCCGCGGACGAACGGTTGGACGACGCCGATGAGGAAACCGACCGGCCGCTACCGGACCGGCTGCTCATCGAACTGACAGAATGGCGGACGCTCGCCTTGCGCGATGCGCTGGCGAAACGCCCGGACATCGCCTTCGTCGCCGCGCTGCATGCGCTTTGCCTCGATCTCTTTTATGTTCGCGGGCAGCATAGCTGCATCGATATCGCCGCGCGCCAGAGCGTCCTCAGAAGCGGCGCCGCGGGGCTTTCCGATAGCGCAGCGGCGGCGTCGATCGACGCACGTCATCAGGACTTCGCGGGCGCTTTGCCGGCGGACCCGTCCACTCTCTGGGAGCATCTCGTGGCGATGGAGGAGGGAGCGCGTATGGCGCTGTTCGCACATTGCGTGGCGCTCAGCGCCGACGCCGTCTTTCGGCCCTATGATCGCCGCTCGGGTGCGGCCACCCACGCCGATCAACTCGCCAGCGCCATCGATCTCGACTTGCACGCCGCCGGTTGGCGCCCATCTGCGGACGCCTATTTCGGGCGGATCACCAAGGCGCAAATTCTGGAGGCGGTTCGCGAAGCCAAAGGCGAAGAAGCTGCCGACCGCATCGCCAGCCTCAAGAAGGCGGAGATGGCGAAAGCCGGCGGGGACCTCCTTCAGGATTGCGACTGGCTTCCCGCCGTACTGCGAACTCCGAAAGCCGAGGAGCTCGCAACCATCGTCGTCGACGACCTGGCCGCTTCCGCGATTGCGGCGGAATAGTCGCCGTAAGATCAAAAAGACTGGAGCGCGCCTGCAAAGGCGCGCTCCGTTTGTCTGGTGAGAGCGCCATGCAGCATCGAACCGAGGAGATTGTCCGGCGCCTCGCCGAGCGCGCGGAGGACGTCTGCCGCCACTATTTGTCTAACGGCCGAAAGATCGGCGGCTACTGGATCGTCGGCGACCGGCGCAACGCGAAGGGACGCAGCCTCTATTTGCGTCTCCAGGGTCCAATCGGCGGCAAAGGCGCGCGCGGCAAATGGACGGACGGCGCGACCGGCGAGCATGGCGATCTGCTCGACATCATCGCGAGTGCTATCGGTGCTGACCGGCACGTCGACGCGCTCGTCGAAGCCGAGCGGTTTCTCGGTGTTCATCGCTCTCTATCCGCGCCAACCAACCGACATCACGGTGCGGCGGCCGCCAGACTGTTCGCCGCTTCTCGGCCGATCGCGGGCACGCCCGCCGAAACTTATCTGCGCTTGCGCGGCATTACCTGTTCAGTAGCCGTAGACGCGCTGCGCTTTCATCCAAGCTGCTTCTGCCGGGTCCCTGACGAGAATAAATCGATCGCCTTGCCGGCCATGCTCGCCGCCGTCGCCGACAATGCGGGGCGCATCACCGGCCTGATGCGCACGTATCTCGCCGCTGACGGATCGCAAAAGGCGCCTATCGATGCGCCGCGCCGCGCCTTGGGCGCTCTCGCGGGTAACGGCGTACGATTCGGTCCGCATGATGATGTCATGGCTGTAGGGGAGGGCGTTGAGACCATGCTGTCCTTGCGCATCGCGATGCCGACCCTGTCGGTGATCGCCGCTTTATCGGCCGCGCATCTCGCCGCGCTTGCCCCGCCGGTGCAAGTACGACGGTTCTACATTGCTGCCGACGGCGACGCCGCCGGACGCAACGCGGCCGCCCGCCTTGCCGAAAGGCTGAACGCCCTTGCCATCGAGATCAATCTGCTGACGCCGCGGCGCAAGGACTTCAACGACGACCTCATCGCCGACGGCGCCAACATGCTGGCGGCGCATCTCGCCGACCAGCTCGCCGCCGTCGATCGACAGCGATTCATCAGCGCACGCGGCCGGTAACTTCGGCTGACCGTCGTCACGCCATAGTCGAAGATGGCCTCAGCCGTCCGATGCGCGCGAGCACGGGGCTCCAGTTTCGGGCGAGAGTGCCGGATGCGCCGCGCGTCCCGCAACGCCGGGCCGGGGATTTCTTCCCCTGGCGGACATCAATTCCGAGACGCGCGTCGCGCGGGCGGCTTCCGGCGAAACGCCATTCCTCGCGCGGCAAGAAATCCCCGTCCCGGCGTCCTCCGCTGCGCTCCGGCCCGAGAGGGTGCGGGCCGCGCGCCGGATCCGGCAGAAGCGCGCCCGTAGAGCCCCCGCGCTCCCGCGCGGGGACAATGAGGAGGCCATCATGAACGACGAATTCCCTCGCGACGATATAGAGCCTGCCGAATCGGCGACCGCGCAGGTGCTCCACGAATTGCAGCTCTACGGCTATCGGCCGGGAAGCGACGAACCCGATCCCCGGCCGCTCCCCGAAGCAGGACCGCTCCAGGGCGCCATCGCCGATGTGTTCGACGCGCTCGTCGCCACGCTCTCCGACACGCGGCTTGAGGGCGATCTCCAGCAACTCCTCTGGTCGCTGACGAATGTCTTCCATCTGAGCCTCGGCCGGGTCGAACGCGCGCTTGACCGCAACGAAAGCGAACAGCGTCGCAGCCAACACGATCAAGACGGCTCCGAAATCCGCTCGGTCGAACTCGAACGCCTGCTCGCCGAGGGACTATCTCTCGTCGAGCGACGCACCGCTCACGAACTGATGCGCGATGCGGCGATCACGCTGTTCGAGCGTCATCTCGGCGAATGCTGGCGCCCGCGCATCGGCTCGCGCGTCAGCCATCGGGCGCTCACCAGTGCTGTCATCGACAGCCGCGACTTTATCGCCGCCAAACGCCGCGTCGAAATAGAACCGCTGACTCCCGCCGGTACCAAGATCGCCTTCGCTGGCGGCGTCGACTGCAGCGATACGCATGGTATCTGGGCGGCGCTCGATCGCGTGCGAACCAAGCACGCTGACATGGTGCTCCTGCATGGGGGCACGCCGCGTGGCGCCGAAAAGATCGCCGCTGCCTGGGCCGACACGCGCACGGTCGCCCAGATCGTCTTCAAGCCCGACTGGATTCGCCACGGCAAAGCCGCACCGTTCAAACGCAACGACGCGCTGCTCGAAGCGCTTCCAATCGGCCTTGTCGTCTTCCCCGGCTCCGGCGTCACCGACAACCTCGCCGACAAAGCCAAGCGCTTCGGCATCCCGCTCCTCGATCACCGAAAGTGATCGAGGACGTGCGCGAACTTCCGAATTATCCCACAATGGACCTCCTTGCACCGAGCGACTGGCTGGCAATGGGCCTAGGGCTTGCTCTTAGGCAGAGCTGGTGTCTTTGCGGGCCTTTCTTGGCCGTGAAGGCTTTGCAGTAACTTAAGCGATAACTGGCAGGCGTGGTATAGCTCCGCCGGCAGCCGCCATGGCGCGCGCGGCGATAGGCGAGGCAGGCAGGGATGTTCACGCGCGAGGTGTGCGAGCAGCTGCGTTTTTACGTGTACCGGCTCATTGATCCGCGAAATGGAGAGACGTTCTACGTCGGCAAGGGTACGGGGAATCGTATTTTCGAGCACGCTAAGGGTGAGCCGCTGGGCGGTGACGACGTGTCGGACAAGCTTCGGCGTATTCGCGAGATTCGGGTGGCCGGCTTCGAAGTCGCCCACGTTATCCATCGCCACGGGATGGATGAGGGCACTGCGCTTGAAGTGGAGGCCGCGCTCTTGGATGCGTATCCCGGAGTCACCAATCTCGCTGGCGGTCACGGCAGCGGTGAGCGCGGCGTCATGCACGCGAACGAGATCATAGAAAAGTTTAGCGCCAGTGCAGCAGAGTTCGCACATCCAATGGTCGCGATTACCATCAACCGTTCGGCCGAGGAGAAGCCGATTTACGAAGCCGTGCGATACGCATGGAAGCTGGATCGCCGCCGTGCTGAGCGCGCGCAGTTCGTCCTCGCGGTGCAGAACGGCCTCATAGTCGGCGTCTTCAAGCCGTCGCGGTGGATGGACGCTACACCTCAGAACTTTCCGGGGACGATTGCACCCCGCGACGGGAGGACTGGATTTGTCGGCGAGGAAGCGCCTGACGTGATCAAGCAGCTATATCTTCGCAAGCGCATGCCCGACGAGCTGCGCCGGCGCGGCGCTGCAAATCCAGTGCGCTATATCGCGATAAAGTAAAAACTCAAGCAGCCAGGTCTTGTGGCGCGGTTTGGCGCGTGGGCCGGAAAGACAAAGAAACTAAGCTTCGAACCGGCGCGCTATCGATAACGGTCGCCCTGTTCTTGGCAGTGAGCGCGCACGCGCTCGAGCCATGACTGACGCCATACCCACGTGTTTCTATAGTCGCCAGCCAGCCCGAAATTCTTGCCCGGATTCTTTGCGTCAAGCTCCTGCCAGAGCCGGGTGTGCGCCCCAACCGAAAAACGGGCGAAACCATCCTCATGCATTTGCTCGACGATCTGCGTCGCGGTGTATCGAGGTCTATCGACTTCCTTTAAGAGCACGCGGTTGATCGCCATTCCCTCCTCCGAATCTCCGCGCACGAATTCGATCGCCTCGTCGGCGCCGGAGGGCCGGTTCGCGAGCTTCGGCACGAAGACGACCCGGTAGGCGTAGGCGAGGTCGGCGCGGTCTTCATCCGCTAGGTTCTCCTCAAAATTCTGCATCATCGCCGCGATGTTCGCGGGCAGGGTCCGCGCCCGCTTTAAACCGCTGCGCTGAGTCGCGTCGAATGTGACAAACTGCAGCGCGATCGGGAGCCGCTTTTCGAGACCGTACTGACCGCCGAATAGGTTTTTTATGGCATCGTTGAAATTGATGCAGCAGGCTTGAAGTTTCGCGCTGATCGCGTCGTCGATCCTGCTCGTTGAGCGATGCTCGATCTCGTGACGGATTTCGAGAAGGAAAGACAAGTTGCGTTTCACTCCCGGGGACAACGGGCATCTCTGTTGGTTAAGGCACTTCGAGAGCTCCCAGTACTTCTCTCCGCCTTCGCGCGTCGTCTCTGGCACGCCATCCGTGTTCATATATCTGTAGTCGATCCCCTCCTTCCTGAACCATGCGTGCAGGAAATAGGTCCAGGCGATGATGCTGGTGACGATGAAGAGCTCCGCCCGGAAGGTGAGCCCCGCGGAATTGAAGATGTGCACGGCGGCGATCATCGCCTCGCGCGCCTTGAGGAGAAGTTCGTCTCCGGACCGATGAAGCCCCGTGCCAGGATCGATGTCCGGCCAGGCGGCGAGGAATTCGTTGAGCGCTTCCTCGGTTGCGGGTCGAAGGGCCCTGTGCTTTTCTTCTTTCCGGATCTCGCTAATCACGCGGTGGTTGATCGACCGCGTCGGTCGCGTGAAGTAGCTCAGTACTTCCTGATCGTTATAGCCGCCGCGCCCCAGCATCGCCTTGATGATTGCGACTTCCCACCGCTCGAGCGTTCCCCCGCGCCTTCCTCTCGCCATTCACTATCCTCCATTGCACGAACCTGTTTGATCCACATCCTGACTGCTCCGCGCGACGAGGTCCGGGCCATGCAGCAACAGCGTGTGTCAGCGCCTTTCTGCTACACTTAACGGACAAGCTGCTTGGCGGCTCTTCAAACTCCGCTTTGCCCTCAATCCCGACTCAACTCGCCAATCGCATCAGTTTCACCTCGCATGTCTATGAAGGGCTCAGGTCCGACGCGTGCTAATCACACAGTCCCCGTCGCCGCGTCCGCCGCCGTGCGGGCGGCGGCGCATTCGCGCACTAGGAAATCGAGTAGCGCGCGGACGGAGGGGAGGAGCCCGCGCCGCGAGGGAAAGACGGCGTGAACGATCCCGGCTTTCGGCCGCCATTGCGGGAGGACATGAATGAGGCGTCCCGCCGCGACATCCTCATAGATCATGACCGTCGGTAACTGCACGACGCCGATTCCGGCGAGAGCCGCGTTGCGCAAGGCGGCCATGTCGTCGGTGACGAGGCGAGGCTTGTGCGCGACGGCGGCGGTCTCGCCGCCCGCGCGTTCGAGCCGGAAGACATGATCTCGATCGGCGCGGACTTGATCGAGGCTCGGCAGCGCGGAAAGATCCGCAGGCGAATGAAGCGCGCGCGGCGCGAGCGCGGGGCTCGCGACGACGCATTGCGTGCTGTCGTCGAGCTTTCGCATGACGAGATCGGTCGGCTCGAGCGGCGGGAAGCGCACGCGGATGGCGACGT
>CAZGXT010000177.1:0-6351 GCA_964529675.1 uncultured Caulobacterales bacterium
CTCATCGCCACCTTCTGCATCGAGAACGGGCACGCCCTCCTCCACGCCCACAGAGATTTCGACGCAATGGAAAAACATTTGGGGCTGAGAACGCTATGACGCAGGCGGCTTTGCCGGCGCCCTATCGCGGCGCCGGCGCGGAGCTCTGGCGCTGGCTGTGCAAGGCCTGGCTGAAGGCCGGCGGCTGGCGCGTCGAAGGCGACTGGCCGGCGCATATCCCGAAAATGGTGCTCGTCGCCGCGCCCCACACGTCGAACTGGGACGGCGTCAACATGCTCGCCGCCGCGGGCTATTACCGCGTGCCGCTGAAATGGATGGGCAAGAAGGAACTGACCGAAGGGCCGTTCGGCGGCCTCATGAAATGGATGGGTTGCGTCCCCGTCGACCGCTCCGGCAAGGGCGATCTCGTCGCCGAGACCGCGGCGCACATGCGCGCCGCCGAAACGATGGTGCTCGCCGTCGCGCCGGAAGGAACGCGCGCGAAGTCGAAGGGCTGGAAGACAGGCTTCTACTACATCGCGCTCGCGGCGGGCGTGCCGATCGTGATGAGCGTTCTCGACTACGGCGCGAAGCGGATTTCGATCGCCGGGTCGGTGATCCCGAGCGGGGATTTCGAGGCGGATATCGCCGCGATCAAGGCGGTCTATGCGGGCGCCAAGGGCAAGTTTGACGACCGCGTGGCGCGATAGGCGTCAGAGCCGAAAAGTCCTCCTCGCATTCCCGCCCGGAAACGCCGCCTTTCCCGCCTCATCGAGCCCTAGCGCATCGAGTTTTTCGAGGCGGCGTTTCGCTGTCAGAAAGGGCGCCCCGTAGGCGGCGCCGCGACGCGCGTGCTAAAGCTTCTGAAAACGGGGGCTGTGACGACTTTGGCCGGACTTTTCGCTGAACGGGGGCCGTTCAAGGCGCTTTCTTGTGGGGCGGGTCCTGGCGCGCCGGCGCTCGCGTCAAAGGAAAACGGCGGGTCGCGCCACGCCCTGCGAAGGGGCGCCCGATGATCCTCCGTAGGCTGACAGCGCATGTGAAGGCGCAAGACTGGTTCGCGGCGGCCGTCGACTTCGTCATCGTCGTCCTCGGCGTTTTTGTCGGCCTACAGGTCAATAACTGGAACGCCGCGCGGACGACCGATCAGCGTTCACGCGCCGTCACGGCGCAGCTCGTCGAAGACCTCCGCGACGAAGCGTGGGGCTTCCAGTATCTTCTCGAATACAGCGACGACGTTCTGCAAAACGCCGAACAGGCCCTCGGCGCGCTGGAAAGCCGCGCCGCGATGAGCGACGAGAGTTTCCTCGCCGCCGCCTATCGCGCAACCCAGTATCGCGAGCCGCGCCGGCGGCGCTCGACCTTTGACGAACTGATCTCGACGGGTGAGATCGGCCTCATTCGCGACCGGACGCTGCGCGATCTCGCGATCAAGGTCTATACGACGCCGATGTTCGACAATATCCGGCGGGAGGGCGTCGGCTCGCGCTATCGCGAGGCGTTCCGCATGGCCGTTCCGATCCCGGTTCAACGCGCGCTGAGCGCGGCGTGCGGCGACCGCACCGTCGTCGTCGGCGACTATGGGTCGATCGTCGATCAGCTCGACTATCCGTGTACGACCGGACTGCCGCCGGCGGTCCTGCGCGAAGCGGCGGCCGCGCTCGAAGCCGACCCGAGCATGACGCAGCTCCTCCGCCTGCGCGTCGCCGACATCGAAACCCGGCGCGGCGACATGCTCGCCCCCGTCAACACAGACATCCGGGAAGGGCTCCGCGACTATATGGAGCGCAAGCCTTGATCGTCCGCCGCGTCATCGCTCTCGCCCTCCTTGCGACTGTTGCCGAGCCCGCAAGCCCTCAGCCGCTGACAGCCGACCGCCTCCCCCCTTCCCTCCTCGCAGATTGCGACTTGCGCGCCGAGCCTTATGGCGGCTACGCGCCGGCGATCGCGGAGGCGGCGCGCGCGCTCATCGACATCGGCGTCTTTACGCAAGCGGCGTTCAGCGATGCGAAGATCGGCTTTTGCGGCTTGCAGCGCGCGGGCGGGCCGGTTGCGACCGCGTCCTGCGCCGACGGCGTGATCCTGCTCGACGAAAAATACGCGCGCGCCGACCAGGCATTCGTCCTGAGAGCGACGCTGGCGCATGAGCTGCTGCATCATCGCCAGCACCGCGAGCGCAAGGCGCGGTTCGGCGCCGGCTATTGCGAGAGCGCTCGCTACGGCGCCGACAAGCCTGCGCTCGAAACGGAGGCCGACGCATTCGGCGACGCGGTCGCGGCCCTCTTCTCGCTCGGGCGCGGGATTGAAATCATCAACGCGTGCGATGACCCCGTTTCAGTTTATGTCGAAGCGGTCGATCCCGTCGCGGTGCGCGGCGCCGGCGCTGAGTTCCAGCGCGTCCCTGCGCGAAGTTCGGCGATTGCGGCCGACCGCGCCCTCTCCGGCGACATCCGCTTCTTCGCCGTCACCACGCCGACGACAGGGCCTGCGCATGTCTGGCGGGACAAGGCGGGCGCTGCAACGCGGTACGTCGAGGGCCGCCTCGTCCGGCTGAAATCGACAAGGCTCGCCGCGCAGGACCGCGTCAACGGCCCCTTTCGGCTGCGCCTCGCCTGCCCCGCCCGCTGATCGGCGCCGCGCGGGCGCTCAAGTATTCATCGAATCGAAGAACGCCTCGTTCGATTTCGTCTGGCGCAGCTTGTCGAGCAGGAAGTCGATCGCGTCGGACGTGCCCATCGGGTTGAGGATGCGGCGGAGCACGTAGACTTTCTGGAGTTCGTTCTTCGGAACGAGGAGGTCCTCCTTCCGGGTGCCGGATTTCGCGATGTCGATCGCCGGGAAGGTGCGCTTGTCGGCGACCTTGCGATCAAGGACGAGTTCGGAGTTGCCGGTGCCCTTGAACTCCTCGAAGATAACTTCGTCCATTTTCGAGCCGGTATCGATCAGCGCCGTCGCAATGATGGTGAGCGAGCCGCCCTCCTCGATATTGCGCGCGGCGCCGAAGAACCGCTTGGGGCGCTGCAGCGCGTTGGCGTCGACGCCGCCGGTCAGCACCTTGCCCGATGAGGGAACGACGGTGTTGTAGGCGCGCCCCAGGCGCGTGATCGAGTCGAGCAGGATGACGACGTCGCGGCCGTGTTCGACGAGACGCTTGGCCTTCTCGATGACCATTTCCGCAACCGCGACGTGGCGCGTCGCCGGTTCGTCGAAGGTCGAGGAGATGACTTCGCCTTTGACCGAGCGCTGCATGTCCGTCACTTCCTCGGGGCGTTCGTCGATGAGGAGGACGATCAGGAAGCATTCGGGGTGATTGACCTCGATCGAATGCGCGATGTTCTGGAGAATGACGGTCTTGCCGGTCCTCGGCTGCGCGACGATGAGGGAGCGCTGGCCCTTGCCGATCGGCGCGACGAGATCGATGACGCGCGCGGTCAGGTCTTTCTTCTTCGAATCCTCGGTGGAGGTGATTTCCATCTTCAGCCGCTCATCCGGGTAAAGCGGCGTCAGATTGTCGAAATGAACCTTGTGGCGGGTTTTCTCCGGGTCCTCGAAATTGATCGTCGCCACCTTGAGCAGCGCGAAATAGCGCTCGCCTTCTTTCGGGCTCCTGATCTCGCCGATGACGGTGTCGCCGGTCCGGAGCGCGAAGCGCCGGATCTGCGAGGGAGAGACGTAGATATCGTCCGGACCCGGAAGATAATTCGCTTCCGGCGAACGCAGGAAGCCGAAACCGTCGGGCAGCACTTCGAGGACGCCGCCGCCGGCGATTTCGACCTCGCGGTCCGCAAGCTCCTTGAGGATTGCGAACATCATGTCCTGCCGGCGCATGGTCGATGCGTTCTCGACCTCAAGCTCCTCGGCGAAGGCGAGAAGGTCGGCGGGCGACCTCTCCTTCAGGTCTTCAAGGGAAATCTGGCTTGGAATGGACATGGGAAACGCTTTTCTAAACGGGTGGAACGCCCCGGCGGGGGCTCGCGAAAAGGCTGACGGAAGGTCATGGCGGCGGGTCAGGGCTTCGGGCGAAGCAAGACCGGCCTTGGGTGGGATGCAGGAGATATAAGCGAGGGCGCGGCTTCGTCAATGGGCCGCACCCCGGAGCTTAAAACGGCTTCAGGATCGCCATGAACACCGCGACGAGCATCAGCAGGAACGGGGCCTCGTTCATCAGCCGCCAGAAGCGGCCGGTCTTCGGCCGCTCGCCGCGCTCGAATTTTTTCTGGGTTGCGGCGTAAAATCCGTGGATGGCGGAGATGCCGATCACCATCGGCAGCTTCACGTGAAACCAGCCCGCCTTCAGAAGCCCAGAATTGGCGGTCAGCATCAGAATCGCGAAAAGCCATACCGCGATCAGCGCCGGGTTCATGATGCCCTTGAGGAGCCGGCGCTCCATCTTGACGAAGAAAGCTTCCGCCTCCCCGCCCCTCGCCGCTTCGAGGTGATAGATGAACAGCCGGGGCAGATACATGATCCCGGCCATCCATGCGATCACGGCGGCAAGGTGCAACGCCTTGAGCGTCAGGTAGTGCTCCGACAGGAAGGCGGTCATCTGGCCCTACCCGCCTGACCGGACGATCTCGACAAGCCGCGCGACGTTTTCCGGCGGCGTATCAGGGGTAAGGCCATGACCGAGATTGAAGATGTAGGGCGCCCCTTCGAAGGTACGCAGCAGGCGGCGCGTCTCCTCCTCCATCCGCTCGCCGCCGGCGACCACCAGCATGGGGTCAAGACCGCCCTGCACGGTCGCATGAGGGCTCAAGGTCGCCCGGGCGTCACCCCAGGGATGGCCATGGTCGATGCCGACCACGTTGCAATCCTTGAGCCTTGCGAAGGACGAGGCCGCCGGCCCTACCCCCTTGGGAAACAGGATGACCGGGACTTCCGGATGTTCAGCCTTCACCCGCGCGGCGATCGCTTCCGCCGGATCTAGACAGGCGGCTTTCAGGATCGGCTCCGGCAATCCGCCCGCCCAGGTATCAAAGAGCTGCACCGCCTCCGCGCCCGCCGCGATCTGGGCGAGGAGATAGTCGGCCGTCGCGGCGACCAGCAGCTCCATCAGGCTGGAGGCGAAGGCCGGATCGGCATACCAGACCGAACGCAGGGCCGAAGGGTCGCGCTGCGCGCCGCCCCCAATCATATAGGTCGCCACCGTCCAGGGGGCGCCGGCGAACCCGATCAGGGCTTTCTCAGGGGCAAGCCCAGCGCGGACCTGGCGGACAGTCTCATAGACCGGCGCCAACCGGTCATGAATATTCCGGTCTCGAAACCGTTTAATGTCATCAAGCGTTTTGACAGGGATGAGGCGCGGGCCTTCCCCCTCGGCGAAGGAGACGTCCTGACCCAGCGCATGGGGAATGAGGAGGATATCGGCAAAGAGGATCGCGGCGTCAAAGTCATAGCGGCGGATCGGCTGAAGCGTCACCTCCGCGGCCAGATCGGCATTGTAGCAGAGGTCGAGGAACGACCCCGCCTGCGCCCGCACCGCCCGGTACTCGGGAAGGTAGCGACCGGCCTGCCGCATCAACCATACTGGCGGGGTCTTCAGCACTTTGCCGTTCGCGACGGCGAGGAACGGCTTCATTCTACACGCCTCATCAGCTCCATCCTCTTTCTTCTTTTAAGAGTCTCTTAAGATTCATGAAGGAAGTATTAATAGGGAAAGCCGGGTAAAACGAACGCCGGACTTATTTCCCGCCAATCTTGCACCAGTCTCCCCCACCCCTTTCCCCATCCGCTTTCAAGGCTTCTCGCCAGCGTCTATGCGCGAATTCACCGTCAGCGAGCAATCTCCGCGCTTGGCAAGCTTTTGCGAGGGCGATTTTTCCAGCAGTGAGAGATTTGGTAGTAGACGCGCCATGTGCGCAAAAATTTCCGTCTGCGGCTGGGCGCCCAGGGTGCGCTCTAGCGGAGAACTTTTCCAATCCCGGCCGGCGCGCCCGGCTCGGCTTGATTCCCGGGGTCTTTACTCCACTCTTCCCCAGCTTCTCCACAGGATGACGCGGTGATGCAAAGCGCGCTCGCGGACAAGGTGTCGAGTTATTTTCACGTGCATCTCGTATCGGATTCGACCGGCGAGACGCTGAACGCAGTCTTCAAGGCGGTGACGTCGCAATTCGCGAACGCCTATCCGTTCGAACACATCTACGCGCTCATCCGTTCGCGCGCGCAGATGGAAAAAGTGATCAGCGACATCGAGAATGCGCCGGGCCTTGTTCTTTACACCGTCGTCAATCCCGAACTCCGGCGCATGCTGGAAGCGCGCTGCTCTGAATTGCAGACGCCCGCGATCTCGGTCCTCGATCCGTTCATCGAGGCCTTCTCGGAATTTCTGGGGCTTGAACAGACGCGCAAGGCGGGCGCCCAGCATGAAATGGA
>CAZGXT010000178.1:0-6300 GCA_964529675.1 uncultured Caulobacterales bacterium
TCATGGCGTTTCTTCAGCCTGCGGATGAAGCGATCCTGCTCGCGCCCGTTTATGATTGCTACGCCCCGATCGTCGAGGCGGCCGGCGCGGTCGCCAGAATCGTTCGGCTGCAGCCGCCCGCCTGGCGGATCGATCGCGCCGCGATCGAAGCGGCGCTGTCGCCGAAGACGCGCGTCATTGCGATCAACACGCCGCATAATCCGACCGGGCGCGTGCTGACGCGCGAAGAGCTGCAGATCGTCGCCGACATCGCCACCCGGCGTGATCTCCTCGTCATCTGCGACGAGGTTTACGAGCACCTTGTCTTTGACGGTCGCGCGCATCTGCCGCTGATGGCCTTGCCGGGCATGCGCGCGCGCACCGTGCGGATCGGATCGGCCGGCAAGACCTTTTCGATGACCGGCTGGCGCATCGGCTATGTGACCGGCCCCGCACGCCTCATCGACGGCGTCATGAAGGCGCACCAGTTCATCGCCTACACCTGCCCGCCGCACGTCCAGAAAGCCGTTGCTGCGGGCCTTCAATTTCCGGACCGCTATTTTACAGACTTCGTCTCGGTCCTGCAGGAAAAACGCGACCTGATGGCGGCGCTCCTGGAGGATGCGGGCCTCACGCCGATCCCGTGCGAGGGGACTTACTTCATCAGCGCCGACATCCGCGCGGTCAGCGACGCCGACGACGCCGCGTTCAGCCGCGAGTTGACGCAACAGGCGGGCGTTGCCGCGGTGCCGGTGTCGGCTTTCTATCCGGAGGGCGACCCCGAGGCGCCGCGTCATCTTGCGCGGTTCTGTTTCTGCAAGAAGACCGAAATCCTCGAAGCTGCGGGCGACCGGTTGAAGCGCTATTTCAAGGGATGAATGCGATGAGAACGATGCTGCTCGCGGGCATGCTGTCGCTCGCCGCCGCCGACGCCGCGGCGGATTTCAGCGATATCGACCAGGGGCTCAGGCAGGTCGTCGCCGGCAAGGGGAAGGGCGATCCCGTCGCGGGCGCGGCGCTCGCCGTCTTCAAGGCCGACCGGCTCGTCTATTTCGGCGCTGCGGGCTGCGCCGAATACGGCGCCGACGGCAAGACCTGCCTGCGCGCGCTCAGCCCGGACATGAAGCTGCGCGTCGCATCGATCTCGAAAATGGCGCTGGCGCTGGGGATTGAACCGCTGATCAAGGCCGGCCGGATTGATCCGGATGCGGATGTTTCGACCTATCTCGGCTGGACCTTGCGTAATCCGAACTTTCCGGGGCGCCCGATCACCGTGGGCCAGCTCCTCGCGCACACGTCCTCGATTCGCGATCCGGAGGAATATTGGGTCGACGCGCCCGGCAAGATCGAGACGGTGTTCGACGATCCCGCGGCGTTCGCCGCCGCAGAGCCTGGCGCCGACCGCGGGCCCGGCGCGTGGTTCCGTTACGCCAATCTCAATTACGGCGTCCTTGCCGGCGTCATTGAAGGCGTGACGGCTGAGCGCTTCGATCGCTATATGGCGCGCGTCCTCTTCGAGCCGCTCGGCCTAGACGCCGGCTACAACTGGTCGGGCGTTTCGAAGGAAGCGCGTGAAGCGGGCGCCGCCCTCCATCGCAGACAGGAAGGTCTGTGGCGCGTCTCGGTCGACGATGCCGCGATGCGCCTTGCCGAGCCTGCCTCGTTCCGCGCCGCCGACGGCTTGGACCGCGCCGCCTATCTCGACGGTTACAGGCCCGGCGACAACCCGACCCTCTTTTCTCCGCAAGGAGGGCTGCGCGCCTCGGTGCTCGATCTCGGGCGCCTCGTGCAACGGCTCAAGGCGGCGGACACGCTGACGGCGCCGCAATGGCGCTATGACGGGCGACAGCCGAACGGCGACACGGAAGAGGATTTCTTCGCCGCCTTCGGCATGGGGGCGCAAATCGTCAAGGGAGAGGGCGGCTTCTTCCGTAACCGGACGTTGATCGGGCACCCGGGCGAAGCTTATGGGCTTTATAGCGGCGCCTGGCTGATCAAGGCCGCGCCCGGCGCCGGGTTCCCGGACGATCTTGCAATCGCATTCGCCGTCACCGGCTCTGAAAAAACGCCGCCAAAGGGCGTTCATCCGACGTTTAATGCGGTCGAGGAGCAGATGATGCGGCTCGGCATGACGGCGGCCTTCGCCGCCGACGCCTCAGCGCCGAAGCCGTTTGACGAATCAGCGGATGCGCGCGCCGATGTCGATGCGGCGTTTGCGGCGGCCGCGGCGGACGGGCGGCGCGTCGCGCTCATTCTGGGCGGCAATTGGTGCCATGACAGCCGCGCACTCGCCGCGCGCCTCGCGGAGGCGCCGCTGGCGCCGTTCATGGCGGAAAAGTATCACGCTGTTTTCGTAGATGTCGGGCGGCGCGAACGCAATCTCTGGCTGCCGCGCCGATACGGCGTCGGGCCGCTCGCCGGCACGCCGACCGTCCTCGTCCTATCGGCGGAGGGCGCGCTGCTCAATGGCGACGCCGTCTTTGATCTGACGACCGCGGACTCGCTCCCGGTGCGGACGATCACGGACTATTTCAAGGCTTACGCGGCTGACGGGCCGGGTTCGATTAAATCGCCGTAAAAGTCAGGCATTTGCCTTGAATCGCCGCGGAAACGGGCGTTGAGGTCCGCGGTCTGTCTTATTGGAGGGCTTTTCCCATGAACACCAAGATCACTCTGGCGCTCGGCGCCGCCTTTGCGCTCGGCCTTTCGGCTTGCGCCACTGAGAAGACGACGGCGGAAGCGGCCTCTGAGGCGGCTTCCGCGTCTGTCGCCGCGGAAGAAACCATCACCACCGACGAAGCGACGATCGAGCCGGCGGCGGCGACCGCCGAGGCGACTGTCGAAACGACGGGCGAGGCCGTCGCCGCGGACGCGACGATGGTGAAGGACGAAATCATGGCCGCCGACGGCGACGCCATGATGAAAAAGGATGAAGCGGCGGCCGAAGAGGGCGTGACGCCCGCGGCCGGCGACGCCGCTGAAGGCGCGGTTGAAACGGCGGTCGAAGCGGCGCCGCAGAACTAAGCCCGGCTCCAGGCGCGTTTGACGGCGGCGCTTCCCTCGCGGGAGGCGCCGTTTTCATTGCGCGCGAGCGCCCGCGCGCGTTCGTGAAGGCGAAGCCCTTTCAATCACTGCGAACCGTTCGCATATGTCAGCGACAGTTCTCCACCGAAAGGACGGGTCTCCATGATTCTTATCCGCAAGGGCGTCGACCGCGGCCACGCCGATCATGGCTGGCTGAAGGCGCGCCATTCCTTCTCCTTCGCCAACTACCATCATCCCGACCACATGGGCTTCCGGGCGCTGCGCGTCATCAATGAAGATGTCGTGCAGGGCGGCGCGGGATTTCCGCCCCATGGCCACCGTGACATGGAGATCATCACCTATGTCCTCTCCGGCGCGCTTGAGCACAAGGACTCGACCGGCGGCGGCGGCGTCATCCGCCCGGGCGAAGTGCAATACATGGCTGCAGGCAGCGGCGTGACGCACAGCGAGTTCAACGCCTCGCGCGAGGAGCCGGTGCATCTTCTGCAGATCTGGCTGACGCCGAATGCGGCGAACCATCGGCCGCGTTATGAGCAAAAATCATTCGGCGAGGAACGCCGCAACGCCCTGCGCCTCGTCTCCTCGCCTGACGGCGCCGCCGGGTCGATTGCGATCAATCAGGACGCTATGATCTATGCAAGCGTGCTCGACGAGGGCGCCGGCGCCCAGCATCGCTTCGGCGTCGGCCGCTACGGCTATTTGCAGCTCGCCAAAGGCGGCCTCGAAATCGGCGGCGCGATCATGCAGGCGGGCGACGGCGCCAAGATCGCCGACGAAGCGGCGATCAGCGTCAAGGCGCTGGCGCCGGACACCGAATTCCTGCTGTTCGACCTAAGTTAGCGTCGGGTGAGACATCGCAATCGGCGGCGTTTCGCCCGGTCGCAGTTCGAGCTTCCGGTGTCCGCCTCTGCGAAAGCGTCGACCGACGCGCTCTTCCTGCATCGCGCCGCAAAGTCAGTAGGCGGACGAAGGCGCCTTGTTGCTGTCTGATCTATCCGACAAAATGAAGGACGCGGCGATGTCAGGAGGCTGCGTCGAGGACTCGGCTGGCGGACTCGTCAAAGCGAGCAACTGCAAAAACGGTCGCGCCTGTCCGCTGGCTTGCGTTCGCACCTAATTCTGAGCGCAGCGTTTAGCCTGACGACACCCGGGCGGCTGGAGCCGCCCGGGTGCGCCAGGTCAATTGTCAGCGGGCCTGTGTGGCGCCAAAGCTGATAGCGCTCTCGACGTCCTCAATGCCGGCGAAGCCTTCATTCGGATTGAACACGTCACGCACGAACTGGACGTTGGTGTCGTCGGCGGTGCCGAAAACGCCGTCAGGGCCGAGGCCGAGGATGGTGAAGTTGAGGTTCCCGCCCTGGTCCATAATGTTGGGCGTGGCGTTGAACTGATCGGTGTGCCAGCTGCCGAGATAGTGACCGGCTTCGTGCGCTGTGATCTCACCCACGCCGACCCCGATGAGGTCGATAATGCTCACGCCCGGCGCGCGCGGAATGTTGTTGAGATTGGCCGTGCTCGCGAGCCGACCGCTCAGAACGTCCAGCAGCGTGACCGCCGTCTCTTCCGTGGCGTAGTTGCCGACGTCGATCGACTGCGCGATGCCGATCGTGTTGATGCCGAGCTGGGGGATTGTTCCGCCCACGATGACCCGGCTGACATTGGGCTGGCCGAATGGATCTTCGTGGTCGCGGCTGTTCAGGAGGCGAATCTCAAACTTCGGATTCGGGCCCGCCTCAAGGTCGCTGACGAGACTTTCTTCGACGACCGCCATGATCGCATCAATGACCGCATCCTCGTCCGCCGCCGTCAGGCCCCAGTTCGGCAGAAAAGCCGACAGCGGCGAGAGGGTCCTGATGGAGGAAGGGCCGCCGAAGACCGGGCCCCGATCGAAAGTCGCGCCGTCAAAGTCGATGAAGACGGTCTGGACCTCGCCGCGATCGCTCTCGCGCAACTCCGGCAGGAAGCTCGCGATATCAAGCGTGTATGGACCCGACTGGCTTGAACGAACGTTCAGCGTGAACAGGCCGGTGCGATCGATCACGTGACCGACGCTGGCAAGGCCCGCAGGAAGCGGCGTGCCCGTCGGGAAGAAACCGTTCGCGTCCTGCTGCGAGCCTTGCCGGAGGATGCCGGACTTGTCGACCAGCGAAAGCGCGGCGGAGGTGCCGTTGACCGCAGCGCCGACGACATCACCCTTATTCGGCGTGAACGCCACGGAGACCTCATCGAAGTAATCGACGCCGATTGTGGCCTTATAGGAGCCTTCGTTGGGCGCGCCGAAAGACGTAGTGTCCACCCCGTTGCCGGAGCCGCTAGCGAAAGGGTCGTTCAGGACAGGATTGCCGAAGGTCCCGATCGACACGAAATAGTCGCCGTCAGCGGGAGCGGCGAAGGAGACAAAGCTGTCGAAGGTGCCGCCGCTGTCGTCGTTGAAGGCCACAATGGTTCCGTCGGCCGTATAGACGGCGACGAACGGGTCAAGCGGCGCAAACGGGAAGGGCGTGTCCAGGTCGACGCTGATTGTCGCTCCCGCGCGCACATTCCGGATGGCGTAAAAATCGAAGTCGCCCGAACCGGAGCCTGCAAGACCGAATGGCCCGTCGCCAATCTGACTGTTGACGACGATTGCGTTGCCGGCGGTCAGCAATGTCTCGCTCGCCAGGAGGATGGAGCCTTCGTCCTCGGCCTTAGGTTCCAATTCGGTTGTGGCCGGTAGCTCGAAGGTCCCGGTGATCTGCACCGTGTTCACCTGCGATGGGCCGGTTCCGAAGCGCTGGAGCAAGAGCGTGCCGCCATTGACGCCGGTCTGCTGCAACTTGGCGGGCTGGTTGCTGGCTGCGCGCGCGACGCCAGCCTGGAAGCGCTTCGCCTCCCAGTACTTCCAGTCAACATAAGTTTCCGGCAGCCGCAGGCTGGTCCACGGGTTTGGCGTGGTCGGCGCTACGTTTTCGAGTTCGCTCGGTCGAACCTTGTCGCCCTGATATTGCTGGATGATGAAGTCTCGATCCAAGTTCTGCGCGAAGGCGCTAGCGCTAGACATGAGAACGGCAAGCAATGCGAGGCGCATTACTCGGCCCGCTGACTGGGTCGGCATGACAGGTCTCCCTCAGGTTGGAATTTTGTTGGATTGATTAGGCTTTTGAAGCTTGTCGGCATCATCGGACGATGTCAACCAAACGAAAATGACCTGATTTTATAATCCCAATAGGATGTCTTCACGCCCTGCTTTCAACCGGGAAACGTTCTCAGCTCATCGCAATGCAGCATGGAGACTGG
>CAZGXT010000179.1:0-6275 GCA_964529675.1 uncultured Caulobacterales bacterium
AGCACGGGTATCGCGATGAAGGGCGCGAGGACCAGCAGATACCAGAAGGCCTCCACTATGCTGCTCTCACAAGGCCGAAAATGCCGACCGGATGGCCGGGTATCGCTGCAGCAATCCGGCGCACAGGATCAGGATCATCGCAACCCAGCCCATCCAGTACAGCCGCCAATAGCGCAGGCCGCGTGAATCGAGATCCCGGCGACGGGGCAGGCTCAGCACGACGGCCAGGCCCGCAGGCGGCGCGGCCGGCACTGCCTGGTTTGCGTGGATCATCAGCCTGCAGAACACGATGAAATATATGCTGGCAAGCAGCAAGGCCACAAACAGCATGCCCTCTCCCCGATATCAGTTCGACCCGGCAATGCCCGCGAGCAACTCCTCGCTTTCGATACGTATGCGGTGATTGTCGATGGAAAGCACGCCACGGCGCTTAAGCGCGGACAGCGTGCTGGTCACGGTCTGGCGTGTCGTTCCGACCATGTCTGCAATTTCCTGATGCGTGAGCGGAACATTGAGCAGGATCTCCTGCCCCGAACGCTGGCCGTAACGCGCCGATAACCGCAGGATGAGTTTGGCGACGCGCGTATTAACGTCATCGGACACCAAATTGACGAACATCTCGCCAAGTATCCGCAGGCGTGACGACAACACTTGCATGCTGAGCAAGGCGGCCTCCGGGTGCAGCTTCAGGAACAGCTTGAACTGCTCCTGTGATACTGCCAGCACTTCCGATGGCACGCAGGCGACCGCGCTGACCACCCTGCCGCCCCCGCGCGCAACTTCCGCCAGCCCGCAGATCTCCCCCGGCAGGCAGAACCACAGGATCACCTCCCGCCCCAGCGGCGAAACCTGGCCGATGCGCAACTGGCCGGTTTGCAAAAAATAGACGTGGCTTCCCGGCCCTCCGGCCCGGAAAACCAGTTCACCCTTCGCATAGTGCTGCAGTTTGCCCAGCGCATTGAGATCACCACGCGATTCCGCGTCAAGCTGATCCAGGAAATTCGAAGGCGCTATTGGAGGTTGCGCCGCAGCAAAGCGGATTTTCCCGGAGTCATCCACTGTCGCAATGGTTTTATGAAACATTAATGGATGCCTGCTGGAAATGTCGGCTGGCTGACTTACCGTGTCGAACGGATTTGGTTCAATCCTACCCGGCCGGCAAGAATTGTGTAAAGCGCCCTCTCATAACACACAAAGGCGCCGTCACATCAGCCGAATCGCGGTCCCGCATCCCACAATCTCTGGAGGAGAACACATGGGAATAACCCACTGCAGGCGGACAGCACTACCGGGGCGTTCAGACATCAGCGTTGCATTTCCGGAGTGCGGCCATGTCTAACCCGAATCTGCAAGCTGTAGCACATGGGACGGGAGCAAACGGCCGCTTTCTCCAAACTTTCCATGACAACATCGTCTCAACCGGGCTGAGTCCGCGCAAGGCGCTGCTCGGTTTTTTTCTCGGCTGGGCGCTGTTCTTTTACATACTGTGGTGGATGCCACAGCCCGAAGGACTGTCAATGCCGGGAAAAGCCGTGCTGGCGGTCATGGTGTGGGCTTGCACGATGTGGATATTCGAGGCCATGCCTGTTGGAATTTCGGGACTGCTGATCCCGATGCTCCTGGTGATGACAGGAGCCGTGAAGGGCTTTCCCGTTGCGGCGGGCGGATTCACCACTCCCGTCGTATTCCTGTGCCTGGCCGCCTTCCTGTTTGCCGCCATCATGCAGGCCGCGGGACTCGACCGGCGCATCGCGCTGTCCCTTCTGAAATGGATGAAGGTGAAGACAGTCAACGGCGTCATCTGGGCGATGTTCATCGTGAATATCGCGCTTTCGTTCATCATCCCCGCCGCCAACGCGCGTGCGGCGACATTGCTCCCGGTCATCAACGGCATCACCAATTTCTTCGGAGACACGGAAGCGGAACGAAATGGCAAGAAGGCCATCGTCATCCAGACGCTGGTCTACGGGTCGATGATCAGCGGCATGTGCATACTGACTGCGCACCTGCCGAACCTGGTCATCGTCGGGCTGTTCGAAAAACAGCTCGGACTCAAGTTGTCCTACGTCGACTGGTTCATCATGCAATGGCCCTACCTCGGCATGTTCGTGCTGACGCAGTGGTGGGTGCAGTACTACTTCGGGACCCGCAAGGTCGGCGTCTCCGGCGGCTACCAGGCGATCGAGAAACTGCATACCGAAATTCCCCGCACCTCGCAATCGGAATGGCTGATTCTCGCCGCCTTCGTGCTGGTCGCGCTGGCGTGGATGACGGAGAGCGTACACAAGGTCGCCGCACACAACGTCGCGCTTATCGGCCTCGCCGTGCTGTTCATACCCGGGCTCTTCGGATTCAAATGGAAGGAAGTCCAGGACCGCACCATCTGGGGCACGCTGCTGCTGCTCGCCGGCGCGCTGTCGCTGTCCTCAGCGATGTCCTCCTCGGGACTCGCCGGTTGGCTCGCCAAGGTGCTGCACCCGGTCGGCGCGGGCCAGTCGTGGTGGATGATCCTGCTGGTGTTCATGGCCGGCACGCACATCATGCGCCTGGGCATGCTGTCCAACGTCGCGGCGATCACCATGATCGCGCCGATCCTGCTCGCGCTGGCTCCAACGCTGGGACTGCACCCGGTGGCCTTCACGATGCTGGTCGCCGACACCGACACCTTCGCCTACCTGCTGCCGACACAGATCACCGCCGCCGTCATCGCCTATTCCAGCGGCACCTTCACGATGACCGATTATTTCAAGGTCGGCTGGGTGTCGGTGCTGATCGCGATCGCCTACGGCATCCTGATCATGGCGCCCTGGTACGCCTTCCTCGGCATTCCGGTGTGGGATCCGGCAGCGCCCTGGCCCTTCGGGAAAGTTTGATTCATCAACACGATCAAGGACTTGGAACAATGAACAAGATGACCGACCCCGCACCCCGACAGCAACCTGTCTTCGACGAAAAGGCGCTGCGCAAAAAGCTCGGACGTTACGTGGCACCGGAGGGTCTCTACGACCGCAACAAGGCGCGCCCCTTCGTCGGAAAAGTCAGCTGCAACGTGGACCGTCTGGTTGCCGGAAGCTGGACCGAGATCGTGCTCGACTACGAAATCGGCGCCTCGGGCGTCGCCGACGGTGCCTGGTTCAAGGCCACCTTCAAATTCTATTCCGACTGGGCGCTGTTCCAGACGACCAATCCGCAGGGTGCGAACTATGTTTCGGCGGAATACCAGTCCGTGGCGTTGATGCCCGGCCAGAGCCCGGCAGCCGTGCAGTCATTGAAGGTGCGCTTCGACCAGAAGGGCCATGAAAGGCCGTTCCAGAAAGCCATCATCGTGGATACGGTGGACGGATACCTCAACGCCGGCGACCACATCATCATCCGGCTGGGGGATCGCCGCAGCGGCGGTCCGGGCACCCGGGTGCAGACTTTCGTCGAAGACAAATTCCGTTTCCGCTGCTACGTCGACCCACTCGGCACATCGCGTTTCGTCGCAGTTCCCGGAGACGTGGTCATCGACATCGTACCCGACGAACCGCGCTCGCTGTCGCTGGTCGGCCCGCGTATCGCCAAGCCCGGTGCGACGCTGCCGGTTCGGGTCAATGTCCACGATCAGTGGGGCAACGCCTGCGTCGACCTCGGCGGCAAGGTCGAGATCGTGGCCGAGCAAGGCGAAAAGGAGGTCTTTCGCAAAGCCGTTGCCCTGCCCGGGAACGGCTGGGCCAGCGCGGCGATCACGGGCCTGCCTGCACAGGCCGGTGAACTGAAACTGACCGCCCGTCTGCCCGGCGCCCGCGGCTGCGAGGATGCCGTGCACTACATCACCCTCGACAAGGGCTTTCCCTGCGAACGTGCATTCTTCGGCGATCTGCACGTGCATTCGCACGATACCGTGGGCACCAACAGTCCGGACTACAACACCCGCTACGCGCGCGACATCGCAGGTCTGGACGTCATGACCTATACCGCGAACGATTTCCAGATCACCGACCAGAATTGGGAACTGGGCGTCAAGGTCATGCATGAACTGCACAAGAACGACCAGTTCGTCTGCTATCCGGTGCAGGAATGGTGCGGCAGCTCCACTGCCGGTGGCGACCATAACGTCGTGTTCCTGTCCGACAAGAAACCAGATTTCCCGTTCAACGACAAGGGCGAGCACAACAGGACCTTCGTCTGGAACGAAGACATGAAAGGCACCGGTGTCGAGCTCGGACGCTGGCCCATCGAGGAGTTGTGGGCTGCCTACATCGACGATGCCGAAAACCACCTGATCATGCCCCATGTCGGCGGCCGGCGTTACATTCCCGACTGGCACCATCCCGAACTGGAGCGCCTGATCGAAATCACGTCGGCCTGGGGGCATTTCGGCTGGTTGTATCAGGACGTGATCTCCCGCGGCTACAAACTCGGGGCATCCGCCTCGGGCGACGAGCATCGCGGCCGTCCGGGAGGCGGTCTTCCAGGCACCCAGGTGTTCGGCACCAAGGGCGGCATTACCGGAATCATCGCCGACAAACTGGACCGGGCAACCGTAGGCCGCGCCCTGCGCGCACGCCACACCTGGGCATCCAGCGGTGAACGTTCAGCCGGCCTGCTCTCCTGCGGGAAACACATTCAGGGGGACGAGTTTCAGCACAAGGGCGCCGCGCGCATCAACTATCGCTTTCTGGGCAATACCGGCTGGGATGAGATCGCCGCCTTCGACCACGCCGGCCGCATGTATTACCGCGATCTGCAAAAAGAGGCAGGCTACTCGAAACGGCGCATCCGCATCCGCTGGGGCGGCGCGCGGATTCCCGACCGTTACCGCTGGGCGGAATGGCGCGGCACGGTAAGCATCACGAACGGCACCATCAGCCGCTTTGCCGGCAGCGGTTTCGAACATCCGGAAGAATCGGTTTGGCGCGCGGGCCCGACGGACATCGGATTTCGCACGGACACATATGGCGACTCCGACTGCATAGTCGTCGACATCGACAAGCTGGAAGACTGCCGGATACGCGTGCACGGCCGCATCGACAGTTATGTCAAGGTTGGTGATCCCCTCGCCGGCAATCCATTCGTGCACTGCCCGACCTTCGATTGGGAAATCACCGGTGCCGAACTGCTGGCAAGCGACGGCCGCCTGCGCAGGGAACTCGGCGGATGCGAGCTGTTCCTCGCGGTGGAGAGGATGAGCGAAGAACCGATGCCGCGCGATGTTTCCGGGATTCTGGAGGTCAATCCGAAAAACGGCCCCCACGGATTCCGTCCAGTCTACGCCTTCGGGCGCCAGACCGACGACGCCAAGGTCTGGACCTCGGCGATGTTCATCAACTTCAAGTAGGCGGAAGAATCAGGCCGGCACCAGCCCATGGTGCCGGTAGATCCCGGCAACCCTTGGGCCGCGCAGGAACTCGACCAGGCGCGCGCCCCACTCCCCGCCGTCACCAACGAGGCCGGCGTGCACCCGGGAGTGCTCCTGCCCCGGATCGTGCTCACCCTCCACCGTCAGCGGCTGCAGGGTGAAAATGTCCGGGAAAATCCGGGTGTAACGCAGCGCGAGGTGATAAAACACCACGGCGGCATCGGCCTCTCCCGTCGCCACCGCATGCGGCGCCTCGCGATGGTGGATGGACTCGCCGTAAACCACTCGCGGATGCGGCCGGCCATCGAGAAAATCCAGCGCAAGGCCCAGCCGCGCCGCGATCGCACCCAGGGTGTTGACATAGGTCGTGTAGCTGACTGTTTCGGTTTTCGGATTGGACAGGAAAACGCGCACGTCATCGCGGGCAAGGTCGGCGAGCCCGTGATGCCCCTGGGATTCGTTTTGTGCAGAAGCAGCACGTTGCCGCGGCTGCCCGCGAGGGGAAAGTGCGCGTCCATCGCGCCTGCGGCAACCAGCGCGTCGAGCACCTTGGGCGGGCTGATGAATACCTGCGGCCTGACAGAAATCGTCAAGTTCCCCAGTGCAATGCCGCCGGAAGCAAGTGCTTCCACCACGACGCGCGGCGGCGTGGTGGCGTAGAAGATGTCGACAATCTCCGGGTGATCCGAAAGAAATTCCTGCAGCGCCTGTTCCAGCGCCATGTGATGGTTGCCGTCGGAAAACACCGCCAGCCGTGCGACCTGCGGGTCACCATGCAGGTCGAGGCAGATGTTGGAATCACGCTGCCGGAAAAACACCTGGGTCGCGGGCCGCGCGCACTCGACGGGCCAGTCCAGGTGTTTCATCGCCGCCTCCGGGTCAGTCCTGCGACGGCTGCCGCTGGCGCAGCCGCCGCCGGTCCAGCCACCAGGCA
>CAZGXT010000180.1:0-6260 GCA_964529675.1 uncultured Caulobacterales bacterium
TCTGGCGGTGTCGAACTCGTTCGCGTTTGGGGGTCTCAACGCGGTGGTTGTGTTTACGCGGGTGTGATTTGAGGGGTTGGGATTACCTTGACGTGCCGCCTTCATCCTGAGGAGCGTTGCGAAGCAGGGCGTCACGATGGATCGCGCATCGATGCAATCTATCGTGACGCTGACTTCGGCCGCTCCTCAGAATGGAGAGATCAGCCTGACCGCAACGCACCACATGAGCCTCGGAAATGCCACAGCTCATTCCGGCGCGAGGCGCTGAAGATGAGAGCGGACGCCCATTTGTGGCCGCGTAGGGCGGTGCGTCAAATAGCACCATAATATTGACAATAGATGCATCATATGACACCATAAAGGGATAGGATGGTGTTTTATGAGCGACCAAGGCAATGCCGAATCTCTGGCCCGCAGGCAACTTGATAAGGTTTTTTGCGCGGCGCGATTTGACCCCTTGCGGCAGCGACCGCCGAAGGGCTGGATTCGCGCGGTCCGCGATGCGCTGGGCCTCACCGCCCGCCAACTGGCCGCGCGCATGGGCCGCGCGCATTCCACCGTTGTCCGGCTGGAGCGCAGCGAAGTCGATGACGCCATCTCGCTAAGCTCACTGCGGGAGGCGGCTGAGGCGATGGACTGCACCCTTGTCTATGCGCTTGTTCCCAATCGGCCCCTGGTCGAAATCGTCCGCGCTCGCGCCGCCATGATTGCTGAGGCGCAGCTTTCCCGCATACATCACACGATGCGCCTTGAGGATCAGGCCCTGCGCAAGGATGACTTTGCCGAGGAGCGTGAACGACTGATCGCAGCGATCCTCGCACGCGGCGGCGGCCGCCTGTGGGAGGACCCGTGAGCGATCCACTGTTCGACGCGGACGATGACGCCGCGACACCGCTGACGCCGGAAGAGCGCGCGCAGCTAATTCCGACCTACATCACGACCCGCGCGCAGCTGAACGAGGCTGAGCAGCGCAATATCACTGAGGCCGATCAATGGGCGTTCACGCGCCGGCGCGACGTTCTTGATATCGAATTCCTGCTTCGCCTGCACAAGCGCATGTTCGGCAAGGTCTGGAAATGGGCGGGATCAATCAGGGTGAGCGAGCGCAATATCGGCATCGCACCGCTTCATATCGCGGTCGAACTCAGAACGCTCCTTGGAGACGCCGCCTACTGGATTGAGAACCAAACTTATCCGCCCGATGAAATCGCCGTGCGGTTTCATCACCGGCTGGTGTTCATACACCCCTTCGCCAATGGCAACGGCCGCCATGCGCGCATTGCCGCCGATCTTCTGGCGGTCAATCTCGACGGAGATCGCTTTTCCTGGGGCAGCGCCAATCTCATTGAGCCGGCGGCGACGCGCGCGGCTTACATCAACGCGCTGCGGGCCGCCGACAACCATGACATCATGATGCTGCTCGCCTTTGCACGCAGCTAGGGGACATCGTGCAATTGGCGCTTACGCCGATTTTTTGGAGCGCGTCATATTGGCGGAGCCTAGATCGGAGGTCGGCGATAATGCTGGCGACTCTGTCGCAATCATCTCGACCACCGCCCCCCATCCTCACCCCGGCGCCCTTAACACCGCCCGCAATCCCCCGCGGGGCGACCGCGCCAGCGTTACATCCCCGCCATGGCTTCGCGCGACGTCGCGCACGACGGACAGGCCTAACCCAACGCCCGCGATCTGCTGGCTGCGCGCTTCATCGAGGCGGTAGAACGGCTTGAACACGTCGGCGTATTTGTCTTCCGGGATGCCGGGGCCATCGTCGTCGACGATGAACTCGACATAGCCGCCGTCGCGTTTCAGGCTCGCCCACACATGGCCCGCATATTTGAGGCCGTTGCCGACGAGGTTGGCGAGCGCGCGCTTCATCGCGTCGCGGCGCGCTTCGATCATCACGCCGGCATGCGCATCGACCGTCACGCGCGCGGCGTCCTTCTCGCCTGCCGCAACCTCGCGGAGGAGGGCGCCGGCGTCGAACCGCACCGCCTCCTCCGTCGAGGCGAGGTCGGAGGCGAATTCGAGATAGGAGCGGACCATGGTCTCCATCTCATCGACGTCGCGGCGCAGTTCCTCGACATCTTCGCCCTCCGGCAGCAGCGCAAGCGACAGCTTCATGCGCGTCAAGGGCGTCCTGAGGTCGTGGCTGACGCCCGCGAGCATGATCGAACGCTGGGCGAGGTGACGCTTGATGCGCTCGCGCATGGCGATGAAGGCGCGGCCCGCGCGCCTCACCTCCGTCGCGCCCGTCGGGCGAAACTCCGGCAGGTCGCGCCCGCGCCCGAAGGCTTCGGCGGCGTTGGCGAGCTTCAGAATAGAGCGCACCTGATTCCTGAGGAACACGATCGCGATCGAGCCGAGGAGCAGCGACGTGCCGATCAGCCAGAGCACGAAGACGGGGCCGGTCGTCGCAAACACCCGGTCGCGCAGCGGCAGAAAGACGAGATAACCGTCGCCGCTTTCAACGCGGATTTCGACATAGCCCGGCCAGCTGCGCGTGTCGAACCAGAAATCGCGATCGAGTTGATCCGTCAGCTGACGGTCGAGCGTGGCGTTGTAGAGGTTGAAGGGCGACAGCTTGTTGCGCTCGGGCAGGCCCTTGCCGCGCTGAAAGCGTGTCGAAATGTCGAGATCCTCATAGGCCATCGCGATGACGGCGGCGCGCGCCTCCGGCGTCTCGGCCTTTTCATGGAGCTTCGTCAGTAGGCCTATCTGGCCGGCGACATTCGCCGACTGGTTCGCCGTCACGGTGTCCCAGTGGCGATCGAAAAAGACCCAGGTGATGACCGACTGCATCAGGAAGATCGGCAGGATCACGATCAGCGCGACCCGCCCGTAAAGGCTCTTCGGCAGCAGACGCTTCCACATCGTTCAGTCGGGGATGAGCATATAGCCGACGCCGCGCACCGTCTGGAGATAGATCGGCGTTCTCGGATCGTCTTCGATCTTCTTGCGGATCCGCGTGATCTGCACGTCGATCGAGCGTTCCATCGGCGTCTCGGTCTGCTCGGCGAGGGCGGTGCGTGAAATCGCCTCGCCGGGCTTGGCCGCCAGCACGCGCAGCAGCGCAAGCTCCCCTGCGGTCAGCTTGACGAGCTGGCCTTCACGGCGAAGCTCGCCGCGCCCCGGTTCGAAGGTCGTATCGCCGAACTGCATCAGCTGCCGGTCGCGTTTGATCGGCTGGGCGCGCCGCAGCAGCGCGGTGATGCGCAGGAGAAGCTCCCGCGGCTCGAAGGGCTTCGAGAGATAATCGTCGGCGCCGCGCTCAAGGCCCTCGATGCGGTCCTCGGGCAGCCCGCGTGCGGTGAGGAGGAGGATCGGCACGTTCGAGGCCGCGCGAATTTTTTCGGTGAGATCGAAGCCGGTAAGGCCCGGCATCATCACATCGAGAATGAGCAGGTCGAAATCGACCGAGCCCATCAGCTCGCGCGCCTCCGCCCCGTCTTTGGCGACCGAGACGCGGTAACCGTTTTCGGTGAGGTAGCGCTTCAGCAGGGTGCGGATGCGGTCGTCATCATCGACGACGAGGAGATGCGAGGCTTTTTCCGGAATCTTCTGCGCCGATTTCATCGAAGCCGTCTCGCCTCGCTGTTCTTCCTGGCATCCGCGCCGCGCAGAAACGCGACTGCTTTCACACCGTACTCTGCGCCGGTCCAGAAGGTAAGGACGGCGGCGAGCCAGAAGAGACCGCCGGCGAGGGGGCGCAAGGCTTCGCCGACCACGCCGCCCGGCGCCGCCGCAATCAGCATTGCGGCGGCGACAAGCTGCGCAGCGGTCTTGGCTTTGGCGAGCGCGGTGACGGGCAGGCCTCCGCCCGCCTGCGTCACCGCCTCCCGAAGGCCGCCGACGAGGATCTCGCGCAGGATGATGACGAGCGCGGCGACGACGCCGGCGCCGTTGATGACCCCGTTGCGGATGAGGAGGATCAGCGCCGCCGCGATCAGAAGCTTGTCGGCGAGAGGATCAAGCGCGGCGCCCAGCGCCGACACCTCGCCGCGCGCCCGCGCAACATATCCGTCAAGGAAATCCGTCGCAGCCGCAATAAGGAATATGACCAGCGCCCCCGTCATCGCCCAGGGCGCCGCGATGAAGAACATCGCCGCGAAAGGAACGATCAGCGCGATCCGCGCGAGCGTGATGAGGGTCGCCATGCCCGACGGTCTACACCGTGTCGTCAGCGCCGGCCATGCGCCGCGACGACATGGGCGACCGTTTCGGTGACGCGCTTGCCCGTCGGCAGGTCGAGGAACTCATTGGGTCCGTGCGCGTTGGAATTGGGGCCGAGAACGCCGGTGACGACGAATTGCGATTTCGGAAAGGCGCGCCCGAGCATCGCCATGAAGGGGATGGTGCCGCCTTCGCCCATCATCGCGACGCCTTGGCCCCACGACGCCGTTGAGGCCGCATCGAGCGCTTCCATCAGCCACGGCGCCGTCGGGTTGGCGTTCCAGCCCGTGCCCGGCGGCTCGGCCTTGAAGGAAACGCGCGCGCCATAGGGCGGATCGGATTCGAGGAGCCGTTTGAGCGCGCTGCTCGCCTGTTCGGCATCGACCGTCGGCGGCAGACGCATCGACAGCTTCGCCGCCGTAAAGGGGCGCAGGACGTTGCCGGCGTTCGCCGGGTTCGGCGCGCCGTCGAGCCCGGTGACGGAGAGAGCAGGGCGCCAGGTGCGGTTGAGAATCAGTTCGTCGAGTTCGGTTCGCGCCGGCTTCATTCCGTGTACGAAGGGAAATTTCCGGTAGACGGCTTCACCGAGCGCCGCCGCCGCGATTTTCGCCTGCTGGCGCCGGTCGGCCGGGATCTCGGCGTGGAAGACGGCGTCGCGCACCGCGCCGCTGGTCGCCTCGTCGATCCGGTCGAGCAGCAGGCGAAGGATGCGGAAGCTCGACGGCACGACGCCCGACGCATCGCCGGAGTGGACGCCTTCCTCCAGAACGTCGATCCGCAGCGTCCCGCCGACAAGGCCCCTCAGCGAGGTGGTCAGCCACAGCCGGTCATAATCGCCGCACCCGCTGTCGAGGCAGACGACAAGCCCGACATCGCCAAGCCGCGAGGCGACCTCCTCCATGTAATAGGGAAGATCGGGCGAACCGGATTCTTCCGACGCCTCGATCAGGATGACGCAGCGCGCGCGTTTGATCCCCTGTTCTTCGAGCGCGATCAGCGCCGTCATCGCGGAAAACAGCGCATAGCCGTCATCGGCGCCGCCGCGGCCGTAAAGACGGTCGTTTTCGATGACCGGGATCCAGGGGCCCTTGCCCGGCGCCCATCCTGTCATCTCGGGCTGTTTGTCGAGATGGCCGTAGAGCATGACCGTTTCGCCGGCGACGGCGCCCGGCGCATCGATCAGAATGAGCGGCGTCCGGCCCGGGAGGCGCAGGATTTCCATCGTCGCGCCGGGAAGCTTCTTGAGGCGCGCCCCGGCCCAGTCGCGGAACATCGCGACAGCGGCCTCCATATGGCCGAGCTTTTCCCAGTCGGGCTCAAAGGCGGGGGACTTGTTCGGGATGCGGATGTAGTCGACCAGCGTCGGCGTGATCTCGTCGTCCCACGCGCGGTTGACGGTGCGGCGAAGGTCTGCTTGCGCGATGTCGTACATGGGCGTCCTTCCGTCGTTTGTCCGGCTTGTCGTTATGCGCCCCTGCTTCCCATGCTGCAAACCGCCGGAAAAACCAAAGGCCGGGGTCGCCCCCGGCCTTTGGTTACTTTACGCAACAAGCAATCGGGTTACGACGAATAATACATCGCGAATTCGACCGGGTGCGGCGTCGTCTCGAAGCGCTTCACCTCGCCCATTTTGAGGTCGATGAAAGCGTCGATCTGGTCGTCGTTAAAGACGTTGCCCTTCTTCAGGAACGCGCGGTCGCGGTCGAGGTTGCCGAGCGCGTCACGCAGGCTCGCGCAGACGGTCGGGATGTCTTTCAGTTCCGCCGGCGGCAGGTCGTAAAGGTCCTTGTCCATCGGCTCGCCTGGATGGATGCGGTTTTCAATGCCGTCGAGGCCCGCCATCAGCAGCGCGGCGAAGGTGAGATAAGGATTGCCGGCAGGATCGGGGAAGCGGACTTCGATACGCTTGCCCTTGGGCGAGGGAACCCACGGAATCCGGATCGAGGCGGAGCGGTTGCGCGCCGAATAGGCGAGCAGCACCGGCGCTTCATATCCGGGGACGAGGCGCTTGTAAGAGTTGGTCGTCGAGTTTGCGAAGGCGTTGATCGCGCGCGCATGCTTGATGATGCCGCCGATGTAATAGAGGC
>CAZGXT010000181.1:0-6213 GCA_964529675.1 uncultured Caulobacterales bacterium
CCGGCATGGCGAGCAGTGTCACCTCCTGGTCGAGCATCAGCATGGCGAGGATGCGCTCGCGGTTGCGGCTGCGCGCCGAGCGTTCCGGGCCGCCCTGTTCGTAGCCCTGCATGCGCAGCGCCAGGCTGCGGCTGGAACGGCCGACGTACAGCAGCTCGCGTTCGCTGGCGAAGGCATAGAGCACGTTGCTCGCCGCCGCCAGGCGGCGCACCTCGATGCGCGGCTCACCGTCGTCCAGCAGCCACTCACCGGCGCGTTCGAAGCCGATCTCTTCCAGGCGCTGGAGCGCGGAGGTTTGCCTGTCCGCCGTCATGTTCGCTGTGTAGCTCCCAGCCGGCTGCGGCCGGCGGCCCGATTGTAGAGGATGGGGCCAGCAGCGCCCACCGGGCGGCGGTTGGACAGGCGCGGTGAATGCCCCCAAGATGGCACCCGGCGTAGCGGAGCGAGCGCGTGGTGCGTGCCGTCCGGCGTCCCGAATCCGCAAGCCCACGCGCAGAGCCAAGCCCTTGCCCTCCATCGTCTTCCTTCTCGGCGCCGCGAGCTTCGTGGTGGTGGCGGTCATGACCGTGACCGCGCCGCTGCTGCCGCTCATCGCGCGCGATTTCGCCGTCAGCGTCGGCGCCGCCGGCGTGGTGGTCAGCGCCTTCGCCGTGCCCTACGGCGCCTTCCAGATCGTGTTCGGTCCGCTCGGCGACCGACTCGGCAAGCTCAAGCTCATTGCCGTGTCGCTGGCGGTCTCGACCCTGTTCGTGCTGGCCTCGGGGCTGTCCGGCGGACTCGAGAGCCTGGCCGTGATGCGCTTCCTGTCCGGCGCGACCATGGCCGGTACGGTGCCGCTCGCCATGGCCTGGATCGCCGACGAAGTGCCCTACGAGCGGCGTCAGCTGGTGATCGGGCGCTACATCAACGGCCTGGTGCTCGGCCAGATCGCGGGCGGCTGCATCGGCGGCCTCGCCGCCGAGTACCTCGAGTGGCGGCAGATCTTCCTGGTGTTCGCGGCGCTCTGTGCGCTGGCCTCCGCGCTGCTGTGGCGCGCGGCGCTGCGCGTCGGCGAGCGGCCGCCGGCCGAACGACGCTCGCTCGGCGCGATCCTCGCGGTGTGGGCGGCGGTGCTGCGCAGGCCGCGCAGCCGCGCGGTCATCGTGGTCGGCACGCTGGAGGGCATCTTCATCTTCGGCGTGGCGGCCTACTACGGCGCCTTTTTGCGCCAGACCTACGGCCTGGGCTACGCGCTGATCGGACTCGTGCTCAGCATGTACGGCGTGGGCGGGTTGATCTACAGCGCGCTGATCCGCCACGTGGTGCGGCGCCTCGGCGAGCGGCGCATGATCCTGGGCGGCGCGCTGCTGCTCGGCAGCTGCTACCTGCTGCTGCCCCACGCCCCGCACTGGTGGCTGACGCCGCCGCTGCTGCTCTTCGCCGGCTTCGGCTTCTACACCCTGCACAACACCCTGCAGACGCTCGCCACCGAACTCGATCCCAACGCGCGCGGCACGGCGCTGTCGCTGTGGGTGTTCATGATCTTCGTCGGGCAGGGCTTCGGCGTGACGGCGGTCGGCAGCCTGGTCGACGCGCGCGGCTACACCCCGGCCTTCACCATCGCCGGGCTCGGCATCGTGGGGCTCGGGGTGTGGTTCCACCGCCGCCTGGTGGCGACGGCCGAACTCTGAGCGCGGCGTGGGCCGCGCTCAGGGCGCGCGTCGGCTCAGAGGTTCTCCAGGAAGAAGTCCCGCGCCACGGCGCTGGTCTCGTCGAACTTCTCGACGTAGGCCTCGTAGTGGTCGGACTGGATGATGTGCAGCTGCTTCGGCCCCGGCACCATGGCGTAGTGATCGAGCGCGATGTCGGTCGGCGTGCAGGTGTCGAACTCCGAGACGATCATCAGGAGCGGCGTCGGGCTGATGAGCTTCATGTAGCCGCTCACGTCGTAGGCCAGCATGTGATCGATGGAGCGCAGCGTGACGCGGTTCTCCCAGGTCGACTTCTTGCCCGGCCCGACGTAGCGGTGGATGAAGTTGTAGGTCTGCTCGCCGGGGAAGAGATGGGGCTCGTTGGGGTCCAGCGAGCACATCTTCATGTACATCGACGGCTTGCCCTCGACGCGCCGCTTGCGATCCTCGTCCAGCATGGCGAGGAATTCCTTCATCTTCACCACCGGCACGAACTGCTGCAGGTTGCGCACGCCGTTCATGAAGGGCACCTGGCTGACCACCGCCTTGACGCGCTTGTCGAGGCCGGCCACCGCGCACACCGTGCCGCCGGTGTAGCTCGTGCCCCAGATGCCGATGCGATTGGCGTCGCATTCCTTCTGCATCTGCGCGAAGGTGATGGCGCTGCGGTAGTCGCGCATCTGCGCCACCGGATCGATGTCGGCGCGCGGCTTGCCCTCGGACGCGCCGAGGCAGCGGTTGTCGTACACCAGCACCGCCAGCCCCGCCTTGCAGAAGGCGTCGGCGTAGTCGTCGAGGCCCTGTTCCTTCACGCCGGAGAAGCCATGCGCCATGACCACCGTCGGGAACGGTCCCTTGCCCTTGCTCGGCTTGTACAGCCAGCCCCTGAGCTTCAGGCCTTCGGAGCTGAATTCGATGTCGCGACGCATGTGAGACTCCCCTCGTGTTCGATGATGGACGGTAAAGATAAGCGGCCGCTCGCCCGGCTCGCCAGTGGCGTCACAGGTTGCCGAGCACCGGGTGTGGCTTGTAGGGCGCGGTGAGCGCGGCCTGTTCCTCGATGCTGAGCGTGATGTCGAGCGCGGATGCGGCGTCGGCCAGGTGATGGGGCTTGGTCGCGCCGACGATGGGCGCGGTCACGCCGGGCTGGGCCAGCAGCCAGGCGAGCGCGACCTGCGCATTCGGCACGCCGCGCGCGCGGGCCACGCGGCCGACCGCGTCCACCACCGCGAAGTCGTCGTCCTGGTAGTACATGGCCTGCGCGAAGTCGTCGCTGGTCGAGCGCAGCGTCTCGCCGCCCTTGCCGTCGGCGCTCCGCTGGCGATTGCCGGCCAGGAAGCCGCGCGCGAGCGGACTCCAGGGAATCACCGCCACGCCCTCGGCGCGGCACAGCGGCAGCATCTCGCGCTCTTCCTCGCGGTAGACCAGGTTGTAGTGGTTCTGCATGGAGACGAAGCGCGTCAGTCCGCGACGGTCGGCGAGATTCAGCAGGCGGGAGAATTCCCAGGCGTACATGCTGGACGCGCCGAGGTACAGCACCTTGCCGGACCGCACCAACAGGTCGAGGGCCTCGAGCGTCTCTTCCATCGGCGTGCTGCGTTCGAGCCGGTGGATCTGGTAGAGGTCGATGTACTCGGTGCCGAGCCGGCGCAGGGAATCCTCGACCGCGTGCACGATGTGCTTGCGTGACAGGCCACGGCTGTTCTCGCCCTGGCCCATGGGGAAGTACACCTTGGTCGCGATGACCACGTCTTCCCGCGCCACGCCGCGCGCGCGAATGGCCTTGCCGAGCAGGCGTTCGCTCTCGCCGAGGGAATACACGTCGGCGGTGTCGAAGAAGTTGATGCCGAGATCGAAGGCCTGCTCGAAGAAGGGCTGCGAGGCCGCCTCGTCCAGCACCCATTCGCGCCAGGTCGGCGAGCCATAGCTCATGCAGCCGAGGCACAGTCGCGAGACCTTGAGGCCGGTGTTGCCGAAGTTGGTGTAGTGCATGTCGATGGACTCCGGGTGAGGGGCTGCCGTGGTCGGAACGCGGGTTGGGCTGTAGGTCGGACTTCAGTCCGACATTCCTAACAGAGCTTCTCCATCCGCTCTGGGAACGAATGGCGGACTGAAGTCCGCCCTACAGGGTGGTTTCGGCGAGCACCAGCGTGGCCGCGGCGAACGTCACTCAGGCCGCCAGCCCCGGCGCGTTCAGCGCGCTCTCGGTGCGCGGATCGCCCTTGATGCGGGTGTGCATCATGATGCGCGTCTCGTTGTAGTCGTAGGGCCGCGCGCGATGCAGCAGGCAGCGGTTGTCCCACACCACGAGATCGCCCACCTGCCAGTGATGGGTGTAGACCCGGGGCGGCGAGGTGATGAGTGCGTTCAGTCGCGCGATCAGCGCCTCGGCCTCGTCATCGGGCAGGCCCACGATGCTGGACGCGTGACGCCCCACGTAGAGCGTCTTGCGGCCCGTGACCGGGTGCACCTTGACCAGCGGGCGCAGCGGCTTCTCGCCGGCGAAGAAGCCGTAACCCGAGCCCACTTCCACCTGGTGGCCGATCTTGGCCTGCGAGCGGAAATAGTCGTGGCAGGCGACGAGGTCGGCGATGCGCGCGCGGGTCGCCTCGTCGAGCGCGTCGTAGGCGGCGCGCGCGTCGGCCCACTGGGTCTCGCCGCCCGCGCTCGGCAGCACATGGGCGGACAGCACCGCGGCCTTGGAGGCGAGGTGCATGTAAGAGCTGTCGGTGTGCCAGCCCTCGTTGCCCTTCAGCAACTGCATGCGATGCGAGTCCTGTTCGAGCAGCTTGCCCTGCGGGTCGAGGTTGGCGATGGGCACGGTGGTCATGCCCTCGGCCAGCACCTCGATGTCGCCGAAGCGCCGCGCGAAGGCCAGCTGTTCCTCGTGGCTCGGATGCTGGCCGGGAAAGATCAGCAGGCCGTGTTGGTGAAAGGCATCCTCGATGGCGCGCCACTCGCCGTCGGCGAGGGCCGCGATGCGCACGCCGGTGACGACCGCGCCGAGCGTGGCCTGGGTGGGCTCGATGTGTATGGCCATGACGTTCTCCCCTGTTAAGCTCGCGCGCCTGCCGCGCGCGCGAGCGGTGTTCAGTCGTTGCCGCCGTGCACGTACAGGCGCTCGCCGCTCAGGTAGGTGTTGGCGGGCGAGACCAGGAAGCGCACCACGCGCGCGATGTCCTCGGGTTCACAGATGCGGCCGAAGCCCGCGCTGTCGTTCAGTTCGTGGATGTCCTGCTTGACGCCGTAAACCGCCTTGGCGAGGCGCTCGCCCATCTCGGTCGCGGTCAGCGGCGCGCACACGGTGTTGACGAAGATGCCGTCGCGATTCACTTCCTTGGCGAGCGTCGCGCTGAGCGCTTCGAGCGCGGCCTTGCCCATGTTGTAGGGCGCGCCGTTGGCGCTGAAGTACTTGGTCGCGATGCTGGAGATCATGACGATGTCGCCGCGCGGCTGGGTGCGCATCACCGGCACGGCGAGATGGGACAGATAGAACGGCCCGAAGGCGTGGGTGCGCACCACGCGCTCCATCTCCGCCGGATCGGTGTCGGCCACGCCGCGTCCGCGGCTCGCGATGCCGGCGTTGTTGACCAGGATGCTGAGCGGCCCGAGATCGCGGCCGAGGGCGTCGAGCGCCAGGCGGCAGGCGTCGAAGTCGTCGACCGAGGCGCAGTAGGCGTGCGCGCGGCGGCCGAGGGCCTCGATGTCGGCCACGGTCGCGGCGGCGGCGGCCTCGTCGCGACGGTAGAGGATGGCGATGTCGGCGCCGTCCTCGGCGAGACCGAGCGCGATGGCGCGGCCGATGCCGCGACCGCCGCCGGTGACGAGTGCAAGCCTGCCGGCCAGGGACATCATTCCGCTCCTCGAGGATGGCGCAAGTGCATTCGATTGTAGCCCGGGGGCCAGCCACGGCCAAGTGGGTAGGTCGGGACTCGCGTGAAGCCGCGGGTCGCGCAGGCCGCGCATTGACGTCGCGCGCCGCGCGTGTCCCGATAGCATACCCACGCTGCCGCGGAGCACCGAGCCATGGAATCCACCGCCGACGCCGACGTTCTCGCCGCGCACCTGGTCGCCTGGCTGGACGCCCTGCGGCGCGCGTTCGAGACCCTGGACCTGCGCCAGCCGGAAGTCGCGCGCGCGGCGCTGCTCGCCGCCCGTCGCGGCGAGGGGGAGGCGCTGCGTGGCGCGTGCGCCGCCCTGGCCGCGAACGACGAAGCCCTCGCGCAGGCCTTGCGCACCGCGGCGGACGAGGCCGAGGCGAGCGCGGCGCGACTGCTGGGGCCGGTGACGGGCGACGTCGGTGCGGTGATCCTGGCCGCGCGCCGCGCCTATGCGCGCGCGCTCGCCGCGCTCTATCCCTGGGCCGCGCGGCTGCCGGCGCTCGACGCCTGGTGGCGCGAAGCGGGTGTGGCGCCGCGCGCCCCGGCGCCGGGCGAGGGCGCGCGCGGCGTGATCGCCCACCCGCCGGGCGGCGGCCACGCCGGCTACGCGCTCTACGTGCCCGAGGACTACCGCCCCACCGCGCCGCGACCCCTGCTGGTCG
>CAZGXT010000182.1:0-6161 GCA_964529675.1 uncultured Caulobacterales bacterium
CCTGCGTCGTCGCCAAGCGCGAGGGCGCAAGACGCGCCATGGCGCTGATCAACGAACAGGATTACGGCCCGATTTCCGAAGCGGTCGGCATTGACCGTTACGTCGATCCGCGTTCGACGACGATTTCAACGATCCTCCAACATGTTCGCCGCGGCCGCATCAAGGGCGTCTTTTCCCTTTATGACGGCGAAGCGGAGCTGATCGACGCGATTGCGCTGGAGACGTCGCCCCTGGTCAACAAGCCGCTGGCGGAAGCCGAACTCCCCGACGGCGTGATGATCGGCGCCATTTTCCGCGACGGCAAGGTGTCGATGCCGCACGCGCAGACCGTCATCAAGCCCGGCGACCGCATCGTGCTGATGGCGCTGAAGGACTATGTGAAGGACGTCGAACAGATGTTCCGTGTCAGCATCGATTATTTTTGAGGCCGCGCATGCCCCGCATCGCCTATGTCAACGGCGCTTACGTTCCGCTCGAAGACGCCAGCGTCCATATCGAGGATCGCGGCTACCAGTTCGCCGACGGCATCTATGAGGTGGTGCTGCGCGTCGGCGGCCGGTTCTGGGATCTTGAAGGCCACCTCAAACGCTGGGCGCGATCGCTGTCGGAGCTTGAAATCCGCGCGCCGATCAGCGAGGCCGCGCTGAGAATCGTGATCGCGAAACTCGTTGAAAAGAACCGCCTCGGCGATTGCATGATTTACATGCAGGCGACCCGCGGCGTCGCGTCGCGAAACCATCCCTTTCCAGCGGCCGACACCGCGCCCGCGCTGGTGCTCACGGCGAAGCCGATCGACCTCGAAAAGCTGAACGCCAGGGCATCGAAGGGAGTAGCGGTCATCACCCGGCCCGACATCCGATGGGGGCGCGTCGACATCAAGACTGTCGGGCTCCTCCCGAACTGTCTCGCCAAGGAGGCGGCGGTCCGCGAAAACGCCGTCGAGGCGTGGCTTGTGAAGGACGGTAAGGTGACCGAAGGCTCGTCGTCGAACGCATGGATCGTCGATGACAAGGGCCAGCTGATCACGCACCCGCTGGGCCATGAAATTCTCGGCGGCATTACGCGGCAGACGGCGATCGCCTGCGCCGAAAGTCTTCAGATGAAGGTTGTCGAGCGCGCTTTCACGGTTGATGAGGCGTTGAAGGCGCGCGAAGCGTTCATAACCTCTGCGATGAACCTCGTGACGCCGGTAATCGCGATTGACGGCAAGAAGGTCGGGGAGGGTGCGCCCGGCCCGGTCGCAACGCGGCTGCGCGCGCGTTATGTGCAGCACAACGCCGAAGGCTGAGAGGGCGTTCGTAGCCAGGAGAATCATGGCCGATGCTTGAGCGGCCGCAACCATGCGTGTGACACGCGCACGAACTATTTGCGTCAGTAAATTTTAGGTTTTGTGACGATCTTGCAAAAGTGCGCGCCAGCGGCGCCGTCAATTGTGACGCTTAGACGAAATTTGATTTCAGGGGCGCAAATCGCCCTGATCGGATCTGGAAAAATCGCCCCTTGATGATATCCGCCCGCGCAATCGTCACGGCGATTAGGGGCGCGCAAAGATGTTCGCAGCGGTTCGCCGACTTGGGACAGGATTGCGGGTTGCGATCCGCCGACGTCCGGCGCTGTCGCTGACGCTCGCCGCTGCTGTTTGGACCGCCACGGCATCGCTTGTCGGCGCAGTGGCGGATGCGGGCCCGCCGCGGTCGCCGGGCGCGGCTTTTGCGCCGCGGGCGTTGCCGGACCGCATCGTGCTGACGCCTGGCGCCGATCCCGCGCGCGAAATGGCGGTCGCCTACCGCACCAGCCCCGATCAGGAGCGCAGCGAAGCAGAGATCGCGCGCGCTGTTGATGGTCCGACGCTGGAAGACACGGCCGAATTGGTTCTCGGATCGTCGCGGCCCCGCGCCCTCGACAGCCGCAACGGCCCTGCGCTTTACCATCACGTCCGCTTTTCTGGTCTCGAGCCCGGCGCTGTCTACGCTTACCGGTTGAAGGGCGCTGGAGGTTGGAGCGAATGGTTTCAGTTCAAGACAGCGGCGGACGCTTCGCAACCGTTCCGGTTTCTCTATCTCGGGGACATGCAGAACGGCATTCTGTCCGAGTCTTCCCGTGTCCTGCGACAGGCGTTTCGCGACAATGGCGGCATCGAGCTTGTGCTTCACGCGGGCGACCTCGTCGATCAGCGCGACGATCTCGACCATGACGATGAGTGGGGCGAATGGAACGCCGCCGCCGGCTATCACTACGCGGTCGTTCCCCAGATCCCAGCCGCCGGCAACCATGAATACAACAATGTTCTGACGATCGATCCGAGCAGCCGGCGTCGGCTCGGCGCTTACTGGCCGCTACAATTTGCGTTGCCGGAAAACGGCGCAGCGTCGACCAAAGCCACGACCTATTTTGTCGATTATCAGGGCGTGCGATTCATCGTGCTGGACGGCACGTCGGCGCTCGACCTCGGCACGCTCAAGGATCAGGCGGGCTGGCTCGATCGCACGCTGGCGGGCAGCACGGCGGCGTGGAACGTGGTCATTTTCCACCAGCCGATTTTCAGCTGCGCGCGGCCCGCAGATACAAAGGAGCTGAAGGCGTCTTGGGGACCCATCCTCGAGCGGCGCAAGGTCGATCTCGTGCTCCAAGGGCATGATCACTGCTATAGCCGGTTGACCGTTGCGGCTGGGGCCTCTGAGGCGGAATTTGACGAGGCGTCAGCGTCCGGCGCCGGCCCTGTCTACATGGTGTCGATCGCGGGTTCGAAAATGTACGGGCTCAACAATCGCGCCGACCTTCGCCTCGATCGCGCGGCGGAAGCGACGCAGCTCTATCAGATCGTCGATGTCGCCGACGATCGGCTCAGCGTTCGGGTCTACACGGCGACGGGCCGCCTCTACGACGGTGTTGACATAGAGCGCGGCTCCGACGGCCGCAAATTCGTCCGCGAAATGGGCGACGTGCTGATGGCGGAGCGCCGCTGCGAGGGAAGCCTCGGCCCCGACGGAACTGACTGCGGGGTGCGTATGAAGCGGGCGGCCCTTTTCGGACGTTGAGGTCTTTGCGAAGGCGACCAATGAAGCGGGCGGAGCGGCCTGAGACCGCTGGTTTCGGCCGGTCCGAAGTGAAAAGCGCGAGGGCCACGCCGCCGGGTTGCATCCCTCCGATTCTCAGGCGATAGTGATTGCTGCATTGCAATAAGCGCGCGGCGGGAAAGTCTGTAAAGTCATGAGCGACAAGAAACAGAACCTCCAGGACGTGTTCTTGAATCACGTCCGCAAGGACAAGGTTCCCGTGACGATCTTCCTGGTGAACGGGGTCAAGCTGCAGGGCGTCGTCACCTGGTTCGACAATTTTTGCGTGCTCCTGAAGCGGGAAGGTCAGGTCCAGCTCGTTTACAAGCATGCGATTTCAACGGTAATGCCGTCCCAGCCCGTCAATTTGTGGGACGGAGAGGAAAGCGAATAGGTCCCTTTGGACGCCCACGATAAAGAGCGCCGCGCCGCCGATATGGGCGCGGCTTTCGTCATTCACGTTGAGTTTCCACGAGACGATCGCCGCCGTACGCCTGCGGCGCGGCTGGAGGAGGCTTGCGGCCTTGCCCGGGCGATCGATCTTAAGGTCGTTCATGCCGAGGTGACGGTGCTGTCGGCGCCGCGGCCGGCCACTCTGATCGGCGCCGGAAAGGTCGAAGCAATCCGTGCGATGCTTGACGCGGGCGACATTCGGCCGGGTCTCGTCATCGTCGATGCGGCGCTGTCGCCGATCCAGCATCGCAATCTTGAGAAAGCGTGGGAGGCCAAGGTGCTCGACCGCACCGCGCTTATTCTTGAAATCTTCGGCGCCCGCGCCCGTACGGCGGAAGGGCGGCTCCAGGTTGATCTGGCGCATCTGACCTACCAGAAGTCTCGCCTCGTGCGCTCGTGGACTCACCTTGAGCGTCAACGCGGCGGGCGCGGCTTCCTCGGCGGTCCCGGCGAACGGCAGATCGAAAGCGATCGCCGCGCTATCGAAAACGAAATCGACCGGCTGAAGGCGCGGCTCGAGGAAGTACGGCGCACCCGAAACCTCCAGCGGGCGAAGCGGCGCAAGGCGCCCCATCCCGTCGTCGCGCTGGTCGGCTATACGAACGCAGGCAAGTCGACCCTCTTCAACCGGCTGACGCGATCCGATGTCGTCGCCCGCGATCAGCTCTTTGCAACGCTTGATCCGACGATGCGCGCTGTCGATCTCGCTTCCGGCCAGCGCATTATTCTCTCTGACACAGTCGGATTCATCTCGGACCTGCCGACGCAGCTTGTGGCTGCGTTCCGGGCGACGTTGGAGGAGGTGCTCGAAGCAGACCTCATCTTGCATGTACGCGACGCCGCGCATGAGGATGCCGACTCTCAGCGTGACGACGTGCTCGACGTGCTTGCCGAGCTCGGCGTCTCCGAAGATGACGGCGCGCCTGTCATTGAGGTGATGAACAAGATTGACCTCCTTTCCGAGGACGAACGCCAGACGCTGAGCGTCCTCGCGCGCGCCGGTCGTGCTGCGGCCGCAAGAACGATCGAGGATCCTTTGCGCGCCGGCGTTTCGGCCGTGTCGGGGGAAGGCGTTGAAGACCTGCTCGCCATGATCGACGAGATTCTGACCGCAGACCGTCGTGGATACTCAATCAGCATCGACGCCGCCGACGGGGCGGCGCGCGCGTTTCTCCATGAGCACGGCGATGTTGCGCTAATGCGCGAGGGGGAAGCGGACGTGACGATCGAGGTGCGGCTGACAGACAAGGCCTTTGGCCAATTCAGAAAGCTTTTCCCGACGGCGACTATTGAAACCCAGCGCGAAAGGCCGCGCCTGACCGCATGAGGCCCGATCCCGATCGCGTCGCCGCCGTAATTGAGGAAATAGCGGCGCAGGAAATCTCACCCCATTTCGGGAAACTCGAAAGCGACGCGATCCGCCGAAAGTCCAGCGCGACGGACCTCGTGACGCGGGTCGATGAGGCCTCGGAAGCCGCGCTGCGACAGGCGCTTTGCGCGCTGGCGACCGATGCGGGCTTTATTGGTGAAGAGGTTGCCGCCGCCGATCCCACTATCGTTGCGGCTCTCGCGGGTCCCGGCCGATTCTGGATCGTCGATCCGCTCGACGGCACCCGGAATTTCGTCAACGGGACGCCGGAATTCGGCACGATCGTCGCCTTTGTCGAAGATGGTCGAACGCTGATGGGTTTCATCCATGCAGTCCCGGCGCAAGCGACCGCCATAGCAGTGCGTGGCGAGGGCGTGCGCTGGAACGGCGCGACGCCGATCGTCGCGCCCGCCACAGCCGACCCCCCGGAGGGTCTGCGCTCGACGGGCTGGCTGACGCCGGAATGGCGGGACCGGCTGACCTCGAGCCTGCGCCGCAGCTTCGCCTCAAGGCCCGGCCATTGTTCCGCCTACGCCTATCTTAAACTGATGACGGGCGAGACCGATTTCAAACTGTCGAGCCGCATCCATCCCTGGGATCACGCCGCGGGCGCGCTCATTCTTGATGAACTCGGAGGCCGGGCGTCGTTCCTTGCGACCGGGGCGCTCTATACGCCGCAGGATTCCATCGATGAACCGCTTCTTGCGACCGCGCCGGGCCGCGACTGGGAAGACATCGCACGCCGGCTGTTGGAACTGTAGAGCGTGCTTCAGACTGCCGGACCTTGAGCGTATGGCGGGTTGAAGGCCGCCCTGCGCCGCGGTCTCGGCCTTCGTGCATGGAGAACGAATTGTGACCGACCCCTATTACGGCAAGCTCTGTGTCGTTACCGGCGCCGCCTCCGGCATCGGACGCGCTGTCGCCATCGATCTCGCCCGCCGCGGGGCCGCTCTCGCGCTGTCGGATGTCAATGAGGCAGGACTTGATGAGACGCGCGCCCTCATCGGCGACGTTGCGTCAAACCGCATTCGCATCGACCGGCTGGACGTCGCGGATGCGGACGCGATCCTGCGCTATGCGGCGAGCGTCGGGGAAAGCCTCGGCGACGCCGACTATGTGTTCAATATCGCCGGCCTGACGAGGGTCGGCCGCTTTGAAGAAACGCCTCTTTCTTCCGTTGAAAAGATCATGGACGTCAATTTCTGGGGCGTCGTTCGCATGACGAAGGCGTTCCTGCCGCAGCTCATCGCGACGAAAGGCGGCGTCATCAACATTTCGAGCCT
>CAZGXT010000183.1:0-6117 GCA_964529675.1 uncultured Caulobacterales bacterium
AGGAGAAACGTCATGAGCGCTGAACATCCCTCCGCCCGCCGCACGGTCCCCGGCTGGCTCGTCGCTGTCATGGTTTTCACAAGCGGGATCGTCATCGGCCGGACGCTGGCGCAGTTAGCTGAAAAGTCAGGCTTGCTGTGAGGAAAGCGCTGAGACCGGCGCCGCCGCGTCCTCAATTGATCGGTACAAGGAGTGAACTCATGCCCCTTCGCAAACGACTGTCGATATTGCGCCGCGGCCTTTGCGCCGGCGCCGCCGCAATGCTCTTCATCGCCCCGGCGGGCGCTGAGGAAAAGACCGGGCCGGCGATGTGGCGTCTGACGGACGCCGATTCCGAGATTTATCTCTTCGGCACGTTCCACATCCTGCCCCCGTCGCTCAACTGGACGACGGCGACGCTCGATGAGGCGATGACGAGAACGCCCATCACCATGACGGAGGCCGATACCGACAGCCCTCAATCACAGGCTGCGATGGCGGCCCTTGTTCAAGAGCTCGGGCTGAACCCGCCGGGCGTCACGCTGTCCTCGCAACTCGGGCCGCAGCGCGCCAAGCAGTTCGGCGCCGTTGCGGAGCGGATCGGGTTGCCGATGGCGGCGCTGGAGCCGATGCGTCCATGGCTCGCCCTTCTTTCGCTCGCCGTCGGCGCCATGCAGGCCCAAGGCTTTTCGTCGGAGGCCGGCGCGGAAATGATCATCCTCGATCGGGCGGCGGCGCAGAAAGACAAGGTCGCGCACTTCGAAACGGCGGAATTCCAGATCAGGGCGCTTGCAAGCCTCAGCACGGAGGAATGGCTCGCCGATTTCGAGCGAAGCCTTGAGCAGATCGCCGATTTTGAAGGTTTCTCGAAGCGCGCCCTCGAAGCCTGGCGGACAGGCGACCTCAACTCGATCGATCAGGAAATGATCGGACCGATGCGCGACGCGGCGCCGGGCGCCTATAAGACGCTGATGGTCGATCGGAACGCCGACTGGGTCGCCCGGATCGAAGAAATCATGGCGGGATCGGATGATTATTTCATCGCGGTCGGCGCCGGCCATCTCATCGGCGCTGACGGCGTCGTCGAAATGCTGGAGCGCAAGGGCTACGCGATCGAACGCGTGCAGTGATCTCCGCGCATCGCCGCGAGCGCGTCGTCAAGAACGGTCGCGGGCGCGCCCGCGCCGTGCTGCGAGAGCATGCGCCGCCACGTCCGCGCGCCGCTGCGCCCGTGAAAATAGCCGAGCATGTGGCGTACGACGTGATGCGGCCTCACGCCGGCGGACGCCATACGCCTGACATAGGCGGACATCGCACCGACGATTTCCTCATCAGCCGGCGGCGGCGCATCATCGCCGAAGAAAACGCGGTCGACGGCGGAGAGGATCGCAGGCTCGCCATAGGCGGCGCGCCCCAGCATGACGCCGTCGACGCCTTGGCATTCCTCCAGCGCGTGCGCAATCGAAGAAAGTCCGCCGTTGAGGACCACGGTCAGCTCAGGACGCGTCTTCTTCAGTCGGCGGACGATCTCGTAATCGAGGGGCGGGACTTCGCGATTTTCCTTCGGGCTGAGCCCTTCCAGCCAGGCTTTGCGCGCGTGGACGATGACGACGCGGCAGCCGGCGGCCGCGACGGCGTCAACAAGTTTGAAGAGGCTGACATTCGGGTCCTGATCGTCGACGCCGATGCGGCATTTGACAGTGACGGGAATCGTCACGTGCGACCGCATCGCCTCGACGCATTGGGCGACCAGCGACGGCGTCTTCATCAGGCAGGCGCCAAAAGCGCCCGATTGAACGCGGTCGGACGGACACCCGACATTAAGGTTGACTTCGTCGTAGCCGAATTCTTCGCCGATGCGGGCTGCCTCGGCGAGCGTTGAGGGGTCCGATCCCCCGAGCTGAAGCGCGACCGGATGTTCAGCCGGATCAAAACCGAGCAGCCGCTCCCGGTCGCCGCGAACGATCGCTTCGGCGACAATCATTTCGGTGTAGAGCCGCGCTCGCTTCGTCAGCAGCCGGTGGAAATAGCGGCAGTGCCGGTCGGTGCCGTCCATCATCGGCGCAATGCAAAACCGCCAGTTCGCCATCGTGTGCATCCTAGACGCCTTCGTTCCGTGGAAAACCCTCCCTGCGGGCGCGATTTGATCGTCCAACCTGCTTCGCGAATTCAATGCCAGAATTCGACATCTTCGATGGCAGGCAGCCCAAATTGCGTTTCGTCGAAGCCGGCAGGCTCAGGATAAACCGATAGCTGATATCCCCGCGATCGCGCATCGCAGTAAGCCGCGGCAAGGACCGCTCAAGGAACTGTGCGGCGCGAAAGGCCGGCACGATCCCGCTGCGGGGCGTCTTCCCCATCGGTCCCGCCTTGCGCGATCCCGACACGCGGCCAATGCAAGACAGGATCAAGCGCCAACATCGACAAAGAGCAGGCGACAGGTTTCTGATTCAACCGGCGCCCTTTGATCTTGCAAGAATGCTGGCCGCCGCCTGCATCACCGGTTTTTCGACGAGAGCGCCGTCAACAAGGGCGACGCCGCCTCCGGCCTCGGCATAGGCTGCGGCGATCTTCTCCGCTTTCGAGACTTCCGCAGCGGACGGGGTGAAGACGCGGTTGATCGCTTCAAGCTGTCTCGGGTGAATGGCGGCGCGGCCGCCGAAGCCCAGCGCCCGGACGCGCCGCGTCTCGGTTTCAAGCCCTGCGTCATCGCTGGTGTCGAGAAAGGGCGCATCAATCGCACCGCAGCCGGCGGCGGCGGTCGCGGCGATCAGGGACGCGCGAACATGGAAAAGCGCATCCCATCCCATTTCGGCGCCGAGCGCCGCCGCGTAATCGACCCCGCCGAGCATGACGCCCCCATCCGGAGCAGCGGCGCGCGCGATTTCCGGAAGAGCGCCCAACGCATCCGGGCCCTCGACAAGGGGCCAAAGCGGCGGACAGCGCCGCCCGAGCGCTTCGCGCAGGCGCAGAAGGTCGCCGCCGGCCAGCGTTTTTGGAATCATCAGGAATGCCGGCGCCGCCGCGCTGTCGGCAAAAGCAACAAGGTCACGCCAGGCCTCGATCGTTGAAAGCGCATTAATGCGAAATCCCACCGCGCAGCCTTCGCGCGGACCGCCGAGATAGTCGAGCGTCGCCTTGCGTGCGGCGTTTTTCTCGGCGGGCGCGACCGCATCCTCAAGATCGATGCACACCGCGTCAGCGCCCGACAGCGCCGCCTTCTGAAACCGGTCGGGCCGTGAGCCCGGAACGAATAAAAGGGAGCGAAACGCCTGCATGTTTGCCTCTGCGCAAGGCGCAAGACCTAATGGCGGGGCGAAGGCGCGTCAAATTCCGCGCTCAACCGCCGAACATGACGTCGTGCATGATGCGCCCGGGGAGGAAGGCGAGAACCCCGGCGATGATGAGCCCGCCCGCAAAGACGCTGATGAAGGGGCGCGCGTGCGCCTTCAGCGCGGGGCCGCCGCGAAGAAGCAAGAGGACGCCGCTGACAAGGCCGAACGCGGTGACCGGAATGAAGAGGTGAATAAGGGAAAGCCGCTCCCAGTACGGCGTTCCCTCCGGCGCCGGACGATAGATGAACGCCGAACTCGCCGCGACGACGATCATGATCGCGATCCAGACAACGCCCAGCGTCTTGTGCGGCAGCGTACCCTTCGGCGCGATGATCTGGATGAGGCCGAGTGCGAAGGCCGCCATCGCGCCAAAGGCGTGAATCTGAACGATGAATGGGGCTTCGAGCAAGGGATCGAGCGACACTGCCTTCCTCCCCTACGCCGGCGTCGACAGGCGCAAACCGACAGCGCCCACGCCGATCATCGCGATGAAAAAATAATGCGCCGGGTCGAGCTTTTGTCCGAACGCGACGGCGCTGATCACGGCGACAATCGCAATCCCGGCCCCCGCCCAGATCGCGTAAGCGACGCCGAGTGGAATCACCTTTAACGCCGGCGCGAAAACCCAGAAGCACGCCGAATAAAGAGCGATTGATAGGCCGCCAAGCAACGGCTTTTCAAATCCGCTGGACATTTTCAGAAGGCTCGTCGCCGCCACCTCGAGCAGAATGGCGGCGGCGAGCAGTCCCCATGCGCCGAGATTCATCGCAAAGACCTACGATCGCCGTACTTTAAAAAGCAAAGTACACGGCCGGCCCTTCGAGGGCAAGGCCGCTGTCGCGGGGCGCTGTTCGTCAGACGCGCCGCAGCGAAAAAGCGAGATAGACGCCGACAAGCGCGCCTGCGAGGCCGAACCAGGTCAGCGCATATTCGAGGTGCCGGTTTGAAAACTCGACGCGCGTGAGTCCGCCTTTGGGCCATGGGCCTTCATTTTCGCGCCCGAAGCTGTCGACATAATGGGGCGGGATGACGAGGCCGCGCGCAGCGGCGAACATGCGCGGGTCACGAGTGAAATAGAGGTTATCCGCAGGCTGATTTTCCGGCGCGAAAATTCGCTCGAAGCCTTTTTTTTCTTCGGCGCGCCGGAACAATCCTTCAATGCGAATTTCGCCTGACGGCGCAGCCGGCGCGTCGAGCGCTTGCGGAACAAAGCCGCGATTGACGTAGATCGTCCCTTCGATCGCGTCGAACGGCTGAAAGATCAGCGCGCCGGGCTTTCCGTCATGCGCGCTGAACACCCGCGCCGACATGCCTGCGCGAAACTCTCCGACGGCGAAGACGGGCTGATATTCGAGATCTTCCCCCGCCTCCGCGCGGGCGAGCGCTTCCTCAAGCGGAATCGGCTCGGCGGCGAGGCGCGCGTCGGTCTTGGCGATCAGCGCCTTCTTCCATTCAAGGCGCTGCACTTGCCACGCGCCAAGCGAACAAAGCACCGCGAGCGCGGCGAGCATCGCCGCCGTCAGCGCAGGCCGGAAGTGAAATTTCATTGGTCTACGCGACCCTCTTCAGCCTTGTGCTTGAACTGGAGCGCGATCAGCGTCGCCTTGAACGGCCGCAAAAGAAGGAGCGTCAGGGCGACAGCCAGTCCGCCGGCGAGGGCGAACGCGACGGGGATAGAGGCGAACCAGACAAACCGGGCGATGAACGCGACGGCGACAGCGATGGGGCCGACGAGAAACATGACGAAGACGGCGGGCCCGTCGCCCGAATCCGCCTTGAGGAGATCAAGGCTGCAAATCGAACAACGATCATGGACGCCGAGAAACGTCTTGAAGAGCGGCCCCTGCCCGCAGCGCGGACATTTTCCGCCGAGCCCGGCGGAAAGCGGCGAAACGGGGGGATAATAGGTCATCAAAGAGGCGCAATCCTCAGGACGCTGTCGCTCATGACGGAGCCGTCGCCATAGGCCTTCGCCGCGGCGATAACCGCCTCCGGCCTCAAGGCCGTGCAGGTCGAGCTGTCGCCTTCCCGGCCGATGAGGCCGTCGGCCAGCATTCCATCGCGCATCGCCGCCGGAAAATCCTCACACCAGATCATGGCGAGCAGAAGAGCGTCGCCGTCGCGGCGCGCCCAGTAATACTGAAAGCCCTCGCCGTCGTCGTCCTCGAACTGGACGGCGTAGTTCGCCGGCTCATACTCATGGAAGCGAACAATGATCCGGTCTTCAGCGTCGACCTGGAAACCATAGGCGCCGTCATCGCGGCGCTCGACAGTAAGGATTTCGCAGTCGCCGGCGTCATCTTCGGGCGGAACCGAACAAGCTTCGTACCGGCCCTGTTCGAGAGGCGCCGCCGAACCGCTCGCCGCGTCGAACATTGGCTGCTCGGAAACGAGGCAACCGGCGAGAAGAAGGCCGGCTGCGACCGCTGAACCCAGTTTCAGGTTGACCATGGCGACCCTCCAAGGGGCCCCCGGCGAGCCCGCTAGCTCAAGAGACCCTGATTGCCGAGCACGTAGATGAAGGCGAACAGGAACAGCCAGACGACGTCGACGAAGTGCCAATACCACGCTGCGGCCTCAAAGCCGAAATGGCGGTCGGGCGTGAAATGCCCGGCGAGCGCACGGAAAAGACATACGGTGAGGAAGATCGTCCCGATGATGACATGGAGGCCGTGGAAGCCGGTCGCCATGAAGAAAGAAGCGCCGTAGATGCCGCCGCCCGAAAACTTGAACATGTCGAGCGTCAGTGCTTCGCGATATTCGACGAATTGCAGGAAGGTGAAGAAGGCGCCGAGGACGATCG
>CAZGXT010000184.1:0-6112 GCA_964529675.1 uncultured Caulobacterales bacterium
GCGCGGGCGTGCCGATGGTCACACGCGGCAGCAATCATCTGCGCTTCGTGATGCCGGACGGTGTGCTGCGCCTCACCACCAACCTGCCCGTGACCTACGTTGCGGAAGAGACCTGGTTCGCGCTGCGCGAGAGCCAGAGCATGGTGCTCGGTCCTGACGAGACGCTGGAGGGTGGGCTCGAGGACACCGCGCGGCGCTTCGAGGAACAGACCGTGCGCTATTGGCGACGCTGGACGCGGCGCCTGGCGGTGCCACTGGAGTGGCAGGAGGCGGTGATTCGCGCGGCGATCACGCTGAAGCTCTGCCAGTACGAGGACACCGGCGCGATCGTCGCCGCGATGACCACCAGCATCCCCGAGGCGCCGGGCACGGCGCGCAACTGGGACTACCGCTACTGCTGGATCCGTGATGCATTCTTCGTCGTGCGCGCGCTCAACACGCTGTCGGAAGTCGGCACGATGGAGATCTACCTGCGCTGGCTGTACGACGTGGCGCAGGCGGCTGCCGGCGGCCATGTGCAGCCGTTGTTCGGCATCGGCCTCGAACGCAACCTGCCGGAACGCGAAATCCCATCGCTCACGGGCTATCGCGGCATGGGGCCGGTGCGGGTTGGCAACCAGGCACATACCCATCTGCAGCACGATGTGTACGGCAACATCGTGCTCGGGGCGGCCCAGGCGTTTCACGATCGTCGCTTGTTCAGGCCCGGCAACATCGACGACTTCCGCCTGCTCGAGACCATGGGCGAGCAGGCCTTTCGTTTGCACGACCAGCCCGATGCCGGCATGTGGGAGTTGCGCACGCGTGCGCGCGTGCACACGTCGTCGGCGATCATGAGCTGGGCGGCCTGTGATCGCCTGGCCAAGGTCGCGCACGCGCTCGGTCTCGATGATCGGGAAGGCCTGTGGCGCGAGCGCGCCGAACACATTCGAGCACGCGTGCTGGAGGCGGCCTGGCATCCGCGTCGCCAGTGCTTCGTCGAGTCGTTCGGTGGCGAGACGCTCGACGCCAGTGTGCTGCTGATGACCGAGGTCGGCTTCATCGATCCGCGCGACGAGCGCTTCGTGAAGACCTTCGAGTGCCTCGAGCGCACGTTGTGCGATGGGCCGTTCATGCGCCGCTACGAAGCGGCCGACGACTTCGGCGTCCCGGAGGTCGCGTTCAACGTCTGCGCCTTCTGGCGCATCGATGCGTTGGCGCGCCTCGGGCGCGTCGAGGAGGCGCGCGAGGCGTTCGAGATGATGGTCGCGCGGCGCAATGCCGTCGGCCTGTTGTCGGAGGACATGGTGGCCGCGAGCGGTGAGCTGTGGGGCAATTTTCCGCAGACCTATTCCATGGTGGGCATCATCAATGGCGCGGTGCGCCTGTCACGGCGCTGGGACACGGTGGTCTGAGCGGCGCGTCGGGTCATGCTTGGAGAATGTCTATGAGTCCTGGTGAATTCGTCGGACACCTCGACCTGGAGGTGTGGTGGCCAGTGGCGGTGACGGCGCTGCGCATCCTTGGCATCCTGGTGGCCGCCTGGATGCTCGCCGGCGTGCTGCAGCGTGGCGTCAGCGCCTTCCGGGCGCGTGCCGCGGCCCGTATGTCGGACAGCAATGCCCTGCAGCGCGCCGAGACGCTCGGCCGCGCGGCGCGCTACGTGATCGCCGTGCTGGTGGGCACCATCGCGCTCATGCTCGTACTGTCCGAGCTCGACATCTCGCTCGCACCCATTCTCGGTGCCTCTGGCGTCATCGGTCTCGCCATCGGCTTCGGCTCGCAGAGCCTCGTCAAGGACTATTTCAGCGGCCTGTTCATCCTGCTCGAAGACCAGATCCGCAAGGGTGACGTGGTGAAAGTGGTGGGCCTGAGTGGCCTGGTGGAAGACGTCACGCTGCGCCACGTACGCCTGCGTGACTACGAAGGCAACGTGCATTTCATCCCCAACAACCTCATCACGACGGTGACCAATCTCAGCCGCAATTTCGCCTACGCCGTGACCGATGTCCCGGTCGCGTACCGCGAGAACGTGGACGAGGTCATCGACGTGCTGCGCACGGTGGGGGCCGAGATGCGTGATTCCGAGGACTTCGCGCCGCGCATCCTCGAGCCGCTCGAGATCGCCGGCGTGGAGCGCTGGGATGATTCGGCGGTGGTGATCAGGTGCCGGTTCAAGACCATGCCCCTCGAGCAGTGGAACGTGCGGCGCGAGCTCCTGCGTCGACTGAAGGCCGCGTTCGACGCGCGGTCCATCGAGATCCCCTTTCCCCATCTCACGGTCTATCCGGGGGCCGGGGTGGCGACGTTCTTGGAGCGGAAGAGGGAGGTCGAGGACGCCCGCTCCTGATACCTGTCCGGCCGCGCGGTGGCGTCTTAGAATGGCCGCGTGAGCTCTGCCCGACCCACTCCCTGCGCGTCTTCGCCACCGGCCGTGGCGGGCTGGCGTGAGTGGGTGGGCCTGCCCGGTCTCGGGATCTCGCGCATCAAGGCGAAGCTCGACACCGGTGCCCGCACCTCGGCGCTGCATGCGCTCTCTTCCGAGCGCTACTCCGAAGGCGGCGCACCCTTCGTGCGGCTGCGCGTCCAGCCGCGTCAGCGGGAGGGTGGGCGCGTGCTGGTGGTCGAAACCGCGATCGTCGACGAGCGCTACGTGACAGATTCGAGCGGACATCGGGAACGGCGCATCGTCATCGCCGCGCTGCTCGCGGTCGGTGACCGGAACTGGCCGATCGAGATCACCGTCACCAACCGCGACAGTCTGCGCTTTCGCATGCTGCTCGGGCGGAGCGCCATGCAGGGGCGCCTGCTGGTCGATCCGGATCGCTCCTACCTGCTGGGCAAGCCGCCCACCGTTTCATCGTCGCGCCGCGCGCGCAACAGGGCCCCATGAAGATCGGCATTCTCTCGCGCAACCCCAAGCTCTATTCGACGCGTCGGCTGGTGGAGGCGGCCGAGGCCCGCGGCCACGAGGCGCGGGTGATCGACGTCCTGCGCTGCTACATGGACATCACGCCCCATCATCCGACCATCCATTACAAGGGCGAGGAACTGACCGAGTTCGACGCGGTGATCCCGCGCATCGGTGCCTCGGTGACCTACTACGGCACCGCGGTGGTGCGGCAGTTCGAGATGATGGGCACCTACTCGGTGAACGAGTCGGTGGCCATCGCCCGCTCGCGGGACAAGCTGCGCTGCCTGCAACTCTTGTCCCGCGAGGGGCTCGGCCTGCCGACCACGACTTTCGCGCATTCGTTGGACGACATCGACGGTCTGATCGACGAAGTCGGTGGCGCGCCGCTGGTGATCAAGGTGCTGGAGGGTACGCAGGGCCTCGGCGTGGTGCTGGCCGAGACCAAGAATTCGGCGAAGAGCGTGATCGAGGCGTTCATGGGCCTGGACGCCAACATCCTCGTGCAACAGTTCATCAAGGAAGCCGCCGGCTGCGATCTGCGCTGCTTCGTCATCGGTGACAGGGTCGTGGCGGCCATGCAGCGGGTCGGTGCCGCCGGCGAGTTCCGCTCCAATCTGCACCGCGGCGGACAGGCCCGCGCCGTGAAGATCAGCGCCGCCGAGCGCGCGACGGCGGTGCGCGCCGCGCGCACCCTGGGGCTCAACGTCTGCGGCGTCGACCTGCTGCGCGCGGCGCAAGGACCGGTGATCATGGAGGTCAATTCCTCGCCCGGACTGCGCGGTATCGAACAGGTCTCGGGCCTGGACATCGCCGGCCTCATCATCGAGTTCCTCGAGCGGCGCGATGGCCGCGGCACCACCCGCACCCGCGGTCGCGGCTGAACGATGGCCGAGCCGACCTTCAAGATAGCCGGCCAGGAAGTGCCGCCTGGTGTGCGTCGACGGATCGAGATGCCGCTGGCCGATCTCTATACCTACGGTCCGCTCAGCATGCCCATCGAGGTCATCCGCGGGCGCGAGGAGGGCCCGACGGTGTTCATCTCGGCGGCCATACATGGCGACGAGATCAATGGCATCGAGATCATCCACCGCCTGCTGCGCCAGCAGGGGGCGCTGCGGCGCCTGCGCGGCACGCTGATCTGCATTCCCATCGTCAACGTGTTCGGTTTTCTCAACCAGACCCGCTACCTGCCCGACGGCCGCGATCTCAATCGCTGCTTCCCCGGCTCGGAGCGCGGCTCGCTGACCTCGCGGGTGGCGCACCTGTTCCTGCGCGAGATAGCGGCGCGCTGCGACTACGGTATCGACCTGCATACCGCCGCCTCCCACCGCAACAACCTGCCGCACGTGCGCGCCAACCTCGAGGACAAGGAAGTCCTGCGCGTGGCGCGCAGTTTCGACGTGCCGGTGCTGCTGAACGCCAACACCCGTGACGGCTCGCTGCGCCAGGCGGCCGGTGACCTCGGCGTGAAGGTGCTGCTGTTCGAGGGCGGCGAGCGACTGCGCTTCAACGAACAGGTGATCCGGCGCGGACTCACCGGCGTGATGAACGCGCTGCGCGCGCTCGACATGCTGCCGGCGCGGCGCGCGCCCGAAGTCGCGAGCAAGACCGTGGTGGCGCGCCATACCCGCTGGCTGCGCGCCTCGCGTGGCGGCATTCATCGCATCGAAGTCGAACTCGGCCAGCGCGTGCGCCGCGGTGACCGCCTGGGCGTGATCTCCGATCCCTTCGGCGCGCGCGAGGAGTACGTGGTGTGCGACATGGAGGGCATCGTCATCGGCCAGACCTCCCTGCCGCTGGTGAACGAGGGCGACGCACTGTTCCACCTGGCGCGTGTCGATCGCAGCAGTCGCGGGCGCGGCGCTGCCCGGACCATAGACGTGCCGGAGAGCACGCAGCCCGACGTCGAGCCGCCCACCTACTGAGCGACCCGGCGCGCCGTCTGCCGCGCCGCACAATTGATGTCGATCACGAGTGCCTTCAGCGCGTTTCGCAATGATTGCAACGCAATGTGCGCTCGTGTCGCGCCCGTTGCGCATCGGGTAACACTGAAGTCTAATCGGTACCGTCTCTTTCGCCCGTCGTCCTCGCGCTCGGTGCGCCGCTCACGCGTTGCCGCGCGACCCACTGCGCGACAGGGCCTTGATTGCACGGCTACTCGGGGAGGATCGCGCGCGCCATGGGCATTCTGGTCAACATCGACAACGGTGGCACTTTCACCGATGTCTGCATCAGCGACGGCGACAGGGTGGTGCACGCGAAGTCGCCGACCACGCCGCACGACCTCACCCAGTGCTTCCTCGAAGTCCTGAAGCGCGGCTCGCGCGAGCTGTACGGCGAGGACGACGCGGCGCGCCTGATCCGAGAAGCGGACTGCCTGCGCTATTCGACCACCTCCGGCACCAACGCCGTGGTGGAACACAAGGGCACGCCGGTCGCGCTGCTGGTGGACGCCGGTCACGAGCAGGATGTCTACGGCGCGGTCACCAGCATGGGCGGCAACGCGCTGTGGCGGGCCATGGTGCCGCAGCCGCCGGCAGGCATTCGCGTGGCGGCCGACGGTGGCGTCGACGCCGGCGAATTCACCGTCACCATCAACCGGCTGCTCGCCCAGGGCGCGCTGCGCCTGGTGGTGGCACTGTCTTCCGCCGCGGCGGAGCAGGCCGTGAAGGCGATGCTGCTCGATCGCTATCCGCGTCACCTGCTCGGCGCCATCCCTTTCCTGATCTCCTCCGAACTGGCGGAGGACGCGGACATGGCGCGCCGCACGGTGACCGCGGTGATCAACTCCTACCTGCATCCCGGCATGGAGCATTTCCTCTACGGCGCGGAGAACATCTGCAAGGCCCAGCACCTGCGGCGGCCGCTGCTGATCTTCCGCAACGACGGCGACTCGGCGCGGGTCGCCAAGACCACCGCCATCAAGACCTGGGGCTCGGGCCCGCGTGGCGGGCTCGAAGGCTCGCTCGCCTATGCCCGTCACTACGACCTGGACACGGTGGTGGCGATGGACGTGGGTGGCACCACGACCGACATCTCGGTGGTGCTGGACAAGGGCGTGAAGCAGCTCGCCTACGGCGAGATCGAGGGCGCGGCGACGTCCTTCGCGCTGCCCACCATCCTGTCCTTCGGCCTCGGCGGCAGCTCGGTGCTGCGGGTCGCGGACGGCGCGCTCACCATCGGTCCGGACTCCGTGGGCGCGGCGCCCGGGCCGGCCTG
>CAZGXT010000185.1:0-6054 GCA_964529675.1 uncultured Caulobacterales bacterium
ATCCGTGCAACAGGATCGCCGCCGGCGCGCCGCTCTCGCCCGTGTCGCGAATGAAATGCGTAAGGCCGTTCGCAGCGATGCGATGCGTGCGCTGTTCAAGTTCCATCGTCGCTAGAACGGCGCCGCGCGGGCGATCAGCGCCGGGGCGTCGATCAGCGCCTCCGACGCGCCGTAGCCGAAGCTGCGCGCGTCCGGATCGAGGCGGGCGTTGCAATAGCCGTCAAAGACGAAATCGGGCGCGACGCCGTAAAGCGCCGCCGCCTGCAACGCCAATCCCATGTCCTCAGCAAAGGCGCGCGCCGAGCTTTCATTGAGGGCGCCCGGCTCCAGCCATTCGGCGAGCCGCTTGGCGTGGCGATCATAATGGCCGTTCGTCCCTTGCGCCTTTGCGACCTCGCCGACGACCGCCTCGAGGCTGTCAGGCTCACGCCCGATTGCGCGCAGAATGTCGAGGGCGACGACGTTGCCTGACCCCTCCCAGATCGCGTTTAGGGGCGAGGCGCGGAAATAGCGCGCCATCACGCCTTCCTCGATGAAGCCTGCGCCCCCATGACATTCGAGCGCTTCATAGACGAATCCCGGCTGGCGCTTGCACGTCCAGTATTTTGCAATTGGCGTCGCAAGGCGGATGAACGCCGCCTCGGCGTCGTCATTTGCAGACCGGTCAAAGCCGCGGGCGACGCGGAAGGCCAGCGCGGTCGCCGCTTCTGACTCGATCGCAAGATCGGCGAGCACGCGCGTCATCGCCGGCTGGTCGATGAGTTTTTTCTGAAAAGCGCTGCGGTGCTCGGCATGCCACAGCGCCTGCGCGAGGCTCGCGCGCATGCCGCCCGCCGAACCGACGATGCAGTCGAGCCGCGTGTGCTGGACCATGTCGATGATCGTGCGGACGCCGCGTCCTGGTTCGCCGACAAGCTCCGCATAGGCGCCGTGATACTCAATTTCCGACGAGGCGTTGGCGCGGTCGCCAAGCTTGTCTTTCAGGCGCATGATCTGCATGGCGTTGCGCTCGCCGTTCGGTTTCCAGCGCGGCGCCAGGAAACAGGAGAGCCCTTCCTCGGCATAGGCGAGCGTCAGAAAGGCGTCGCACATCGGCGCCGAGCAAAACCATTTGTGCCCGGTGAGCGACCAGTGATCGCCTTCGCGTTCGGCGCGCGTCGTGTTGGCGCGCACGTCGGAACCGCCCTGCTTCTCGGTCATCGCCATGCCGATCGTTACGGCCTGTTTTCCGGCGGCGGGAATGAAGCGCTGATCATAGGCGAGGGCGGTTGCGCGCGGGATCCATTCATCAGCGAGCCGCGGCTCGTGGAGGAGGGCGGGAACCGCGGCGTAAGTCATCGACATCGGACAGCAGACGCCGCCTTCGGCTTGCCCCATCAGGAACAGCAGCGCCGAGTGGAGAACGTGCCCTGCCTGATCGACAGTCCAGGCGCCGGCCGCGACACCGGCCGACAGGCCGAGCGTCATGAGCTCGTGATAGGCGGGATGAAATTCAACTTCATCGAGCCGGTGTCCATAGCGGTCGAAATTCTTGAGGACCGGCGTGTTGCAGTTGGCGAGGCGGCCCCACTCAATCACTTCGGCCGAACCGCAGCGGGCGCCGAACGCCGACAGCCGCTGCTCATGCGCGTCGCCGCCGCCGGCCTCGACGGCGCCCATCAAGGCGGCGTCATTGTCGTAAAGATTGATGTCCTCGAAAGGAGGCGGCTGATTTGTGACCTCATGCGTCGCGAGGCTCTGGCGGGGGCGGAAATGCGGCATGGCGGCCTCCGGGTCCACAAGGGCGGATGTGAGCGCGACTTCTATCTCGCTTCGCAGCCCGGGCGTAGACTGACCTGCAGCGGGAGGTCCAAATCATGGCCGAGGCGACCCTTGTCGAGTTTGTTAAGTCAGCGCTGACGCTCGGGCAGAGCCGGGCGCGGATCGCCGAGGTGCTGACAAAAGCCGGCTGGCCTGCCGATCAGGTCGAGGGCGCGCTGGCGTCCTTCGCTGATATTGATTTTCCGGCGCCGGTGCCGAAGCCGAAGGCTTACGGCTCGGCGCGCGAGGCGTTCCTGCTCATCGTCTATTTCTCGCTTCTCGGCATGATTGCGACGCAGGTCGGGTGGCTCGCTTTCACCTGGATCGACCGGTTTTTCGCCGACGATCTCGCCGGGAACAGCTATCGCTATCAATGGGCGACCTCAGGACTGCGCTGGTCGATCTCCTCGCTGCTGGTCGGCTATCCGATCTTTGTTTTCCTCGGCTGGCGGCTAGCGGCGAAGAAGCGGCGCGATCCGGACCGGCGGCGCAGCCGCGTGCGCGCCTGGCTGACCTATGTGACGCTAATCTTCGCGGCCGGCGCGCTCATCGGCGATCTCGTCGCGGTCGTCTATCAGTTCCTCGAAGGCGGCCTGACGACGCGCTTTGCTTCGAAGGCGGGCGTCGTCGGCCTCATCTCATCGGTCATCCTCTTCAACTATACGCGTGACGCCGAGCGCATGTCGGGCGGCGTCGACCATATTGGCCAGGCGCTGGCCGTCCTGACGACCGGGGTCGTCGTCGCGCTGGTGTTCTGGGCGTTCACCATCGTGCGCAGTCCTGCGACGGCGCGCGAGCGGGTCAGCGACGAGATGCGCGTGACCGACCTCATCGCCATGACGCGCCTGGCGGATTGTCATCTGACCTATTTCGGCTCGCTGAAGGACGATTTTCCGGCGATGCAGAAGGCGCTCGCCGACCTCGGCGGACGCCAGCCGATCGGCCGCGGGTGTACGAGCCCCTATCCCAATGACCCGTCGACCGGCGAGGATTATCGGTATCGGCTGATCGACGCCGACAGCTATGAGCTTTGCGCGACGTTTGAAGGCGGCTGGCCCGACGGCGATGGCGCGGGCGCGCCGAAGCGGCGCACGTTCGACAACTATTACTCCTCCGGCGACGAACAGCGCACGCTGCAATTGCCCGAGTTCGCCGGCGAGGCCTGCTTTGACATCGACGCAGTGGCGTTTGAAACCGATCTCAAGCCGCGCGTCGGCGAAGTCGTCTCCGAAGATCCCCCGCCGCCGGTAGAGGAAGTCAACGAGGACGAGCCCTGACGCGGTCAAAGAAAGCCGCTCCGCAGGATAGTCAGGCAGGGGCCTTAGCCGCCGGTTCAAACCTCCTCCCCGCTCATTCCCGCGAAAGCGGGAATCCAGGGGCCACGGAGAACGGCCCTTGTGACTCTGGATTCCCGCTTGCGCGGGAATGAGCGGAGGTGGGGGAAGCCTTCGCTCCCATAGGCAGATTGCGGAAAATAAGGAAAAAGATGGAGCACGCGGAAATGGCGGACGAGCGCGAAAGTAGTCCCGCCGGCGAATCTGGCGAATACGGATAGTCTGGCGGCGGCTTTAACCGCCGGTCGCAACCTCCTCCCAGCTCATTCCCGCTTGCACGGGGGATGAGCGGGAAAAATCCTCCTGATTTGCTCCCGACCGACTCTAGCGAAGCGCAATCCCAAGCGTTGAGGACAACGCATCGATCGCCGGCCTCACGTCGCCGAAGGGAACCTTGATCGTGTGCATGCCCATCGCCTGCGCGGGCTTCAGATTTACGCCGAGATCGTCGAGAAACACGCAGGCGGAAGCGGGCAGGGCGAGCGCTTCGAGCATCATTTCGTAGATGCGCGGCTCTGGCTTTCTGACGCCCGCTTTTGACGATTCGATCACATGATCGAACAGCGCGAACACCGCCGCGATTGCGGCGTCGCCTTTCGCCTTGCGCTCGCTGCGGACCGGATCAAGCCCTTCAAAATTGTTCGTGATGCATCCGGCGCGAAGGCCCGCGCTCTTCACGCGGCGCAAGACTTCGATCATCTCCGGCTTCAGCGCCACGTCAAGAAGCGCCACGAAGTCGCGGCCGCTGATCTCATGGCCCGCCGCCCGCGTTTCGGCGGAGAACTGCGCGTCAAACTCCTCAAAGGACAGTTCCGCGCGCTCGAAACGGGCGAACGCGCCGTCGTGGAGCCTCGCCTTGATGACCCCGCCGATAAAGCGCTCGGGAAGACCCCGCCGCGTCTCATAGACCGCGAAATTTTCCACCGGCGATGTCGTGAAGACGCCGCCAAAGTCGAAGATGACCGCCTTGAACGCGCCAGCCGTCATGCCGCGCGCGGTTTCAGCCCGAAGCGCTTGGCGACGAAGGCGTCCACCATGCGTTTCGGCAACAGGTTCGGCAGCGTCCACAAGAAGAACTTGTTCTTGAGGATCGCGTAGCGCGTCTTCGGCTTCGCTGTCGTCAGGATGTCAAGCACGAGCGCGCCGACTTCCTCCGCCTCAAGACCCTGGTCGCCGAAAGCCTGCATCGTACCCTTCATGCGCTCGAGGTCGGCGAAATATTCAGTGCTCCGGTATTGCTCGAAGTCGAGGTCGTCCGCCTTCGCCCAGATCGGCGTGCGGACGGCCCCGGGACCGACGATGACGACGTCGACGCCATAGGGCGTCAATTCGCGGCGCAGGCTCTCTGACATCGCCTCGAGCGCGTGCTTCGACATCGAGTAAGGGCTCATGAACGGCGAGGCCATCTTGCCTCCGACCGAGCTCATGTTGACGATGCGTCCCGGCGGCCCCTTCTGCGCCTTGTCGGCGCCGAGCAGCGGCAGGAACGCTTTCGTCGCGCGGATTGGTCCGTACACGTTGATATCGATCTGGCGCTTCAGGTCGTCCATGTTGAGATGCGCGACCGGTCCGCCGACGGCGACGCCGGCGTTATTGACGAGCGCGCCGAGCGTCGCCCCAGCGAGCGCCGCTTTCACCTGCGCGGCGCCGCGGGCGATCCCTTCTTCATCCGTCACGTCGAAGATCAGCGGCGTGAAATTCGGCCCGAGCGCGGCGGCGGCGTCCTGCGCGTCCTTCTCCTTGCGCACGCTGCCGAAGACGCGCCACCCGGCGTCCGTCAGCGACTTCGCGATTGCGCGGCCGATGCCGGTTGAAACGCCGGTGACGACGGCTGATTTGTTGGTGATGCTCATTTGTTCTCCACGACAGGGTTCACCCAGGCGAGACGCTCTTCAACCATGTAGTCGCTGCGCGGCGCGAAGGGCGACGGGTCTTTGAATACCCCGATCAGGAAATGCGTCTCGCCCGGCCACTTCTCGCTCTGATACGTCAGAGGCGTGCCGCAGGATTGGCAGAAGCCGCGTTTAACGCCCATCGAGCTTGCGTAGAAATAAGGGCTCTCGCCTGTCCAGTCGACCCGATCCGACGGGAAGCCTACCCATGTTGAGAAGGCCGCGCCGGTCGTCCGCCGGCAGCTGTCGCAATGGCAGGCCGAGACGAATTTCGGCTCGCCGGTCGCGCGAAACGTCACGCGCCCGCAATGGCAGGAGCCCTCATGGGCGTCGGTCACAATCCCATCGCTTTCGCCATGTCGGCGTTTTTCGCCATCATCGACTGAAAAGCAGGGCGCGCCTTGATGCGCTCAAGATAGGGCTTGATCGCGCCTTCGAGCGGAATGGCGCCGAACATCGTCGCGAAATTCAGCGTCGAGCCCATGACGACGTCGGCGGCCGAGAACTTCTCACCAAGAAGATAGGGGCCGTTCGCGAGCGCCTGGGATATCGAAGCCATCACCCGCTCATAATCGCCATGACCGACAGCGCCCGCGTTCTCGCGCGCGACTTTGCCTAGCCTGTCGAGCATCATCGGTTCGATGCAGGACGGCGCGAAAAACATCCACCGGTAATAGACGCCGCGCCGCGGCTCGTCCGGCGCCGGCGCAAGCCCCTTTTCCGGAAACTGGTCGGCGAGATAAGCGCAGATGGCGGCGGTTTCCGTGACAATGACGCCTTTGTGCGTCAGCGTCGGCACTTTGCCCATCGGATTGAGCTTCAGGAATTCCTGCGTGCGGCCCTCGCCCTTCTTCAGATTGACAAGCTTCACCGTGCAGACGTCGCCGAGCTCCTCGCTCATCCACAGCGTCGTGCCGCCGCGCGTCTGCGGCATGTGATAGAGAACCGGGCGGTCGGACATGGGCTGTTTCTCCTAGAGGGTTTCGCGCGTGGCTTCATAAAGCGCGATCGCGGCGGCGTTAGACACG
>CAZGXT010000186.1:0-5910 GCA_964529675.1 uncultured Caulobacterales bacterium
ATGACGCCGACATCGAACGGCAGTCGGACCTTGATGTTCTTCGCTTCGCTCATGCCGCGGCCTTCCGATTGTCGCCGGCTATCTTATCGACAAGATCGGCGAGCGCCGAGGCCGCATCTGACTTGACCCGGCCCTTCGCCGCCGCCGCCATCGCCTCAAGGCGGCCGGGCTCAGTCAATATCGTTTCGAGCGCGCGGGCGAGCGCGTCGGGGGTGAACTCCTTCTCGGCGATGCGGACGGCCGCTCCGGCGTCCGAAAGAGCGCGCGCATTGCCGGTCTGGTGGTCGTCCATGGCGATCGCGAGCGGCGCAAGGATCGAAGGCCGCCCGATCGCCGAGAGTTCCGTCACCGTAGATGCTCCGGCGCGGGCGATAACGAGATGGGCGGCGGCGATCCGCTCGGGGAGGTCCTTGTAAAACGGCGCAAGCTCGGCGCTGACCCGCGCCAAACGATAGGCGGAGGCGAGCGCCTCAATCTCGGTCTCGCGCGCCTGCTGGACGATTTCCAGTCTCGCGCGCAACGCTTCGGGCAGCGCGGCGACTGCGGCGGGAACAACCATTGAAAAAAGCGACGCGCCCTGGCTGCCCCCAAAGACGAGAAGGCGCAGCGGCCCTCCTTTGTGCGGCGGTTCGTAAGGGCGCGCCGCCGCCTCGCGAACAGCGTCGCGCACGGGATTGCCGACTTCAACGACTTCGGCGCGCACGCGGTCCGGGCGTTTTTCGAGCACCGAAAATCCATGCGCGAGAAAGGACGCCGCGCCGATCGACAGACGATTGGCGCGTCCGAGAACTCCGTTCTGTTCGTGTAAGCCATAGGGAACGCCCGACATCGCCGCGGCGCGCATCGCCGGAAAGCTTGGATATCCGCCGAACCCGACGACAGCGGCAGGCTTCAGGCGGCGGAACTCTGAAAGAACCTTCATCAGGCCGCCGGCGAGCGAGATCGCCGCCGCCGCCTTGGCGATCGGACCGCCCACCGATGGGCTCGCGGCGGAGATCAAGAATTTGTCATCCGCAGGAAAATTCGCGGCATAGCGATCGCCGCGCGCGTCAGTCACCAGGAGCACGCGATAGCCGCGGCGCTTCAGTTCTTGCGCGAGCGCTTCGGCTGGAAACATGTGACCGCCGGTGCCGCCCGCGGCGAGCGCGATCAGGCGCGGCGCGGTCACGGCATCACATCCTTGCGCCGGTCGGCGAGCGACTGGCGCCGCGTCAGCGCGAGAATGAGACCTACCGTCAACCCCGCAGCGATCAGCGATGAGCCGCCATAAGAAATGAACGGCAGGGTCATGCCCTTCGCCGGCAGCGCGCGCAGGCTCACCCCGATGTTGATCAGACTCTGGAGGCCGATGAGCGAGGCGAGGCCGCAAACAGCCGTCTGCGCAAATACGCTCTTGAGGGCGCCGGCCTTCACGAACGCCCGAACGACAAGGGTCATGAAAAGCGCGATGATCAAGGCGCAAAAGAACATACCGTACTCTTCGGCGGCGACTGCGAAGATGAAATCGGTCTGGGCGTCCGGAAGCGAGAACTTGACGGGAGCCGCCGCATCCGCCCTTCCGGCGAGCCCGCCGTTGGCGATCGCCTCAAGCGCCTTGTCGACCTGATAGGCTTCGCCCGCCTCCGGGTTCAAGAATGCATCGATGCGAGCGGCAAGGTGCGGCGAGAGGAAATAGCCGGCAGCGAAAAGACCGAAGGCGATCGCTGCGGCGACGGAAAGCAGAAGAAGCCCGCCGCCAGACACGAAATACATCGCCATGAAAACCATGGTCAAAAGACCAGCCTGGCCATAATCAGGCTGGAGCGCGAGAAGTCCGGCGCAAAGAGCGAACAAACCGCAGGCGATCACCGCTCCTGGAAATCGCGGATTACGCGCCCCCTCCGCCAGCATCCACGCCGCCACCATGACGAAGCCGGGCTTGAGGAACTCCGACGGCTGAAAGGAAAAAGGTCCGAATGTAAACCATCGCTTGGCGCCGTTGATCTCAGGCGCGAGGACAAGCGCTGCGAGCAGCGCCGCAACCATCAGCCCGAAGAGAACGGCGCCGGCGCGGCGCGCCTGCAACGGCGTCAACGCCGAGGTCATGACGATCACGGCGAGCGCCGGCGCGACGAAGAAGATCTGCCGAAGCGGAAAGTGAAAGCTGTTGTCGATCTGAAGACGCGTCGCGGCGCCCGGACCTGCGGCGAAAAGCAGGACGACGCCGATCATCATCAGGGCGGCGATGACGCCAAGCGAGGTATGGTCGACCGACCACCACCAGCGGGCCACGGGCGAATCGTCAATCCGGCTGACGCCTTTCATGCAGCCGCTCCATTTGCGAGTTCCACTTCGCCCGCAAGCTTTCTGAAGACATCGCCGCGCTCTTCGAAGTTCCGGAACTGGTCGTAGGATGCGCAAGCGGGCGACAGCAGGACGACCGGATTTGCAAGCCCGCTCGCCGCCGCGTCTTGCGCCGCGCGCCGCACGGCGCTCGCAAGGTCGCCGCATTGGACGCAAGACGCCGCCCCCGCGAGCTGCGCTTCAAAATCGCGCGCCGCCTCGCCGATAAGATAGACGCCCCTGACGCGCGCCATCAGCGGCCGCAGCGACTCTACGCCGCCCTCTTTCGGCTTGCCGCCCGCGATCCAGAAGATATCGGAATAAGCCTTGAGCGCGCGGCTCGCCGCGTCGGCGTTTGTCGCTTTCGAGTCGTTGACGAACAACACCGGCCCGCGCCGTGCGACGATTTCCATCCTGTGCGGCAGCCCGGCAAATCGTTCCATGGCGCGCACGGCGACGTTCGGCGCGACGCCTTCCGCTATCGCTGCGGCGAGGGCGGCGGCGGCGTTCTGCCAGTTATGCTGGCCGCGCAGCGCCGCGATCGCGGAAATGTCGCCAGCTTCGCCGGACTTTTCCGGCAAGCTGAAATAAAGCTTCGCCTTGAGCGCATAAACGCCTCGGCCGAGCGCGCCTTCGGCGGAAATGGGCGTCACCTTTCGCGCGCCGGACGACATCAGCCATGCGCACACGCCCTGGGACCAGACGTCGTCGACACCGATGATCGCGACGTCGTCGCGCGTCTGATTGAGGAAGATGCGCTTCTTGGCGGCGATATATCCCGCCATGTCGCCGTGGCGATCGATGTGGTCAGGCGAAAGGTTGAGGAAGAGGGCCGTGTTGACGCGAAGTGATTTGGCGAGATCGAGCTGAAAGGACGACAGCTCGAGCACATAATAGCGGGTCTTCACGATTTCAGGCAGCGAAAGCGCCGGCTTGCCGATATTGCCGCCGATGACGGCGTCGCGTCCCGTTTCCTTCAGCAAATGCCCGATCAGCGCCGTCGTCGTCGACTTGCCGTTTGAGCCCGTGATCGCAATCACCCGCGGGCGAAGCGCCGGATCGAGGGCGTTGACCGCACGGGCGAAAAATTCGATATCGCCGATGATTTCAACGCCGGCTTGGTGCGCCTTTCTGACGATCGGGTGCGGGGCCGGATGCGTCAGCGGCACGCCAGGGCTGAGCGCGAGTGAGCGCAGCTCCTTCCAGGGCCAGGTTTTCGGATGTTCGGCGCGGTAGCGTGTATTCGCTGTCTTCGCGCGCGCTTCCTCATTCTCGTCCCACGAAAAGACCTCGGCGCCTGAAGCCGCAAGCGCTTCGCAAGTCGCGACGCCGGTCGCGCCAAGGCCGTAAACGCCGATTTTCTTACGCTCGATGCCGGGGACGATGATCATGACCTAGCGAAGCTTCAACGTTGAAAGGCCGATAAGCGCGAGAATGACGGCGATGATCCAGAAGCGGATGACGATCGTTGATTCCTTCCAGCCGAGTTGTTCAAAATGATGGTGGATCGGCGCCATCTTGAAGACGCGTTTGCCGGTGAGTTTGAATGAGGCGATCTGGATCATCACGGACAACCCTTCGAGCACGAAAAGGCCGCCGACGATCGCCAGAACGATCTCATGCTTTGCTGCGACGGCGATCGAGCCGATCGCGCCGCCAAGCGCGAGCGAGCCCGTATCACCCATGAAGATCGCCGCAGGCGGGGCGTTGAACCAGAGAAAGCCAAGGCCGGCGCCGATGATGGCGCCGCAGATGATGGAAAGCTCGCCGACGCCGGGCACGAACGGAACGCCAAGATAACCGGCGTAGTCGAACCGACCGACGAGATAGACAATGAGCGCATAGGCGCCCGCCGCGATCATCACCGGCACAGTCGCCAGGCCGTCGAGACCGTCAGTCAGATTGACTGTGTTGGAGGCGCCGACAATCACGACGGCTGCGAAGGGAATCATCAGCCATCCGATCGGGACGCCGATCGCACCCTCGCCGAACCATCCCTGGAAAAACTGCAGCGGCACAAACGGAACCGCGACCGAAGTCTCGATGCCCGGCGGCGCATCCGGCGCCGCGCTAAGCGTCATGACGCAAAACAGTCCGGCGAGAATCGCAACGCCGAATTGCACGATCAGCTTTATCGAGCCGACGACGCCCGACGCGGTCTGCTTGGTGACCTTCAGATAGTCATCCCAGAAGCCGAGCGCGCCGTAAGTCAGCGTGACGCCCATGACGATCCAGACATACGGATTATCGAGCCTGGCCCAGAGCAGCGTCGCGATCGTCAGGGAAATGAGCATGAGGACGCCGCCCATCGTCGGCGTTCCGGCTTTTGAGATGATATGACTTTGGGGGCCGTCCTGTCGGATCGGTTGACCGCGGCCTTGCTTGCGACGCATCCAGCGAATGAGGCCAGGCCCCATCCAGAAGGCGATGAGCAGCGCCGTCATGATCGCGCCGCCGGCCCGGAACGACTGGTACTTGAAAACGTTGAACAGCGCGAACTGGTCAGAAAAAGTGGTGAGATGATAAAGCATGTGCGTTGCGGTCAGGCGTCATTGTTTCAGGCGGCGGCCGCTTTCAGCGCCGCCACGATTTCACTTACCTTAGAGGCGTTCGACCCTTTGACCATGACGATATCGCCGTCATGAACCGAGGCGACAACGGCGGCCGTCAGCGCCTTGGCGTCCGGCGCTGCGCTGGCGCGGATCGCTTCAGGAGCCTTGTCCCACAGGTGCCGCATCAGGGCGCCGGCGACATAGAGCCGGTCGACGCGGGCCGCAACTAAAGCTTCTGCAAGTCCGGCGTGAAGGGCCGGCGCGTCGGGCCCGAGCTCCAGCATTTCGCCGAGAACGGCGATCCGCCGGCCCTTTCCCTTCGGCTGCAACTGGCCAAGGAGCGCGAGCGCCGCCGCCATCGAGGTCGGATTGGCGTTATAGCTCTCATCAAGAATCAGCACTTCGGCGCCTGACTTCAGCGTGATCCGGGATTGCGCGCCGCGCCCGGCGGCGGCGGCCAGCCCTTTAAGCCCGGCGGCCGCCTTCGCCGCCGGAACGCCGAGCGCCCGGGCGGCGCCGATGACCGCAAGCGAATTCATCGCCTGGTGACGGCCAGGAGCCGAAAGCGAAAACTCAAACGGCGCGCCAAAGACCGACGCCGAAACGTCGCCGCCGTTTTCCCGCATGCGGTACCCGTCGAGGCGAATGTCCGCCGTCCTCGACTCGCCGAAGGTGATGATGCGCTGAACGCCGGCGGCATGCGCGAGGTCGCGGAGGAGGCTGAAAAAATCGTTGTCGACCGGCAGGATCACCGCGCCCTCTTTCTCGAGGCCCAGAAAAATCTCCGCCTTGGCGCGCGCAATATTCTCGCGGCTGCCGAGATTTTCAATATGCGCTTCGCCGATGGTGGTGATGACGGCGACATGCGGCCGCACGAGCCTGGTGAGCGGCGTGATCTCGCCGGCATGGTTCATGCCGATTTCGAAGACGCCGAAGTCCGCGCTCATCGGCATGCGCGCGAGCGTCAGCGGCACGCCCCAATGATTGTTGAAGCTCTTGTCGCTGGCGTGCACCCGGCCCGCCGCCCCGAAGGCCC
>CAZGXT010000187.1:0-5874 GCA_964529675.1 uncultured Caulobacterales bacterium
CGACGGTCCTCGACCTCGAACTTCCCGACTACCAGATAATCAACCTGACGGCGGGGATCGATTTCGAAGACTGGTCGCTGCTCGCCTATATCAACAACATCACGGACGAGAACGCTCTTCTCGCTTTCGACCGTGAACGCGGCGGGCGCGCCCGTCTCGGCTTCCACACGAACCAGCCGCGCACCTTCGGCGTGACGGCGCGCTTCCGGTTCTAGGAAATCCGCAAGCTAGCACGAATTACGAATAAAGCGGCGGCCCCCGGGCCGCCGCTATTCTTTTGTGCGCTCTGCTGGCTCATGAACACTTGTTCATTACGTTCAATTTACATGAAACTGTCGCGGTATCGGAGCAGTTTCGGATTGGCGGGGGCCGGTAAGTTGAGGAGAGAACCGCCGTGAAACCTATCGTCGCCCTTGTCGCAGGGCTCGCCGCCCTGCTCGCGCCCGTAGCGGCGTCCGCCGCGATCATCATTTACACCGGCACGCTGTCCGGCGCGGCGGAGAACCCGCCCAACAGTTCGACCGGAACGGGGACGACGACGGTCACCGTCGATACGACGGCGAACACGCTGCGTTTCGAGGCGGCCTGGATGGGCCTTACCTCCAACACCGTCGACGCCCATCTCCACTGCTGCGCGCCGACGACGATGAACGCAGGCGTCGCGATCGGCTTCGGCGCCTTCCTGCCGGCGGTTCCGGCGCCGAGCGGCATGATCGACCAGACAGTCGATCTGACGCTTGATGCGACCTACAACGCCGCCTTCCTCGCCGCAAACGGCGGCACGGCGTCCGGCGCGATGATGGCGCTGTTGTTGGGCCTGGCGAACGGCCTCAGCTACACGAATATCCATTCCGCCGAGATCCCGAGCGGGGAACTGCGGGGCAACTTGTCAGAGATCCCGCTTCCCGCCGCCGCATGGGTGTTTCTGGCGGGGCTCGGCGCGCTGGCGGCCGCGCGGCGCAAGACCGCTTAGGCGCCCCACGCGATGAAATGGGGGTTATCGAAGCCGCGACCCTTCTTGCCGTAGCGGAGCGGGGCGTGGCTTTCGAATTCGACCACGCGTCCGCCGGCGGCTTCGAGCACCGCCTGGCCTGCGCCCGTGTCCCACTCCATCGTCCGGCCGAGCCGCGGATAGACGTCGGCGAGGCCCTCCGCAATCAGACAGAATTTGAGCGAAGAACCGGCGGCGGCGAAATCGGCGACCTTCAGCGTGCTGAGGAATTCGTCGGTCTCGGGGCCGCGATGGCTGCGGCTTGCAACGGCGACAAGCCCGTCGGCGGGCGCCTTGCGCGCACGGATCGGTTCAGCGCCGGCGCCTTCGCCCGGGCGGCGCAGATAGGCGCCGGCCCCCTTGCGCCCGACATAGAGTTTCGAAATCGCCGGCGCATAGACGACGCCGAGCACCGCCTCGCCGTCGCGCACGAGCGCGATGTTGACCGTGAACTCGCCGGTTTTGGTGATGAATTCCTTGGTGCCGTCGAGCGGATCGACGAGGAGGAATTCCCGCCCGAGGTCCGGGATGACGCCGCCGGACGCCGCCTCCTCGGCAAGGATCGGTATGCCGGGCGCGACAGCCTTGAGGCCGGCCGTGATGATCTCCTCGCCGAGGCGGTCGGCTTCGGTGACGGGCGAGGCGTCGCCCTTGGCGGCGACGGCGAAGGGGCTGGCGTAGATGGTCATCGCCTTCGCACCGGCTTCAAGAGCGAGGCGTTCCATTTCGAGCAGCAAGGCGCCGTCAGGATCCTGTCGCATCGGGTCTCCGGGTTGTTCGCCGCCCTATTTGAAGGCGATGATTGTAAAGGCGGCCGTCTGACGGGGGGTTATCCCCGTGGCCGGCACGATGCGATCGACGATCCAGCCCCCCTCGGCAAGCTCGTTCAGCTTGATTTCGAGCGCGTCGGCGGCCGCCCGGCCAAGGTCGGCTTCATTACCGTCGAACAGGAAGGGGCGCTTCTTGGAGTCCCGCCAAGACACATAAAACGTCGCAAACTGCTTCGACATGGCCGGCGAACCCGCTTTCTGACACCGCGCTGCATGCGGCGCGGCCCGCCGCCTGCATGGCAATCTTCACGCCACAGAACGGTTTCCCGGTCCAGCCCCGGCGGCGCCAATTCTGCTGCACTGCAAAAAAATTTGTGGGATCGGCCCACCTGATTACTGATTCTTCGCAAGCGGCGTGCTAGGGATTGCGTCAGCAGGCGATAGTTGAGGGAGCGCCTCGCCAGTGGCTGAGTTGGGTTTGAGTGAAGCGCCGAAATTCGCCGACGCGCCCCCGGCCGCTGAGGGTCATCGGCGCGCGCCCTTATCCAGGGCTCTTTATGGCGACCTCGTTCATTTTTCCGACTTTCTGGCGATCATTTTCAGCGCTGTCGCCGTCGTCGAGATTTATCATTACTATTTCCGGGGCGCCGAGTACGACTGGCAGTCCTACGCCGCCGTCGGCATTGTCGGCGCGACGGGCCTTACCTCGCTCCTGCGCCGCGACGGGTTTTACGAGTTTGAGGCGATCCGGTCATCGAGCCGGTCGATGCGCGCTGTCGTCGCGCGCTGGGCGCTGATCGTTCTCGGCCTCATCGCCTTCGGCTTCGCGCTCAAGGTCTCGGAACAGTTCTCGCGCACCTGGCTCTTCGCCTGGACCGGGTCGGTCGCCCTTTATCTCATCTGCGCGCGCATCGCCGCCGCCACCGTTCTCCGGCGCGCCATCCGCGACGGGGGCGTCTTTTCGCGGCGGATCGCGATCGTCGGCGCGACAGAGGCGGGCCGGCGGTTCGCCGACATCATGCGCGACCCCGAAAAGGCCGCCTCGATCGTCGGCATCTATGCGGCGGGGCCTGAGGAGGCGGACGCCGGCGTGCGTCTCGCCGGCAATCTTCAGGATCTCGAAGTCGCCGCCCGCAACGGCATGATCGACGACATCGTCATCGCCTCGCCGCGCGCCTCGAAGGAGGCGATGACGGCGCTCATCAATCGTCTCGCGCTGTTGCCGGTGACGCTGACGATCTGCCCGAACATCCATTGGCTCGATCATCATGGCGGCGAGGTCGTGCGCATCGGCGGCGCGCCGATGCTGACGCTCTACCGCCGCCCGCTCGAAGGCTGGGGCGGCGTTCTGAAGACCATCGAAGATTATGCCATCGGCTTGCCGGCGTTCCTGATCCTGTCGCCGCTGATGCTGGCGATCGCCGTCGCCATCAAGCTCGAAGGCAAGGGCCCGATCCTGTTCACGCAGCAGCGCCACGGGTTCAATCACAAGGTCTTCCGGATCTACAAGTTCCGCACCATGACCGTCGCCGAGGACGGGGATACGGTCATCCAGGCGAAGCAGCATGATCCGCGTGTGACGAAGCTCGGCGCGATCTTGCGCCGCTACAGCCTCGATGAACTGCCGCAGATCCTCAACGTGCTGATGGGCGACATGTCGCTGGTCGGGCCGCGGCCGCACGCGCTCGCCCATAACCACCAATACGCGCAGACCGTCCAGAATTACTCGGGCCGCCACAAGATGAAGCCCGGCATGACCGGCTGGGCGCAGGTCAACGGCTGGCGCGGAGAGACGTCGGAGCGCGAGCACATGGCCGAGCGCGTGCGGTTCGATCTTGAATATATCGATAACTGGTCCTTGTGGTTCGACTTCAAGATCATCGTCCTCACCTTCGCCGCCGTGCTCTTTCCAAAGAACGCCCATTAGGTCTAAGGAGCGCGCCGTCGCGGCGGCCGCCCCCGGGACCGCGCCCGAAAGCCTGATTTCAATCAATGCCGGCGGAGGCCGGACGGAGAACATCAATGCGCGTTGCGATCGTCGGCACCGGCTATGTCGGACTCGTTTCCGGGGCGTGCTTTGCGCATTTCGGTCACGACGTCGTTTGCGTCGACAAGGACGCTTCGAAGATCGAGCGGCTGATGCGCGGCGAGATTCCGATTTTCGAGCCGGGCCTTGATGCGCTCGTCGCGGAAAACGTCGCCGCGGGGCGCCTGTCCTTCACCACCGACCTTGAGTCTGCGACGCCCGACGCCGAGGCGGTCTTCATCGCCGTCGGCACGCCGACGCGTCGCGGCGACGGCCACGCCGATCTGACCTATGTCCACGCGGCGGCCGAAGAAATCGCCAGAGCGCTCAAAGGCTACACCGTCGTCATCACGAAATCGACGGTGCCGGTCGGCACCGGCGCCGACGTCGAGGCGATCATCCGCCGCGTTCGTCCGGATGCGGACTTTTCCGTCGTGTCCAACCCGGAATTCCTGCGCGAGGGCGCGGCGATCGAGGATTTCAAGCGCCCGGACCGCATCGTCGTCGGCGCCGAGGACGAACGCGCGCGCGACGTGATGCGCGAGCTCTATCGTCCGCTCTTCATCAACGAAACGCCGATCGTCTTCACCAACCGCGCGACGTCGGAACTCATCAAATACGCGGCGAACGCATTTCTCGCGACCAAGATCACCTTCATCAACGAGATGGCGGACCTTTGCGAAAAAGTCGGCGCGAATGTTCAGGAAGTGGCGCGCGGCATCGGCCTTGACGGGCGCATCGGCGCAAAATTCCTCCACGCCGGCCCCGGCTATGGCGGCTCCTGCTTTCCGAAAGACACGCTGGCGCTCGTCAAGACGGCGCAGCAGGTCGGCGCGCCGACGCGCATCGTCGAGGCTGTCGTCGAAATCAATGACCGCCGCAAGAAGCAGATGGCGGCGCGCGTCATCGCCGCGTGCGGCGGATCGGCGACGGGCAAGACGATCGCGGTTCTGGGGCTCACCTTCAAGCCGAACACGGACGACATGCGCGACAGCCCGTCGCTGGATGTCATTCCCGCGCTCCAGGCCGCCGGCGCGACGGTCCGGGCCTTCGACCCCGCCGGCATGGAGGAAGCCGGAAAGCTCCTCAAGAATGTCGTCTATTGCGACGGTCCTTATCACGCGATGGACGGCGCCGACGCCGTCGTCCTCCTGACCGAATGGGATGAGTTTCGCGCCCTTGATCTGAAGCGCGCCAAGGATCTGCTGCGGGCGCCGGTCTTCATCGATCTGCGCAACGTCTATCGTCCGGCGCATATGGCCGAACAGGGATTCCGCTACGCCTCGATCGGGCGCGGGAGCGAGAGCGAGCCGCGAAAATCAGTGCGCGGGTGAGGCTTCTTCCGCCGGCGCGCCGAGCACGCCGACGCGCACGCCGTCAAATACGTACTGCGTCGCCAGCGCCATCAGCAGCATGCCGAGAATGCGCGTGATGGCGTTCATGCCGGTGCGGCCCAGCGCATCGCCGATGCGGCTCGCGAACGCCATCATCAAGACGCCGATCGCCAGCACGATCGCCGAAGCCGTGAGCGCTGACCCCTTCTGAACAAGACTCGCGCCCGGGCCCATCAGCAGCATGATCGTCGCAATCGCGCCGGGTCCGGCGAGCATCGGGATCGCGAGCGGGAAAAACGCGATCTGGTCGCGCGCTGAGGCCTTCGGGCCCGGCGTCTTCGCCTGCGTTTCGCTTTCCGGGTCGAAGAACATCCGGAAGCCCATGAAGAACAGGATGACGCCCATCGCCGTGCGGAACGCAGCGAGGTCGACGCCCATATGCGACAGCACGGTGTTCCCGACGAAGCCGAAGGCCGCAAGAATGATGATCGAGTAAAGCGCCGCCATGAAAGCGATCCTGAGGCGCGCGCGCGGCGTCTCGTCCTTGGTCAGCGTGGCGAAAATCGGCGTGACGAGAATTGGATCGATGACGATGAACAGCGTCACGAACGCCGTCAGAAAAGTAGAAAGGAGCGCATCCATAAGGCCAGTCCTTGGCCCACGTCGAAGCGCTCCGCAAGGGCGCCCGACGCGGCGGTCGTCCGTATGGGGAGCAACGACGCCCGCCCTTCCTTCGCTCCTCCCGCGAGGCGG
>CAZGXT010000188.1:0-1862 GCA_964529675.1 uncultured Caulobacterales bacterium
CCCTATGACGGGGTCCTGACGCACGGCTTCGTTCTCGACGAAGAAGGCCGCAAAATGTCGAAGTCTGTCGGCAATGTCGTCGATCCGGCTGACCTCATGCGCGACTATGGCGCGGACATCTTGCGCATCTGGGTCGCCGCGTCGGACTATTCGGACGACTTGCGCATCGGCAAGGAGATCATCGGCTCGGCCGTCGACGCCTATCGCAAGATGCGCAACACCCTTCGCTACCTTCTGGGAGCGCTCGCCGGGATGACGCCGGCAGAACGTCTTCCTACGGAGGAGATGCCGGAGCTAGAGCGCTACATGCTGCACCGCATCGCCGCAATCGACGCGGCCGTGCGCGATGGCTATGAGGCTTTCGATTTCAAGGGCGTCTGGCGCGCCGTGTCTGATTTCGCCTCGCTCGATCTTTCCGCGTTCTATCTCGATATCCGCAAGGACAGCCTCTATTGCGATCACCTGTCATCGGCGCGCCGCCGCGCCGCCCGGACCGTGATGGAGATCCTGTTCGACCGGCTGACAGTGTGGATCTCGCCGGTCCTCGTTTTCACGACTGAGGAAGCCTGGGCGAGCCGGCACGGGACCGAAATGGGAGGCGGCGGATTCGCCTCGGTGCATTTGAGGACCCTTCCCGAGACGCCGGCCGGCTGGCGCGATGATGCGCTCGCCGAAACGTGGGAGAAGCTTCGGGCGATTCGCCGCGTCGCAACCGGCGCGCTCGAGATCGAGCGCCGGGAAAAGCGCATCGGCGCCAGCCTTGAGGCGGCTTTGACCGTTCATCTGGCCGACGAGGCTATGGCCGAAGCGGTGCAGGGACGCGATCTGGCGGAATTCTTCATCACCTCGGACGTGACGGTCCAAAATGAGGCCGGACCGCAATCAGCATTTCGCCTTCCCGAGATCCCCGGCGTCGCGGTGACGCCCCACGTCAGCGATCATGAAAAATGCCAGCGCTGCTGGCGGTATCTTGATGATGTCGGCTCAAAGCCCGACCACCCAGACGCCTGCGCCCGCTGCGCCGACGCCGTCGATGCGATTGGGAGAGCGGCGTGAAGGCGCCGACAAGAGCTGAAGTCGGCTCGTGGATCGCGGCGGCGAAAGGCAATGCGCTCTTTCGCTGGGGCGTCGTTGCGGCCGCCGCCATCGCGATCATCGACCAGATCTCGAAATTTTGGATCGTTAACGTCGTAAAATTGCCGGATCGTATCCAGCCTTGCGACCTCCATCCCGAAGATATTTGCAGGCAGATTTCGGTTTCGCCGGTTTTCGACCTCACCTATGTCGAAAACCGGGGCGCCTCTTTCGGCATGCTGGCGGGCGGGCTCGGCTCACGCATAATCCTGTCGATGATTTCAATCGCGGTGGCGACGGCGTTGTTCATTTGGCTAGGTCGGCTGGATCGCCGATTTGCGGCGGCAGGGGCTGCGCTCATCATCGGCGGCGCGATCGGCAATCTGTATGACCGTATCGCCTATGGCTATGTCGTCGACTTTCTCGACTTTTCCGGCCTCTATTTTCCATGGGTGTTCAACATCGCGGACGCCGCCATCAATGTCGGGGTGGGTTGCCTTATTGTTGACGCGCTAACGCACAAGACTGAGGCGAAACAGCCGGTCTGAAGCCGCCTTTACGGCGTGGAGGGGCGGGGTTTATAACCCGCGCCGGAGTCGGCCGCCGGTTTCAGGAGTATTCTGACGATGACGAAAATTACGCTTTTCCGCGTCGCCCTCGCCCTCGGCGCGGTTGTGGCGGCGGGCGGTTGCGCGGGGATCGGCAAAGCGCTTGGAGACGGCAAGAATCCGCCGGATGAGTTTGCGATCGCCACCAAGGCGCCATTGGTTGTGCCGCCGGACTATTCG
>CAZGXT010000188.1:1872-5063 GCA_964529675.1 uncultured Caulobacterales bacterium
GTCAGGTGCTGCTTGGCGACGCCGCCGCAGCCCCACCGACTTCCGGCGAGCAGGCTCTGCTGCAAAAGGCGGGCGCTCTCGGCGCCGACCAGAACATTCGCGCCGTCCTCGCCGCCGAAAATGGCGGCCGCGGCGAGAAAGACCGCAGCCTCGCCAATCAATTGATGTTCTGGAAGTTCATCGATGGAAAGGTCGACGATACCGCGGCGCCCTTGCGCGTCGATGACCCGGAGGCCTGGCACGCCGAGCGCAAGGAAGCGATCGAGGCGGTCATCGGCGAGGGCACCAGCGTGACGATCAAGTCCGACGACACGCTGTTGCTGCCCGGAGTCTTCTAGGCGCCTGACTTGCGGCCTCTAAAGGCCGATACTCGCCGGATGCCGAATCGCGCCGCGCCCGTTCGAGCGGGTCTCATCCCTGTCATCCGCCGCTTGCCGCCGACGGCGGTCAACCGCATCGCCGCGGGCGAGGTGATCGAGCGCCCTGCTGCGGCGGTCAAAGAACTGGTCGAGAACGCCATCGACGCCGGCGCCCGCCGAGTTTCTGTTGCGCTCGCCGACGGAGGCAAGCGCGAAATACTCGTCGAGGATGACGGATGCGGCATGGGGTCGGACGACCTTCGTCTCGCCGTCGAGCGCCATGCCACATCCAAACTTGTCGTCGGCGTGAACGGCGATGTCGATCTCCACAATATTGCAACATTGGGCTTTCGCGGCGAGGCGCTGCCGTCGATCGGCGCAGTCGCGAGGCTCGACATTCTCTCGCGACGCGCCGGCGATCCGGAAGGATCGCTTTTGTCCGTTCACGGAGGGATCGCCGAAGGTCCGGCGCCAGCCGCCTTCGCCGGATCAGGCACGCGCGTGACCGTGAACGACCTCTTCTATGCGACCCCCGCACGGCTGAAATTCCTGAAGTCCGAGCGGTCGGAATTCGCTGCGGCCGCTGACGCTGTCCGGCGCCTCGCCATGGCGCATTCAGAAATCGGTTTTTCGTTGACGTCAGATGGTCGGCGGGTCTTTTCGCTGGCGCCCGAAGGGCCGGGAGCAGCGGGGAGACTGAGGCGCCTCGGCGCGCTGATGGGGCGTGATTTCGAGGACAACGCCGTACGCGTCGAAGCGATGCGCGAGGGGGTGATCCTGTCGGGCTTTGCTGGCCTTCCAACCTACAATCGCGGCCTTCCTGACAAGCAGTATCTTTTCGTCAACGGACGGCCCGTCAAAGACAAGCTTATCGTCGGCGCCGTGCGCGCAGCCTATGCCGATTTCCTCGCCCGCGACCGGCATCCGGCGGTGGCGCTCTTTATCGAGATTGATACCGCGGAGGTTGACGTCAACGTCCATCCCGCCAAGACAGAAGTGAGATTTCGCGATGCTGCGGGCGTGCGCGGCCTCATCGTCGGCGCCCTCCGCCATGCGCTCGCGGAGGCCGGCCACCGCGCCGCGACGACGACCAGCGCTTTCGCGCTCGGCCGGATGACGCCGCAAGGCGCCGCTTCAAGGCCGTTCGTCAATCCGTTCCGCCCCGCGCCTGCCGACGCACAGGACTTCAAGGCCTTGCATGATCGGCCGCGCGATTTCGACGCGCCGCTGATCGAGGTCGCGCCGTCAGCGCGCGCTGCGCCTGCAGGGGCGCCCGAGGAAGAGAGCCCATACCCGCTCGGCGCCGCCCGCGCACAACTTCACGAGACCTATATTGTCGCGCAGACAGAGGACGGGCTCGTCATTGTAGATCAACACGCCGCCCATGAACGCCTCGTCTACGAAGGTATGAAGCGCGGTCTCGCCGCGGGAGGCATCGCGCGTCAGGGGCTGTTAATCCCTGAGATCGTCACGCTCGATCCCGAAGAGGCCGAACGGCTCGACGCCCGTCGCACAGAGTTTGAAGATCTCGGTCTTGTTCTAGAGCGCTTCGGGGACGACGCTGTCATCGTCCGCGAGGTCCCCGCTTTGCTCGACGGTGAGGATGTCTCGACGGTCGTCCGCCGACTCGCTGACGACCTCTCGGAGATTGGCGACGGTCTCGCCCTGAAGGAGCGGCTTGAAGAAGTCGCGGGCGCCATGGCCTGCCGCGGGTCGGTCAGGGCTGGGCGTCGCCTGTCGCCCGAAGAGATGAACGCCCTTCTCCGCCAGATGGAAGCAACCCCGCATGCCGGCCAGTGCAATCACGGTCGGCCGACTTACGTCGAGTTGAAACTCGCTGACATTGAGCGGCTTTTCGGGCGTCGCTGACGTCGCTTGACGGGTCCAATTAAGTAACTTAAGCGTTACATGTTGGGAGAAGGAACAGCCTCGTGAAGACCCTTTCAGCAGCCATCGCCGCCGCCGCTGCGACCGCCAGCCTGTCCGCGGCCGAAACCCCGGCGGTAAAACCGGCTGGGCCGGGCGTCTATCCGCAGATGCAAGTGTTCGCGCCGCTGGACGGGCGCGCCTTTCGCGCCGAGTGGAAGGATGAAAATGGAACTCATGTTGATATTGCGACCTACGATCTCATCCTGAACGGACGCGCGCTGCAGTCAACGCATCGGCTTCAGGGACGAGATTATGGGGGTCGGACGATTTTCTTCTGGGACGAAAGCGCGAAGAAATATGTCTACCACTATTTCACCACCGGCGGATTTCACACGCTGGGCACGGCGGAAATCACCGACGGCAAAATGACGACCGAAGAAACGGTCGAAGGCCATGAAACAGTTGCGTCTGTAAAATCGTCCTCGACGATCAGCCCTCAAGAAATCGTGGTCGACGTTGTCTATGTCGGCAAGGATGGGACCGAGACTCCGGGAGGCAAGCGCGTCTATAAGCCCGTCGCCGATCCAGGCCCGCTATTCTCCGACACCGAATGACAGATCCGACATTTACCCCACTTGCCGCACTCGGTGATTTCGTTGAACGCGACACAGATGAGATGCGTCTGCGTTCACGCGCTTTTCTTGAAGATATCAGGCGCCGCCACACCGTGCGCGACTATCGCGCCGATCCCGTGCCCCTTGACGTCATCGAAACCTGCATTGCAGCGGCGGGTCGCGCGCCGTCCGGCGCCAACCATCAGCCATGGCATTTTGCGGTGGTCGGCGACCCTGCCGTCAAACGCGCCATTCGCGAAGCGGCGGAAGAAGAAGAAAGAGCGTTCTACGGCGGGCGCGCCGGGGACGAGTGGCTTCAGGCGCTTGCCCCGATCGGCACGGACGCCGA
>CAZGXT010000188.1:5073-5856 GCA_964529675.1 uncultured Caulobacterales bacterium
CAATGAAAGCGTCGGCATCGCTTGCGGGTTTCTGATCGCTGCGCTCCACCATGCGGGACTTGCAACGCTGACCCACACCCCGAATCCAATGACGTTTCTCAATGAAAAGCTCGGCCGGCCCGCCACCGAGAAAGCCTATCTGTTGATTGTCGCCGGGCGGCCCGCCGCTGCAGCCTTGATCCCCGATCACGCGCTGAAAAAGAAGGCGCTGAAGGACATCATGACGGTGTTCTGACCGTTTCAGGCGCTCAGGCGATCCGCCATGCCTTCAACGCGCCGCGCCGCGGCTTCAACGACGCGGGTTGCACCGCCAACGGTTTCAGGATCCATGGTTTGACGATCCGCCTCGATCTGCGAAAGTTTTTCTTTCACTTCGAACAGCTCGTCGCAGACTGTAAGCGCGGTCAGCAGCAGCAAGCGCGCCTCGCCGATCTGTCCGAGGTCGCCGACGAGCGCTCTGGATTCGCGATCGAGATGCGCAGCGAGTCGAAGAAGCCTTTCCTCCTGCCCGTCCTGGCAGGCGACCTTGTAGGTTCTATCGTTCACTAGAATATCGACCTGGGCCATCTCAGCGTCCTTCCGTTTCTTCGATCAGGGATTTGAGATCGCGGATCGCATCGGCGAGGTCGTCGGCGGCCGCGGCGGCCTGCGATTTCGCGACCTGCGCCTTGAGGCGCGCCGCTTCTATCGCCTCGGTCTTGGCGCCGAGGTCGCCAAGGCGCGCATCGAGCCTTGATTCCAGCGCGTCGAGCGCGCCGGCGAGCCGTTCGACCGAACCTTCCA
>CAZGXT010000189.1:0-5850 GCA_964529675.1 uncultured Caulobacterales bacterium
CGTTCTTCTTGACCCAGCTCATCTCCGAAACGTGCACGAGGCCTTCGATGCCCTGCTCGAGCTCGACGAAGGCGCCGTAGTCGGTGATGTTCGTCACGCGGCCGCGGAACTTCGCGCTGACCGGATATTTGGCGGCGACGCCCTGCCAGGGGTCGGGCTGGAGTTGTTTGATGCCCAGCGAAATCCGGTGCGTTTCCGGATTGATCTTGATGATCTTGACCTTGACCGTGTCGTTGACGCCCAGAACTTCGGACGGGTGGTTGACGCGGCTCCACGACATGTCGGTGACGTGCAGAAGCCCGTCGACGCCGGGCGCGAGTTCGACGAACGCGCCGTAGTCGGTGATGTTCTTGACGACGCCTTCGCGCGTATCGCCTTCGTTCAGCTCACGGACGACTTCCTGGCGATGCTCGGCGCGATCCTCTTCAAGGATCGAGCGGCGCGAGACGACGATGTTGCCGCGGCGCTTGTCCATTTTCAGGATGCGGAAGGGCTGAGGGATGTTCATGAGCGGCCCGGCGTCGCGCACGGGGCGGATGTCGACCTGGCTTCCCGGAAGGAACGCCACCGCGCCGCCGAGGTCGACGGTGAAGCCGCCTTTGACGCGGTTGAAGATGACGCCGTCGACGCGCTCCTGCTTGATGAACTGCTGCTCGAGACGGTCCCACGCCTCTTCGCGGCGAGCCTTGTCGCGGCTGATCACCGCCTCGCCCTGCGCGTTCTCGATGCGCTCGACGAACACCTCGACGGTGTCGCCGACCTTCAACGCGCCCGGCATGCCGGCCTGGCCGAATTCCTTGAGGGCGACGCGGCCTTCCGTCTTGAGGCCGACGTCGATCACGGCGACGTCTTTCTCAATGGCGGTGACGACGCCGGTGACGACGTGATCTTCAAAAGCCCCCCGGTTGAGGAGGGAGGCGTCGAGCATGTCCGCAAAATCCTTGCGGGAGGGGTTCATCGCTAGTGCTTGAGACACGGGTTTCGTTCAGTCCTTGGTTGATCGATTGAGCGTGCCTGCCGGTAGGGCCGGCGGTCTTCCCCGGAACGCCGTAGGAGCGCCCGAAGCGGTTAGCCCAAAAGAAGTTTCAGATTGGCGGCGAGAACGCGGGCGACGGACACAAAAACCCGTTTGAGAGAGGCCCCCGAGCCCTGACGATGAATTAGAGGGATCGCCCCCTGGTCAGGCCTCGCAGCGTCTCAAAACGCCGTCGATCACGCGGCGCGCCGCCGCGAAGGCCGCGTCTATAGTCAAAGAGGTGGTGTCTAGCAACTCCGCATCGGCGGCCTTGGCCATCGGGGCGTCGGCGCGGGCGGCGTCGCGGGCGTCCCGCTCCTTGAGATCGGCCAGCACCTCGGCCTCAGTCAGCGCCGGTTTTGACGGCAGCAGCTCGAGCCAGCGCCGATGGGCCCTGACCTCGGGACTGGCGACGACGAAGAATTTGACGGTCGCGTCGGGGCAGACGACCGTGCCGATATCGCGCCCGTCGAGCACGGCCCCCTTGGTCCCGCCGGGCGGATTTTTCGCAAAATTGCGCTGATAGTCGAGGAGCGCCTGACGGACCTTCGGCTGCGCGGCGACGATTGAGGCGGCCGCCCCGACCTCCCGCGTGCGAATGTCGGCGTCCTTGAGCTTCAAGACGGAAAAGTCTCTGGCCGTGCGTTCGGCCGCCGCCTCATTGCGCGGGTCCGCGCCGTCGTTAAGCATGATCCAGGCGACGCCGCGATAGAGCGAGCCGGTGTCGAGATAGGCGAGATTGTAAGCGTCGGCGATGAGCATCGCCAGCGTCCCCTTGCCGGAGGCCGCAGGTCCGTCGAGCGCAATGACGAGAGATTTGCCCACGGGCGAGCGCCTTAGCGGCAGGACGGGTCCTCAGGCAAGCGCCGACCGCTTCTCTTCGTCCTTCACGCCGAGCGTCGCCAGCGCCGCGACAAACAGCGAGACGCCGCCGACGGCCAGCGCATTGATCGCCGCGCCGTCGAAGGCGTAGCGCACGATGACGCCGAGAATAGACGCAGCGAGAAGCTGCGGGATGACGATGAAAAAATTGAAGATGCCCATATAGACGCCCATCTTCTTCGCCGGCAGCGCGCCCGACAGGATCGAATAAGGCACCGAGACGATTGAGGCCCACGCAAAGCCGACCCCGATCATCCCGACCCAGAGGTAATTCGGATCGCGAATGAACAGGAATGAGAGGAGGCCGAGACCGCCAAGCGTCAGGTTGAGCGCATGCGTCGCCTTGCGCCCGATCGCCCCGGCGATCAGCGGGATGAAAACGAAGGCGACGATCGCGGCGACGCCGTTGTAGACGGCGAACAGGACGCCGACCCAGTTGCCCGCCTCGTTGAAGCGCTCCGAAGACGCGTCCGTCGCGCCGTAATGAAATGCGGCCACGCCGCCCGTCGTGTAGATCCACATCGCGAAGAGTGCGAACCAGGTGAAGAACTGCACGATCGCAAGCTGGCGCATCGTCGCCGGCATCGAAAACATGTCATCAATGATTTCGGAGAACGCGCCCCGCGCCTTCCCTCTCTGCTTCAGGAGTCCGGCGGCGATCAGGAAAAGACCGAAGACGGCGAGACCGACGCTGACGATGTAGAGATCGTTGACGCGCAGCGCCTCTTCCGCGAGCTTGATAGCGCCGCTTGAAATCTGCGCGAGGATCACAGTCGCGACGCCGCCGACGATGAGAAGCGCGCCGCCGATCGTCAGATAGGCCCCGGGGCTTTTGCCGGCTGACTTTTCGGCTTGTTCCGTACCCCGTCCTTTTTCCGCGATCTCAAAGGCGGCGAGCTCCTCGGGCGAATACTCCTTCGTCGTGAACACCGTCCACATGACGGCGAGGAATACGAAGACAGCCCCGATATAGAAGGAAAAGCGCACCGAATCCGGCACGACCCCTTCCGGCGCCGAATTGGCGACGTCGAACCAGTTCGTCATCATCCACGGCAGCGCGGACGCGAAAACGGCCCCGGCGCCGATGAAGAAGCTCTGCATCGCAAATCCCGCCGTGCGCTGGCGGTCAGGCAGCATGTCGCCGACGAAAGCGCGAAAGGGCTCCATCGTGACATTGATCGAGGCGTCCATGATCCACAGCATGCCCGCCGCGATCCAGAGATAAGGCGAGTGCGGCATGAAGAAGAGCGCAAGCGTCGTCAGCAGCGCGCCGATGAAGAAATACGGGCGGCGACGGCCAAATCGCCCCCAGGTCTTGTCGCTCATATGCCCGATGATCGGCTGGACGAGGAGGCCGGTCAGCGGGGCGGCGATCCACAGGATCGGAATTTGGTCGATCTCGGCGCCGAGCGTCTGGAAGATGCGGCTGACATTGGCGTTCTGAAGCCCGAAACCGATCTGGATCCCGAAGAAGCCGAACGACATGTTCCAGATCCGCCAAAACCCGAGCGTGGGCTTGGCGACAGCCTTGGTTGATCCGTCCATCCGCGTTTCCTCTGCCTTGAGCGGGCGCCGGCGAAGCGCCGCTTTCTGTTTTTCAACTCTTTTCCCATTCGGTCGCGCCGGCCGGCAAGCGAAATCAGGGGCCGTCATGAAGGAAATTTCATGTTTTTGCGGGGCGCTTAAGAAACCTCGCGTGGTCTCTTGGACAAGCGCCGCGCGTCGCGGCATAAGGCGCGGCTTCGCGCGGCCCCCAACATCCGCTGCGCGCTATGAGGCCTTTCTATGGACTGGTCGTTCGTCGACTTTTCGCCCGAGTTCTGGGCGGCGTTTTTTCAGGTCGTCTGGATCGATCTCGCCCTCGCCGGAGACAACGCCGTCGTCATCGGTCTCGCCGCAGCCGGGCTGCCGAAAGATCAGCGCGGCCGCGCGATCTTTTTCGGGATCGTGGCCGCGACGGTGTTGCGCATCGTCTTCGCGCTGATGACGACGACGCTGCTCAAGATCGTCGGGTTGTTGCTGGCCGGCGGCATTCTTCTCCTCTGGGTTTCCTGGAAGATGTGGCGCGAACTCGCCAATCCGGCGCACGCCGATCGCGGCGCTGACGTGCTCGAAGGCGAGGCGCCGTCCGGCGGCCCCGCCAAGCCGAAAACATTCCGCGATGCGATCGTTCAAATCGTCGTCGCGGACGTGTCGATGTCGCTCGACAACGTGCTGGCGGTCGCCGGCGCCGCGCACGAACACCCGAGCGTGCTCGTCTTCGGCCTCGCCTTGTCGATCGCGCTGATGGGATTTGCAGCGACGTTCATCGCGCGGCTTCTTGAGCGCCACCGCTGGATCGGCTTCCTCGGTCTTGCGATCATTCTCTATGTGGCGCTGAAGATGATCTGGGACGGCGGCAAGGAAGTGCTGGAAGCCGCTGCGCCGCCGCCGAATAATCCGGCCGCGATTGAATCAACGTCCGGTCACTGAGCCTTGACTGATGTTCGCGCCGAGAGCGCGCATCGTCGCCGTGAAATCCGGATAGCTCGTTGCGATCATCGCTGCGTCGTCGATCGCGACCTGCTTTGCGGACGCGAGGCCCATCACCAGAAAGCTCATCGCTATCCGATGATCGAGACGGGTGCGGACGAAACCGCCGCCAGCGACGGCGCCGTCGCGGCCGAAGACGCGCAGCCAGTCGGGTCCGCTCTCGGTCTCGACGCCGTTGATGCTCAGCCCAGCCTCGATCGCATCAAGCCGGTCGCTCTCCTTTACGCGCAATTCCTCGACGCCCGGCATGTAAGTGTCGCCTTTCGCGAAGGCGGCGACGATCGAGAGGATCGGATATTCGTCAATCATTGACGGCGCGCGCGAGGCGGGCACGGCGACGCCGTGCAGCGCCGAATGCAGCACGCGAATGTCAGCGACGGGTTCGCCGCCCGCGACGCGTTCGTTGAGGTAGGAAACGTCCGCTCCCATGTCGGTCAGCGTTTCATAGAAACCGGCGCGCAGCGGATTGACGAGAACATTGCGGATCGTGACGTCGGAGCCGGGCGTAATCGCAGCGGCGGCGGCGATAAACGCCGCTGAGGAAGGATCGCCCGGCACATCGACACGGGCGGCCTTCAGCGACTGGCCGCCGCGCAAGGCGATCCGCCTCCCCGCCCCCGCCGCCTTGATGTCGAGGCTTACCCCGAAGGCCGCGAGCATGCGCTCGGTGTGATCGCGCGAGCGCTCCGGCTCGGCGATGACCGTTGTTCCCTCGGCGCCGAGGCCGGCGAGCAAGACCGCAGATTTTACCTGCGCCGATGCGACCGGAAGCGTGTAGTCGATCGCTTTGAGACGTGCCGCTTCGAGCGCGAGGGGAAGCCGGCCCTCGGCCGATGCGATCTTTGCGCCCATCGCCGCCAGCGGCTCCATAACCCGTCGCATCGGCCGTTTGCGAAGGCTCGCGTCGCCGTCGAAATTCGCGGCCACGCCCTGGCCCGCAGCGGCCCCGAGGATCAGGCGACACCCGGTGCCGGAATTCCCAAAATAGAGCGCCTTATCGGGGTCCTTCCACGATGCGCCCGTGATCCGCCACACCGGGCCGGCGTCAGTCAGGTCCCGCTCGACGCGCGCGCCGAGCGCGCGCATCGCCGCCGCCGTCCGCAATACGTCATCGCCCTCAAGAAGGCCGGTTGCGACCGTTTCACCCTCGGCAAGGGCTCCGAAGATCAGGGCGCGGTGGGAAATCGACTTGTCGCCGGGCGCCAAAGCCACGCCCGAGAGGGCGCGCCCGGCTCCGGCGGCAAGGCTGAAGACGGTGCGCTCGTTCATGGGACCCTTGCTTTCAAGCCGCCGCCGGTTTTGACAGCGCCGTTCCGGCGTGGCAACAGACCGCGCGTCTCTCTCCCCTCGATCAAGGATTCGCCAGACGTGACCAAGCCCGAACTCGGGATCAAGCGCGATTGCCCCAGCTGCGGCGCGCG
>CAZGXT010000190.1:0-5793 GCA_964529675.1 uncultured Caulobacterales bacterium
TGCAAGGCGCCCGACGCCTTGATCGCCTGCAGGATGGAGATGAGATCGCGCGGGGAAACGCCGAGCGCGTTGAGCCCGTCGACGAGATCGCGCAGGCGCACATTCGCCTCGACGATCTGGAGATCGTCCGGCGGGTCGTCGGCGCCGACGCTGGTGCGCGGCACGACGACCGTCTCGCCGCCGCGCGAGAACGGCGCGGGCTGGCTGACGAGCGGCGTTTCGCCGACCGAGATCGTCAGGTTTCCCTGCGCGATGGCGACGGTCGAAACGCGCACGTCGTCGCCGATGACGACGACGCCCGAGGCCTCATCAATGATGACGCGCGCGCGGCTGTCGGCGTCGACGGAAAGTCCTTCGATCTCCGCCAGAAGATTCACCATGTCGCCGCTGAAGCCGGCTGGACGCGCGATCGTCACCGCGCCCGGATCGGCGACGCTCGCCGCGCCGGGCCCAAGCGCGGCGTTGATCGCCCCGCTGATGCGGCGCGCGGTCGTAAAATCGGGATTGCGAAGCGCAAGGCGCAGGGAAGTCTGCGCAGCGAGGCCGAAATCGACTTCACGTTCGACGATTGCGCCGTTGGCGATGCGCCCGTTGGTGGGCACGCCCCGCGTCAAAGAGGCAGCCTGACCGCGCGCGGCGAAACCCGCGACGGCGAGCGGGCCCTGGGCGACTGCATAGGCCTCGCCGTCCGCGCCGTAGAGCGGCGTGACGAGAAGCACGCCGCCGCGCAGGCTTTGCGCGTCGCCGAGCGCGGAAACAGCGACGTCGATGCGCGCGCCCTGCCGCGCGAAGGGCGGCAGGTTCGCGGTCACCATAACGGCGGCGATGTTCTCGGTGAGAAGGAGCTCCGAGCGAATGTTGACGCCCATGCGCTCAAGCATCGACACGAGGCTTTCGCGCGTGAACGGCGTGTTGCGGATGCGGTCGCCGGTGCCGTCGAGGCCGACCACGAGCCCGTAGCCGATCAGCATGTTCTCGCGCACGCCTTCGACATCGGTGAGGTCCTTGATCCGCGCCGCCGCGCGCGCCGGTTCAATCGTCGCAAAAAGCGTGAAGGCGAGCGTGAAGGCGAACAGAAAGGTGCGGGCGAGGGGCATGACCGGATTCAAGTTGCGCGCCCGCTTCATCGGGCCGTCCAGAAAAGCGAAGCCCGTGCCAGCGCCGGCGGCCGTGCGCGGCGAATGAAAAGCTCAACGAATACAGGCGCTCATTCGCAAAGGCGGCATTGCGCGCCGCCCGCCCGCTCGTCCGGTCATACGCTTTCTGCCGGGAAGAAATTGCCGGATTAACGAAAGCTTAGCGGGGCGGGGATTATTGTCAGCGCCGGATAATTGATCGGTGTAAGGATGATTCGCGTTACGGGACCAGGCGGGCCCGGCGGCCCGACGGTCACGCGGGGGCCGGGCGGGCCGAAGGGCGGCGAGGGCGATTTCCGCCTCGCGGAGACCTCCGGCGCGGCGGCGGCCGGCGCGGCGGCGCCGGCGGCGTCGGCCTCCGCCCTTGGCGCGCTCATCGCGCTTCAAAGCGAAACAGGCGGCCGCCAGCGCAACCGCGCCGCGGCCGAGCGGGCGCTCTTGCTGCTTGAACGGCTGCGCGACGGCCTGCTGGCGGGACGTATCCCGACCGCCGATCTTGAGCGGCTTGCTGATGCTGCAACTGCGAAGCTCGACGATCCCGACCCCGCGATCGCCGCGCTCTACGCCGACATTGCGCTGCGCGCGCGGGTCGAACTGGCGAAACTCGGCCGATAACGGCGATGATTTCGCCCGTTGCGCGAATTCCTGAGGGCCCTGCACCACGCGTTTCAGTCGCTTGTAATCACGGTCGGAATCGGGGCGCGGAAGGCGCGGAATTTGCGTCTTGAGGGGCCCGCGCCCGCCGCCTATAGAGGCGCCGCGCGGCAGGCCGGTTCGCGCAGGTATCGGGAGTGGAAAGGCAGGTAGGGGACGTGGCTGCAAATAAGAAGAAGCCCTCGAAAGTCGACCTCAAGGATTATCGCCCGTCTGAAGACGAAGAGTTCATGAACGAACGCCAGAAGGAGTATTTCCGGCGCAAGCTGATGGACTGGAGAAACGACATCCTGCGCGAGAGCAAATACACGCTCGAGCAGCTTCAGGAAGAAAGCCTGCACCTGCCGGACCTCGCCGATCGCGCCTCCAGCGAGACCGACAAGGCGATCGAACTCAGGACGCGCGACCGCCAGCGCAAGCTGATTTCCAAGATCGACTCCGCGCTTCGGCGGATCGAGACCGGCGAATACGGGTTCTGCGAGGAGACCGGCGAACCGATCGGCATCCGCCGTCTCGAAGCGCGTCCGATCGCGACGCTGTCGCTCGAAGCGCAGGAGCGCCATGAGCGCTCGGAGAAGGTGCACCGGGACGACTAGAAGAGTTCCGGGAATCGGCGCCGCGCAGCGACCGTCCCCAGCGCAGCCTTCAGGCGGGCGCGCGGTTGAGCCTTTGATAGAGAATGGCGACGCCGACGATAGCGCCGCCGAGGCCGAGGAAAGCCGTCGCGCGCCACAAGCCGTCGAGCCCGGCAAGATCGATGATGAAAACCTTGACCATGGCGAGCGCGAGGAAGGCGAAACCGCCAAGTCGGAGGAAGTCGCTGCGCCGCACTGCGCCCGCGACGAGGATCGCGGCCGCGTAAAGCGTCATCGCCGCCGAATAGCACCAGCCCTCGGCGAGGCCGACGCCGCCCCAGGAAAGGTCAGGCGCATGAAACGCATGGCGGATCGACAGCATCACCCAGGCTAACCCCATCAGCGCCGCAGCGCCGCCGCTTATGCGCGACTGGATCCTGGCGCCGCCCCGGCGCGCTGCAACGCTTGCAGCCGTAAAAACGAGCGCGGGCGCCAGATAATAGATGAGGAGCATGTTGATGATCGGCGGCCCCGCAACCAGGGCCTGCCGCGCGCCCCAGACCGGATTGAAGAGCGTCAGCGGCCCGTAAAAGGCTGAGGCGAGCGAGAGCGCCGAGAGCGCGAGTTCGGCGAAGCGGCGCACCGGCGTCAGCCCGGCGCCGAAGCGCCAGCGCATGAAGGCGGCGATCGACATCCAGGAAATGATCTGCAGGCTGATTTCAAGCAGCGTCAGGTTGCGCGCGCCGATCTCCCCGTCGTTGAGCAGATGCCGGATTTCGAGCGTGACAAACGCAGCAAAAAGCGCGATCGCCGCGCCTTCGAGCGCCTGAACGACGCGCGCAGATCGTGCAAGGCCGCCGCGTTCATAGAGGCGCGCCGCGAACCAGAAGGCGCCGGCGGGCGCCAGATAGCCTGCTATCAACAGATTAAGGACCGGCGTCGGCCCGAAGGCGTAGTCGGCGACCTCCGGCAGGAGGAGCAGGCGAAGCGAGGCGGCGACCGCCATGACCGTCGACAGGTATTTGAGCGCGCTGAGCCGATACCGGCGCCACAACAGCGCCATCACCGGCGTTTGCAGAGCGATCGCGGCGCTGAGGAAGAGGCCTTCGAACAGGGCGACAGCGGCGAGGCACGATGCGAAGGCCGCGCCGACGACAAAGGCCGACACGGCGCCGGGGTGGGCGTCGAACGATCCCGATTGACGGCGCAAGAAACTGAGAAGCCCGACATTCGCGGCCGTCAGCGCGATCGCGGCCAGCGCGACCGCCGACCCATCGGCGGCGCTGCGGTTCAACCAGAACTGCACGGCAAGAAAGGCGACCGGACCGACCGCCGCGACAAGGGCGAGGGGCGCCTTGCAAACGCGAACCTGCATGGCGAGGCCGCCGCCGGCGCCGAAGAGGGACGCCAGCGCAAGGGAGACGCCCGGATCGCCGGCGCCGCGATCGCCGCCGAGCGCTGTCGCAAGGAGCGCGCCGGCGAGCGCGACGATCGGGGCGAGGGAAAGTCCGTCTCGCCGGCTGGCGAGAAAGAGCGTGAGCGCGGCGATCGAACCCCAGAGCGGCAGCGCAATCTCGTTTCCGGCGCGCTGCGCCCCTGCGAGAAAGGCGAGAATGACGACGCTGAGCAGCGCGAAATGAAACATGCGGAGGATGACGGGAGATGAACTCTCTCCAGATAAGATTTTGTCGGGTTCCGGCGCTGTGCTTGCGTCGCGCCAGGCCGCCGCTGCGGCGAGGGCCAGAAAGGCGGGCAGGTAGACGACGACGCCGATCGGCGCAGCGCCGGCGGTGATGACGATCGTCGGCCAGCAAAGGCCGCCGGCGAGCGCGATCAGCCCTGCGGCGCGCCATCCCATCTTCTGCATAAGGAGGAATCCGGCGGCGGAGACGGCGAATACATAGAAGAGCAGCGCGGCGGCGCCGTCTGCGCCGCCGCCGGTGAGAAGCGGCGCGACATAGGCGCCGCCAAGACCCATCTGCGCCAGCGGCGGCGCGCGATGGCGCATGGCGAGAGCGGCCAAACTCGCGCTCGCCGCCGTCAGCATGACCAGCGCGACGAACGCCGGAATCATCTGGTAGATCGCATAGGCGGCGTAGACGGCGGCATAAAGCGTCGCGCCGCCCGCGCCGGCGAGAACCGGCGGCGCATTGCTTCGCCGCCATGCGGCGCTGACACCCGGCGCGGCGCTTTCTTCAACTTGCAGGCGCCGGGTCCATTCCCCGCCCGCAATCATCGCGAGCCCGGCGAGAACGGCGGCTGCGATGCGCATCACCGGTCCGAAAAATCCGGCGTCGACCGCCGCCTTCAGAAGGAAGGCGCCGCCCAAGGCGAGCGCCGCGCCGCCGATCCAGATCAGCCAGTTGCCGGACAGGCGGGCTTCCATAGGGGTCGCTTGCGGCCAGAGCGGCGGCGGTGCGGCCTTGTCGCGAGGCGCCGCCGCCGGGGTGGGAGCAGGGAAGGGAGCCGGCGCCAAGGGGCTGGCGGCCGCAGCGGCCGCCGCCTCGCTCTTGGCGGGCTGCGGCTGCGGCGGCTGAGGCTCCGCCCGGCGCTGCAGGGCGGCGCGAAGCCCGGCGATTTCATGCTCGAGCGTCACGATCTTCGCGGTGAAATCGAGTGAGCGCACGAAGGCGATCACGCCAAACAGCGCGCCGATAACCGCGGCGAGGCTGAAAACCCCCTCCAACAAGCGCTGTCTCCCGCCGCCCGATCCTGCATCAAGCTTTGGGTCTTCTTAACAGGGGGTTATGCGCCGGTCGTGAAGCCGTGCTCACCGGGAAGCTTGCCATAGATATAAAGATATCCTTATATCGCAGCTTACCCAAGGAGACGCCAATGGCGATGAGAGACCCCTTTCCCGGCCGGCCCGAGCGGATCGCGGCGCTGAAAGCGGCGCTGAAGGAGCGGATCGTCACTCTCGATGGCGCGGCGGGTACCTTCATCCAGTCTTATTCACTCGACGAGCCGGGCTATCGCGGCGCGCGCTTCGCCGACTGGCCCTCCGACGTGCGAGGGAATAACGACCTTCTCATCCTCTCTCGCCCGGAGATCGTCGCCGAGATGCACCGCGCCTATCTCGCCGCCGGGGCGGAGATGATCGAGACGAACACGTTCTCCTCAACGACGATCGCGCAGGCCGATTACGGCATGGAAGCGCTGAGCTTTGAGATGAATGTCGAGGGCGCGCGCCTCGCACGCCGCGCGGCGGACGACGCCGCCGAGCCGAGCCGGCCGCGCTGGGTCGCCGGCGCCATCGGGCCGACCAACCGCACCGCCTCGATCTCGCCGGATGTCAACGACCCGGCCAAGCGCAATGTCGACTTCGATACGCTCGTCGGCGCCTATGGCGAAGCGGCGCGCGGCCTTCTCGCCGGCGGCGCCGATACGATCCTTATAGAGACGATTTTCGACACGCTGAACGCCAAGGC
>CAZGXT010000191.1:0-5598 GCA_964529675.1 uncultured Caulobacterales bacterium
GGGGGTGTGGTGGGTCGTGCATCGCGGGGTCGCGCCGGTGCGACGAATCGGGCGATCGCTGGCGATACGAGCGCCGGACGATCCATCAGCCTTGGACCCGCGGGACGTTCCGTCGGAAGTGGCGCCGCTGGTGGACGAGATCAATCGATTGATCGCTCGCGTAGGTGGTCTGATCGCCTCGCAGCGACGCTTCGTAGCCGACGCCGCGCACGAGCTTCGATCGCCCCTCACCGCCTTGAAGCTCCAGGTCCAGGCGATGCTCGGCGTCCGGCCGATCGAACCCGCGCTGGCGGCCAAACTGGATCGGCTCGAACGCGGCATCGAACGCATGCACCGCATCGTCGAGCAGTTGCTCCAACTATCCCGCACGGAAGGCGACCGTTACGAGATCCACGAGAGGGACGTCCGCCCAATCGAACTCGGCGATGCGGTGTACCGCGCCGTCACGGACCTGGCCGATCTGGCGCGCGAGAAGCGGATCGCCGTGAGTATCGACATTCCCGATCAGTTGCGAGTGGTGGCCGAGGCCGGCGACCTTGCCGCGCTCGTCGCGAACCTGCTCGACAACGCCATCAAGTACTCGCCGGACGGGGGCACGGTGGAGATTTCTGCCGCCCAAAGCGACCAGGTGACGCGGCTGCGCATCCAGGATTCTGGCAAGGGCATCCCGCTGTCGGAACGGGAAAGGGTGTTCGATCGCTTCTACCGCGTTCCGGGCAGCGATGTCGCCGGCAGCGGGCTCGGGCTCGCCATCGTCCGCACGATCGCCGAGCGAATGGGGGCCGTGGTGGCGCTGGGCGACTCGCACTCGGGCGGCCTCGCGGTGGAGGTTTCGTTTCCGGTGGGTGGCCGGCCAGCGCTGCTGGAGGATGGAGCCGCGGACCATCGATCGGCCTTGACCACGGTGGAATCGCCATGACTGCAGGCCGGGACGGCCTTGGCCGTCGCTGCCCCAGCGGGCGCCGTCGCGCCGACCAATCGATGCGCCGGCCGAAATGCCGCGTGGAGCCGATGCGGGTGCCGATGCGGGTTGCCTCGATCGCGAAACACACCTAAACTCCCGGCCATGCGTTTTCTCGTCATCCTGATCCTGGTCGTCTGCCTGCCGATTCGTTCGGTCGGCGCGGCCAACATGCCCTACTGCGAGCCGGGGGACATGGCGTCCATGGATATGGCTGCCATGGGTCACGGGATAAGCATGGATCACGAGATGCCGATGGACCATGAAATGCCGGTCGATCACGCCGGTCACGACATGGGTCATCAAGGCGAGGGCAAGGCCGACCCGAAGGCGCTGGATTGCAACCAGTGCGGCTTGTGCCATCTGGCGTGTGCATCGGCTCTGCTGTCGAGCACACCCGTTCTGTCCGACGTGCTGCAGTCCGTCTATCAATCGACGGCTGCCGTCAATGTCACCTCCTTCCAGCCCGCCCCCTTCCGCAAGCCTCCTCGAGGCGACCTCCGCTGAGCACTCGCGACCGCCCGGTCGCGAGCTGACCCTCGTTACTTCTCGTCGAGTGCGGCGCGCATAGCGCCTGCGTACGCTCGTCGAAGCAACGCTTCGGAGGTTTGCATGTCTCGTTTCGCCCACCCGTCCGCGCCCCGCGCGGATGCAGTCGCCTCGCCGACGAAGCGCTTCGCGCTTCGAATCCTGGCGGTCGGTGCGCTACCCGTCGCCATCGGCGCGGGCTGCGCGACTTCCGCTCCTCCCGTTCCCGGACCGACGGACGCTGCTGACCCGGCTTTGAGTGTCGGGCCACCGCCCTACCAATCGGCCTACGCGAACTATCAGCCCTACCGGGAGCAGCGGATCGCCGGCTGGAAGGAAGTCCATCGGGAAGTCTCGTCCGATTCGTCAGGCGGCCGTGGGCACGCCGGACACGGCGCGAACAGCGCGCGCGAGAAGGAGGCGAACGAAGAGGCACCTCCGATCGACAAGGGACCGCACGACGCCCACGGAACCCCGTCATCGAACCGTTGAAAAGGTAACTCGAATGAAAGCAACCCGTTGGTTTTCCTCGTTGCCGCGACGCGTACTGCTCGCGGCGGCCCTCGGCTCGACGGTCTTGTCGGGGTGCACCACGTTTTCCAAGGACGGGGGTTTCGGCAAAGTGCAGGAGACCACGACGCAGCATCTGGGCAAAGACGCTCGATGGATCAGGAGCGACTCCGACGCGAGTGCCGTGCGCGATGCCGTGCGGGAGCGTCTCGCCGCTCCGCTGGCCGCGGCGGACGCCGTTCAGATCGCGCTCTGGAACAACCCCGGTCTGCAAGCCGTCTACGACGACCTCGGCATCGCGGAGGCCGACCTCGTTCAGGCGGGCCGCCTGCCGAACCCGCATCTCGGCTACCTGCGGACGCGGAACCGTGGTGCCGGATCTGGCAAGGACGAATTCGCGCTCACGTTTCCCATCATGGACCTCGTCACCATGCCGCTGCGCCGCAAGGTCGAAGCGGCACGGTTCGAGCAGGTCAAGCTGGAGGTCTCGTTGCAGACCTTGGGCGTGGCCTACGAAACGCAGCGTGCGTGGGTCAGCGCCGTTACGGCCGAGCAAACCGTCAAGTACCTGGAGCAGGTCAAGGTGGCCGCGGAAGCGGCGGCCGACCTGGCACGGCGGATGGCGCGGGCGGGCAACTTCAATGCGCTGGACCAAATGCGGGAGCAGGTCTTCTATGCCGAAGTGATCGCCCAGCTCGCCCGGGCCCGCCAAGCCTCCTTGTCCGAACGGGAACGGCTGACGCGCTTGATGGGCTTGTATGGTGAGAACCTGCGCTTCAGGCTGCCCGAGCGGCTGCCGGATCTGCCCGGCGCCCCCCCGGAAATGACGGAAGTCGAGGCTCGGGCCATGGAGCAGCGTCTCGACATCCAGGCCGCCAGGCGGGATACCGAAGCCGTGGCAAACGCGCTCGGACTCACCAAGGTGACACGCTCGATCAACGTCTTCGATGTGGGTCCGGCCCGGACTCGCGAGGACGGCGGCGCATGGAATCGCGGCTTCGAAATCGCGCTGGAGATTCCCATCTTCGACTGGGGCAGCGCGCGCGTCGCCCGGGCCGAAGCACAGTACATGCAAGCGGTGAAACGCGTGGCTGAGCAGGCGGTGAACGCCCGCTCGGAAGTGCGCGAGGCATACGCCGATTACCGGAGTACGTTCGAGACCGCGAAGCATTACCGGGATGAAATCGTTCCGCTGCGCGCCCGCATTTCCGAGCAGAACCTGCTCCGCTACAATGGCATGTTGATCAGCGTCTTCGAACTGCTGGCCGACGCCAGGGAACAGGTAGCCAGCGTCAACGCCTACATCGAAGCACTGGGCGAATTCTGGCTCGCCGAAGCAAACATGCAGAGCGCGATGACGGGGTCGCCGAGTGCCGTACCGGGTGGCATGGCCCAGAGGGCGCGACCCGCCTTCGTCCCGATGTCGGTCCTCGCGGGACATTGACGAGTCCGCCGGGAGATCCGCCGTGAAAGCGTATCCCGCGACACTCGGACCTCCCATCGCTTCAGCAATCGCCAAACTTCAGGAGTAGAGCGTTCATGCAATCCACCAGACGCAGTTTCCTGCAAGCGGCCGGCACCGTCCTCGGTGCAGCCGCAATCTCGCGCGCCGGCGCGGCGAGCCTGCCGGAGGCACCGATCCAGACGAGCGCCGCGACGCAAGCGCCGCTCGCGCCGCCCGACGGACGACCCTACAACCCCGTCGTAACCCTGAACGGCTGGACCCTGCCGTGGCGCAGCCGCGATGGCTGGAAGGAGTTCCATCTCGTCGCCGAGCCCGTCGAGCGCGAGATCGCGCCCGGGATGATTGCGCGGCTGTGGGGCTACAACGGCCAGTCGCCCGGGCCGACGATCGAGTGCGTCGAGGGCGACAAGATCCGGATCTTCGTCACCAACCGCTTGCCCGAGCACACCACCATCCATTGGCACGGCATCCTGCTGCCCAACGGCATGGACGGGGTCGGCGGGCTCAATCAACCGCAGATCAAGCCCGGCAAGACCTTCGTCTACGAGTTCGAGATGAAGAAGTCCGGCACCTTCATGTACCACCCGCACGCCGACGAAATGGTGCAGATGGCCATGGGGATGATGGGCTTCATCGTGGTCCATCCGAAAGACCCGGCGCTCTACCGGGTCGATCGCGACTTCGTCTTCCTCATCAACGCCTACGACATCGACCCCGGCAGCTTTACGCCGAAGATCAGCACCATGCTGGAATTCAATCTCTGGACCTGGAACAGCCGCGCGTTCCCGGGCATCGATCCGTTCGTGGTGCGCATGGGCGACCGGGTCCGGATCCGCATGGGCAACCTGACCATGACCAACCATCCGATCCACATGCACGGCTACGACTTCGAAGTCACCTGCACCGACGGCGGCTGGGTACCCAAGTCCGCGCGATGGCCGGAAACGACCATCGACATGGCGGTGGGCCAGATGCGCGCCTACGAGTTCGATGCCATCTACCCCGGCGATTGGGCGATCCACTGCCACAAGTCGCATCACACCATGGGGCCCATGGGTCACGACGTACCGACGATGATCGGCGTCGACCACCGCGGCGTGGCGGAAAAGATCCTGAAGCTCGTGCCCGACTACATGAGCATGGGAGACCGCGGCATGGCCGACATGGGCGAAATGCAGATGCCCATCCCCGACAACACCCTGCCCATGATGACCGGACAGGGGCCCTTCGGCGCCATCGAGATGGGCGGCATGTTCACCACGGTCAAGGTGCGTGAAGGCCTGGCTCGGAACGACTACCGCGATCCGGGTTGGTATGACCACCCGAAGGGCACGGTGTCCTTCGAATGGACCGGACCGGTGGACGAACCGGTCAGACGTTCCGAAAACCCCGGCGATGGTGTGGAAGTACAGGTGAAAAAACCAGACCGTCATGACCGTCACTGAACCAGCAGCGTTGTACCTCTTAACCACTCTCCAAGGAGATGCACCATGAAGAAACTGCTCGCTTCATCCCTCGCCACGTTCGCATTGGCCACCGTAGCCGTTCCGCCGGCATCCGCGGGTGACGACCACCATTCCATGGAAGGTCACGACAAGAAGATGGAGGCGATGGCGCCGACGTGGACCGACGGCGAGGTGCGCAAGATCGAGAAGGAGGCTGGCAAGCTGACCCTGCGACACGGCGAAGTAAAGAACCTCGACATGCGCGCGATGACCATGGCCTGGAAGCTGAAGGTCCCGGCGATGCTGGACAACATCAAGGTCGGAGACAAGATCCTGTTCACGGCCGAGAAGTTGAACGGGCAGTTCACGATCACCGAGATCAAGAGCGCGCCATAGGCGCTCCGACGGCGACGCGGGACCTCACCGTCCCTCGTCGCCATCGCGGAGGAGCATCCATCATGCAATCTCAGTCGTCCATCGTTTCCCGGAGGACGTTCCTGCTCGGCGCGCTCGCATTCGCTGCGACGCGAGCCTGGGCAAACTCGCCGTCGCTCGAGATCGAAGTCTGGAAAAGCCCGACCTGCGGCTGCTGCCGCGACTGGATCGACCATCTCGCGCGCGACGGCATCGCCGCCCGCGTCAACGACGTCGGCAACACGTCCGCCCGCCACCGTCTCGGCATCCCGATG
>CAZGXT010000192.1:0-5563 GCA_964529675.1 uncultured Caulobacterales bacterium
AACTCGATTCCTGGCGGATTTCCTCTCCGCCGATCCCGTAATTCGACATCGCTTCAGACCAGAGCCTTGCGCCGTTCGGCAGACCGGCGGAGCCTTAGCACGGCTCCGCGCGGCCTTCCACGCGTTACAAGGCGTCAATCATCTCGGCGACCAGCGGGTGTCTCACGACGTCGCTGCGGCTGAAGCGCACGACCGAAACCTGCTCGAGCGCGCCGAGGCGGCCGATGACGTCCTCAAGCCCCGACATGCCGGGCAGGAGATCGGTCTGCGCCGGATCGCCGGTGACGACCATCGTCGAATTCCACCCCAGGCGCGTCAGCAGCATTTTCAGCTGGCCGTAGGTGCAGTTCTGCGCCTCGTCGATGACGATATAGGCGTTATTGAGCGTACGCCCGCGCATATAGGCGATCGGCGCGATTTCGATGACGCTCTCCGCCATCAGCGATTTCAGCCGCTTTCCGGACAGCCGGTCGCACAGCGCGTCATAGAGCGGGCGCAGATAGGGCGAGAGCTTTTCCTCCATGTCCCCGGGCAGGAAGCCAAGGCTCTCCCCGGCTTCGACGGCGGGCCTTGAAAGGACAATGCGTCGCACGCGCCCCGATTCGAGCGCTTCGACCCCCTTGGCGACGGCGAGATAGGTCTTGCCGGTGCCAGCCGCGCCTGCCGCGAAGACGAGCGGCGACCGGTCAATCGCCTCCATCATCGCGCCTTGCGCGTCATTCTGGGGCCGGATGTTCTTTCGATATTTGGTTTCGCGCTCCTCATTCGCGCCCGGCGCGCCGAGCGGCGACCAGGCCGGCTCGTCAAACAGGCGGCGGACATTGTCGCCGTAGCGGCCTTCATCATGCTGACCCTGATGCTCGGGCAGGGACCGCTGGTGGCGGCGGCGGGCCTGGGTGGAGCGTTTCGCCATCAATATCTCCTCTTACAGGTGTGATGCCGCGCCGCCGGGATCGGCGGCGCGGGGGCAAAGGCAAGGCGTATGGAGGCGAGTATCGGGGAGGAGGCGGTAAGGCCGCGAAGAAGCGTGACAGGGTTTGTCTTTGCGCATTCGGCCGCCGTTCAGGGGACGCCAAACTCACTCGATGAGGAACGCTATGGGCGTTCGTCCGGCTGCGCGAGAGGCGCGCGGCAGAAATTCGCAAGGTGTCGCGAAAAAGACTCTGGGGCGCTGAGCGCGCCTCGTTAACGAATCGATCGAGGGTTCTTCAGCGCTTGCCGTGGACGAAGGCGGCGGAGATTTTCGAATGCGCCTCCGGCGCATAATTCGTCCAGGACGTCCGGCCGTTGGTCGCATCGACGACGAACAGCGACTCGTTCGAACGAAGATAAGGCGCGATCGCATTCCTGACGCCGATCGCCGTCAGCGCGCAACTCACCGACCAGACGTTGTCGGCGAGACGGAATGCGCGGCCGAGGCTGAGGAGCGCCGGTTCGATGCGGCTCGCTGCTGCGCTGACGACATCGAAAACAAGCACGAAGTTCGCCGGCCCTGTTTGCTCCGTAGACGAACCATTGGCCGCCGATTGGCCGAAAGCCTTCGGCCTGCGCGGTTCGGTCGGCTTCGCGCGCGCGGGTTCGGGCTCAGCGCCGAAGAAAACGGCGAAAGCGTTTTCGGTGCGCGCCTCGCGCCAGTCGCGGCTGCCCGCCGGCGCGATCAGCGACGTTGCGGCGAAGCGGCCTTCATGCGCGAATTTTCTGAGTTGTTCGGACGTATAGGGTCCGAACACGCGATCGTTCGCCTTTATGCACCAGTTGTCGGCGAACATCTCAGCAACGGCTCCGCAAGCGGGGGGTCACAAGGATCATCCCCCCTTCTTGCCGAAGGGCGGTGCAAAAGACGGGCCGAAACTCGGCGGACTGTCATCAGGCTTCGTATTTTCAAGGACATCTTCCATCTTCCCGGCAGGGCCGGTGAAGACGATGCCGACGCCTTTCTCATGACGGCGCACCACTTTGCCGGTCATGCGCCCGACGGTAACCCTAACGCCGAGATCGGGGCGCGGATCGACCCGCACCGAGGCGCCGGTCAGCGAAATGTCGAGAATTTCGCAAGCGATCGTCTCCCCGCTTTCGAGCGTGAGGACCGTGTGCTGATCGGTCCTGATGCGCGGCGTGGAACGCCGGTCAAGCTTCATCTGGCGGTTGTTGAGCGTCTCGGTGAGATTATCGGCGGTCCGTTTCACTTTCGCGCGCCGGCCGCGGTAATCGACGGCGAAAAAGTGCTTTGCGGAGCGGATGACCTGTCCCTCGTGACGGCCGACTTCGTCGATATAGAGCACGACATGTTCGCCCGCCGCCGGCGGATTGACTGCTTTGAGAAGCGCGCCGCCCGCAGAAATGTTGACGACGAGGCAGGGCTCTTCCTCGCCATTGTCCTTCAGCACGCGCGCCTTGATCGTCAGATTGACGCGGCGGTAGCGCCGGCGCTCGTCCTCCGACAGGGAAGGCTCGGCCGGCGGGTGCGGGGCGGTCGGGTTCTTGCCTTGGGGCATCGGGGTCAACGTTAAGAAAAACTTACGGCTGATCGATCTTAAGACCGCACTATGAACAAAGGTTTGCGCCGGGACAGGCCCGTCCCTAGATGGTGACGGTCCTCGCCAGGAAGGCGCGAGGAAGCGGGCAAGGGGCGGCGGACGGTCATAATGAGCGACGACATGGACGACAGCGGCGCGGCGGCGCCGCGCGCGGCGCGGCTCTTCAACGTTCCTCCGGTCGTGGCGGCGAGTCTGGCGGTGCTCGCCTTGTTTTACGTCGCCTCAATCCTCGCGCCGCGCCTCGTTCTTTGGCTTGTCGGCGGCGCGCCGGGATTTTCTCCGGTGCGCTTCTTCGCTGGGCCGGCGGCCTCGGGCGGGCTCGCAGGCTGGCTGTCCCCGCTGTTCACACACATCTTGATGCATGCGAACCTGCCGCATCTTCTCTTCAATTCGCTGTGGCTGATCGTTTTCGGCGCGCCGCTCGCCCGCAGATTTCGCAGCGCGCCGCGGTTTCTTGCGTTCTTCGCGCTTTGCGGCGCCGCGGGCGCGATCGTCTATGCGCTGTTCAACGCGAACGATCTTGCGGTTCTAGTTGGCGCTTCGGGCGGCGTGACGGGGCTTCTGGGCGGGATCGTCCGTTTCGCCTTTCAAAATCCGCCGCGCGGCGCGGCGCCGCGCCACCGCGTGCCGATTTCCGACAGCAGCGTCATCGCGTGGTCGTCGGCGGTCGTCGTCATCAACGCCTCCGTCGCGTTCATCGGACCGGGCTTCGGCGCGGGCGAGGCTGACGTCGCCTGGCAGGCCCATCTCGGCGGCTATTTCTTCGGCCTTTTCGCTTTCCCGCTGTTCGACCGGCGGCCCTGAGCCGTTCTGCGCCGCAAAGGGTTGCTTTCGGCGCAGCGCCGGGCACAGTGTTTGGACGTCGCCGGCGCCATCGCCGGTCAGGACGTGGTCGCGGGTCGCGTGTTCAACGGCCGACAGACCGTAATCGGGCCGGAGAACGCTCCCCGCGCAGCGCGCGTGAAGGAGGTTTCCGATGCGAGTGATCAACATCCTCCAGGCGAAGGGGACGGAAGTTTTCGCCGTCGCCTCTTCCATCAGCATGAAGGAGGCGGTCGACGTCCTGGGCGAAAAGAACATCGGCGCAGTGATCGTCAAGGACGGCGAGGGCAGGGTGACCGGCATCCTCTCGGAACGCGACGTCGTGCGCCGTATACGGACGGACGGGCCCGGCGTGCTGTCGCGCCCGGTCGCCGACTGCATGACGCCCTCTCCGATCACCTGCGGGCCCGATGCGACGCTGGATGAGATCCTGGAAAAAATGACCGCCCGCCGCATCCGGCATCTGCCGGTCGTCGAGGGCGGCAAGCTCCTCGGCGTCATTTCGATCGGCGACGTCGTCAAGCTCAAGATCGACAACGCCGAGCGCGAGGCGGCGGCGCTGCGCGAGTATATCGCGACATGAAAAAAAAGGGCGCGCCGCCGGCGCGCCCTTTCCCGCTGAGCTTAGTATAACTGCTTATTGTGCCGGCGGCAGCAGCACTGCGTCGATGACATGAATGACGCCGTTTGACGCATAGATGTCGGCCTTGACGACGTTCGCGCCGCCGACCTTCACCCCGTTCGTCGCATCGACCGCGACTTCAGCGCCATTGAGCGTTTTCGCAGACAGCTTCTTGCCCGCGAGATCCTTCGACTTAGTCTTGCCGTCAAGGACGTGGTAAGTGAGGATCGCTGCGAGTTTGTCCTTGTTTTCCGGTTTCAGAAGATCGTCGACCGTGCCTGCCGGAAGCGCTGCGAACGCCGCATCCGTCGGCGCAAAAACGGTGATCGGGCCCGGCGCGCGCAGGGCCTCTTCGAGGCCCGCGGCCTGCACGGCCGCGATCAACGTCGAGAATTGGCCGGCGCCGATCGCCGTATCGACGATGTCGGCTTTCACCGTCCCCTTTTTCTCATGATGGTCGGCGTAGGCGGGAACGGCTGCGAGGCCGAACGCGGCGATTGCCGCCAGAAGCTTTAGCGCCATGGGATACTCCTCTTTGAATTGGCGTTGCGAGAGAAGATACGCAGGCCGGCGCGATCGGTTCTCAAAGTCACGAAAAGTTCATCCGGCGCCAACGATCTGTATACGGAGAAAAGACTTCAGGCCGGCGCTTTCGCGGCGCCCGCGAAGAGGCCGGCGGGGACCGCCATCGCTCCACCGACCTGCGTTTACCGTTCGTTAACCAAAGCGCGGGGTGAAAGATTTCGCTTGCGCCGCGGGGTTCTTTTTCCTAGTTTACGCGTCTCAGCGTTTTTTGAGGCCTGAAGCGCGGCCGGTTTGCTCGCGATAAGGCTCTGTCGCCCCTAAGTCGGTGTTTTTTCGACGAAATCGGCGGTGGAAAAAAAAGATTGAAAGTGCGTTGACAAGGCGGAGGCGGGCGACTACATCCGCGCTCCACCGACGCGGCCGGGATGGCCGCCTGACGCCGGAAGGCCTTGCGGTCTGAAGGGTGAAGGGGCGGTCTCGGGTTCGTCGGTTTTTTGTCGGCTGCGTTTCGGGTGACCGGGGCAAGGCTGGCGGCTCTTTGACAAGTCGGTTTGAGGAAGAGAAGCGTGGGCGGCGACGTCCTGGCGGAGCCGAAAGGCTCACAGCCGGATCTGTCATCCGCTGACGTTTCTTACAAAGTAAAACCATGACTTCCGTTCATTCGGGGGTTTGGTTTTGCGACACGTCAGTAATAAGGATGAGCGTCGGGATTTCCCTCCCGGCAGAGGATCCAACAAACTCAACTTGAGAGTTTGATCCTGGCTCAGGACGAACGCTGGCGGCAGGCTTAACACATGCAAGTCGAGCGCCCCTCCTTCAAGCAAGCTTGAAGGAAACTTCAGATTATCAAGCAAGCCCTTTGGGCTTGCTTGATGGGGGGGAGCGGCAGACGGGTGAGTAACGCGTGGGAACGTGCCTTTCGGTTCGGAACAACTGAGGGAAACTTCAGCTAAAACCGGATACGCCCTTCGGGGGAAAGTTTACGCCGAAAGATCGGCCCGCGTCAGATTAGGTAGTTGGTGGGGTAAAGGCCTACCAAGCCTACGATCTGTAGCTG